>JBFFGH010000034.1:0-17928 GCA_041557575.1 Gaiellaceae bacterium
GACCGGAAGCCGGCCCGTGGGGACAGGCCTCGCCGGGCGTCGGTCGCGCGCCAGGTAGGCCAGCACCTCCTTCTCGTGATGGACGTCGTGGTCGCCCGAGACGTCGACGACGACGCGGTCGATCGTGCCTCCGACGAACGGGACGGGCGCCTCGTAGTCGCCCGCTCCATCGTCGTCGGAATTGCTTCGTCATGCTGCCCCCTTCTGCTGGTTCAGGTCGAGTCATGAGTAACGGGCCCGTCCCCTAGGCACGACGTGAGAAGCCCACACGAACGCTGTGGGGAAACCGGGGTCGTGAGACCGGCGCGGCATCACGCCGACCGCCCCGAGGCCTCCCGATACGCTGACGCACGCATGGCTCCTGACGACACGCACACCGAGCAGGTCGACCGGCTGCGGCTGCTCATCAATGCCGGGATCTCGCTCAGCTCGGAGCTCTCACTCGATGTCCTGCTCCAGCGCATCGTCGAGACGGCTGCGCAGCTCACGGGAGCACGGTATGCGGCGCTCGCCGTCGTCGACACGACCGGCAAAGGCCTCGAGCGCTTCCTCACGACCGGAATCGACGCCGAGGCGCGGGAGGCGATCGGCGACGCACCGCAAGGACGTGGAGTCCTGGGGGTCGTCTTCCGCGAAGCCCGGCCACTTCGTCTGTCCGACATCGCCGACGATGCCCGCTCCGTGGGCTTTCCTCCGGGACACCCGGAGATGACCGCGTTCCTGGGCGTGCCGATCCTGCTCCGCGGCGTCGTCTACGGAAACCTCTACCTCGCCGACAAGACCGACGGCAGCGAGTTCACCGAGGAGGACGAGGAGTTCATCCAGCTGCTCGGTGCGCAGGCCGCCGTCGCGATCGAGAACGCCCGACTGAACGAGACGTCGACTCGCTGGCTTCGCCAGCTCGAGTCGCTCAACGAGATCGGCAACGCACTCTCGTCGCAGCTCGAGCTCGAGCCTCAGCTCGGCATCGTCGCCGCCCGTCTCCGCGAGCTGCTCGACGCACGCATCGTTCTCGTCGCGATTCCCGACACTCCCGATGCCCTCCGCGTGGCTGCGGCCGACGGCGAAGGCTCCGATGCCGTCCTCGGATCGCGACTCGGCCTCGGAGCGTCCAAAGCGGGCCGCGTGCTGGAGCGCGCGGCGAGCGAGCAGGTCGACTCCGTCGCGGAGGACCCGGAGGTCGACCAGGAGGCGGCTCTGCGCATGGGAGTCTCGACGGCGCTCTACGTCCCGCTCATCGTGGCGGGTCGGGCAATCGGTGTCGTGGTCGCGCACGACAAGAAGGGCGACGACAGCCGCTTCGGCGACGAGGACGTGCGCGTCGCGGAGTCGGTCGCGAAGCGCGCCGCGCTCGCGATCGACCTGTCCCGCCGCGTGAGCCGAGACGCCATGCGCCGCGTCGTGGACGCGCAGGAGCTCGAGAGAACGCGACTCGCACGCGAGCTGCACGACGAGACGGGCCAGGCACTGACGTCGATCCTCCTCGGCCTCAAGGAGCTGGAGCGGGGCACACGAACCGACGGGGACCGCGAGCGCGTGGCCGCGGTGCGCGACCTCGTCGTCTCGACACTCCAGGATGTTCGGCGCCTGGCGGTCGAGCTCCGCCCCGCGGCGCTCGACGACTACGGCCTCACTCCGGCACTCGAGCGCCTCGTCGAGAGTCACCGTCAGCAGGACGGGAACATCACGATCGACCTCGAGATCCGCCTCGGCGGTGAGCGGCTTCCGGCCGACGCGGAGACCACGATGTACCGCATCGTGCAGGAGGCCCTGACCAACATCGCGAGGCATGCGGGCGCGACCCGGGTGAGCGTTCTCGTCACGCGGAAGCCCGGCGCTGCCGTCTTGGTCGTCGAGGACAACGGCGAGGGGTTCGATGCGTCGAGCCCGACAGCAGGTCTCGGTCTTGCCGGGATGCGAGAGCGAGTCGTGCTCGTCGGAGGAAGGTTCCGACTGGAGACGAGCCCCGGCACGGGGACGACCGTCGCGGCCGAGGTGCCGACCCGATGACACGCAAGGCGGCAGCTCCGAAGGCCATCAGAGTTCTCGTCGTCGACGACCACGCAGTCGTGCGGGCCGGTCTTCGACGGGTGCTCGACGCGGAGAAGGACATCGAGACGATCGGAGAGGCGGCGAACGCGGAGAGAGCGGTGTTCGAGGCCCTGGAGCACAAGCCCGACGTCGTGCTCATGGACGTCGTGATGCCGGGGAAGAGCGGCATCGAGGGAATGCCGGCTCTTCTCCAGGCAGTGCCCGAGGCACGCGTGCTCGTCCTGTCGATGCAGGACGACCCCCATTACGTGCGCGAGGCGTTCGAGGCGGGTGCCAGCGGCTACGTCCTCAAGGAGGCGGCGGACACGGACGTCGTCGAGGCGGTTCGAGCGGTCGCCAGTGGATCACGCTACGTGCACCCCGCCCTCGGGGCGAAGCTGGTCGCCGCCGAGACCGAGGAGCGCAAGCGCGCGGAGTCCGACCCCCTCTCGGAGCGCGAGCGGGAAGTGCTCCGACTGCTCGCGCTCGGCCACACGAATCAGGAGATTGCCGCGCTCCTCTACATCTCGGTGCGAACTGCCGAGACGCACCGGGCGCACATCATGCAGAAGCTCAGCCTCTCGAGCCGTGCGGAGCTCGTCCGCTACGCGCTCGACCACGGGCTCATCGACCGCTGAGGCTCACCCCACGACGAGCACGTCGCACGCGGCGTGCCGCACGACGTCCGCGCTGACTGATCCCGGCTCCTGACCGGCGCCGTCCCGTCGGGCGCGGCGACCGACGATGAGGAGATCGGCCGAGAACTCGTCTGCGGCCGCAACGATCTCCTCGGCCGCCTCGCCGTGGCGATGGACGTACGTCGCGGTCACGAGTCTGCCGAGGAGGAAGTCGCGCGCCTTCGCGAGCATCTCGCGTCCACCGTTCTCTCCGTCCGGCACGACCGCCACGACCGTCAACTCGGACCCGTAGCCCATGAGCTGCGACGCAGCCTCGAGGGCGCGCACCGCACCGGCAGAGTCATCGAATCCGACGACGATCCGCTTCGGCTGGGCCGCCATCGGCGCATCGTGTAACCCATGGCACCACTCATACCTCGGGGTCAGCCCGGTTCCCGCCGCGGGAAACTACGCAAGCCGAAGGGGCGGCTCGCGCCGCCCCTTGGCACTCCGGGAGGTCGGAGCTCTTGCGACCCGGGGTCTCCCTTGGTCTCCGGGTCAGTGCGTCGCAGGCACCGCAGCCAACGCCGCCGCCTCCTCGCGCCGCTCACGGCCGAAGACCGCGAACGCCAGAATCACGAGCCCGATTCCGGTCAGTAGGAGTGCAATCCCGACGACGAGCGAGAAGACCGAGAGCCGCTCGGCCATGAAGCTCATGTTGAGCGCGGTCGTGAGGGCCGTCTCGGTCACCCAGAGATCGCGAGCGCTGTTCGAGATGGGCTGGCCTTCCGCGTTCTTCGCCGCCTCAGTGGGGTCGTTCGTCCCGGCCGGGGCGCTCGGGTTCTCGGCCGACTCGTAGCGGCCCAGCTGTGCGTACGTGAGACCACCGCTTGCCGCCAGTGTGTGCTCGCGCATGATCTCCGCGAACGCGCGCGCCTGGTCGCCGGTCGTGACTTGCTGACCTGCCCACTGCTCGGCGTGCCTTTGAACCGCCGGATCGTCCGCCGATCCGAAGGTGATTCCCTCGGCCTTGAGCGCGTCTCGGGTCGTGCTGTACGCGTTGACGCCGAGGATGATCGCGACGACTCCGAAGATGACCAGCAAGCCGCCGGCGACGAATCCACCGATTTCCCAGAGCCTCCTGTTAGCCATTGCTCCACCTCCCGGTGCGTTGAACTGTTTCTGCGTTCAGGCTGCCGACGTCAGCGTGCGGGGTCATCCGAAGAATCGCCCCGCGCCTATTCGCGCAAACCCGGCAACCTCATACGGAAAAGTACGGAGCGCACTGGATGCTCCGCGACTCATCGCATCGGCGATCCGCCGCAGGCCGCTCCGCGAGGACGACGAAGCCCGGCCTCTCGCCTCAGCCTCTGGCACGAACCGACGCCAGCTGCCCGGCGGCTTCGACCGGATCCTCGGCGGCGTACTCGGTGCCGAGGCTCTCGGCAAAGCCCTCGGTCGCTCCCGCACCACAGATCAGGACTCTCCAGTCGCGCGCGAGCTCGCGGAGGGCGTCGGCCTGCGACCCGAGGCGCGACGGCATCAGCGTCACGAGGACGATCAGATCGGGACGGGTCGTGCTCGCTGTCTCCGCGATCGTCTCGATCGGAGTGTCCCCGCCGAGAAACGTGATGCGCCAGCCATGTTCCCGAAGCGCGAGGCCGAACACGATCAATCCGAGGTCGTGGAGCTCGCCGGAGGGTGCGGCGAGGAGTGCATGCGGACCGTTCCCCCGTCCCCAGCCTCGGCCGAGCGCCAGAAGGCGTCCGCGGAGAACGTTGCTCGTGAAGTGCTCTTCGGCGATCGACGACTCCCCCAGGCTCCACCGCTCTCCGACATCTCGAAGAATCGGAAGCACCGCGTCCCGCAGGAAAGCATCGACGCTGATGCTGGCGAGCAACCGATCGATCGCCGTGTTCGCGCCCGGCTCGTCGAAGGCGACGAGAGCCCGCCGAAGGTCCTTCATCGGCTCGTCGAGCGCGGGCCCGCCGAGCGCAGAGGCCGGCCTCGCCGGGGGCGAGGCGAGCGCGAGGCGCGCGGCCTCGGCGGCCGAGAGGCCCTCGGCGAGGTGCGCCTGCATCGCCTGCACCCGAGCGAGATCCGAGTCCGAGTACAGGCGGAAGCGACCGGGTGATCGCTCGGGCTCGAACAGGCCGTAGCGGCGCTCCCACGCGCGGAGAAGCTCGGGACTCACACCGGTGCGCCGGCTGAGCTCTCCGATCCTCAGGTAGCTGCCTTCGGGCATTCCGGAATCGTATAAAGACTGTCCCGGTTTGGGCAACCTCTACATGAGACAAAGACTCGACATCGCGGAGGGCGACGCTGTCAATTTCGACGTCACCTGTACAGACTGACGGACGAGAGCACGCCGTCCCACGCGATCACACACGGCCTGGGGGAGGCACCAACCGAGACCGGCCGGCCCCGCGTCTCGCTCTCGGGATCAGGCGGGTCGGAGGACGACTTCGACTGCAGTTCCGTCGCCCGGTGCCGAGCGAACCCGGAGATCTCCCGCGATGGCCTTGGCGCGCAGCCTCATGTTCGGGACCCCGCTCCCGGTCGGGGCGGCCTCCTCGTCGAACCCGACTCCGTCGTCCGACACGGTGACCACGCGACGACCGGAGCGCTGCGCGATCGAGACCTCGACGTGGCTCGCGCCCGCGTGCCGACGCGCATTCCCGAGGCCCTCCTGGACGATGCGGAACACCTCGATCTGCTCGTCCGGGGCAAGCCGCACCTGAGGGTCGAGATCCACCTCGACGTCGAGCTCGCCATCGGCTGTGAGGACTTCCACGTAGCGACGAAGCGCCGCATCGAACCGGGCGGAGCCTCCGGCTGACGAGAGAGCGAGCACCGCGAATCGCGCCTCCTGCTGCGCCAGCGCGGCGGCGCTCTTCAGCTTCGGCAGCACCTGCTCCGGCGGAGCGCCCGACTCGAGAATGCTCACCTGCGTCGAGATGGCGAACAGGTACTGGGCGAGACCGTCGTGGATCTCCCTCGCGACCCGCGCGCGCTCGTCGGCGACGGCCCGACCGAACTCGGCCTCGGAGATGGCCCGCCACACGCCGACGAGGAGCGTGCCGTAGGCGACGAGCCTCAGGAAGTCACCCTGCAGGACCTCGTCGCTCGAGATCAGCGGCTCGAAGACGAGGTGCAGGTCGGCGAAGAGCGCCAGCGTCGCCGCGAGGCACAGCCAGCTGTCGAGGTCTCGCCCGTAGCGTCGGTAGCGCAGGCCGAATCCGACGACTGCGATGAGCCAGAGAGTCGCAAGGAGAGCCGCGGCAAGCCGGACATAGAAGCCTTGAACGAGCTCGGCGGCGACGACCTCGCTCTCCACTTCCGGAAGACGCAGCCCGAATGCTGCGACGCCGAGGACGACACCCACGCCGACGGCCGCGGTCACGAGCGAGCGCCGACGCTCTCCGAGCTTCGAGTTCGCATACGGCGCGACTGCAATGAGACCCGCACCGAGGAGACGCGCTCCGACGAACGTCCACGCGGTCGCTGACGTCGGCGATCCGCTCAGCGTCGGCACGAGACCGAACGCCACGGTGCCCACCGCGATGCTCAGGAAGCCTGCGGCGACGAGCAGGTCGAGAGTGCGGCCGTCGACGAGGAAGCGAACGCTCGAGAGCACGCACACGATTCCCGCGACAACGGCGATGGCGGTGTCCAGCACGAGCCGCGCGTCGTGGAACTCGTAGACCGACGGGAGGGAGTCGTTCGCCACGAAGAGGGTCGTCCCGGCAGCCAGGAGGCAGACGAGAAGGATCTCGCCGAGAAGCCAGGATCGATAGCTCTGGGACCGAACGTGATCCACGACCCACTTGTCGGCACGAGGCCGCCTGCCGATAAGGGCAACGTGGGCGAGCGCATCCTCATCGTCGACGACCATCCGCTCACGCGAGACGCTCTCTCGGGCCTCCTCGCACAGCAGGGATTCGACGTGGTCGGCGAGGCCGAGGACGGCCGACGCGCCATCGACGAGGCCGTCTCGCTCCAGCCGGACATCGTCCTCCTCGACCTCACCATGCCGGGGATGGACGGGCTGACCGCGCTTCCGCGCATCCGTGAGGGCGCCCCCGACTGCGAAGTGGTCGTGCTCACCGCGTCCGACGCCGAGGAGAATCTCCTGGCGGCCATCCGCGCCGGCGCGTCCGGCTACCTCCTGAAGACCGAGCCACCCGAGCAGATCGCGACGTTCCTGCGCGGAGTCGCCCGCGGAGACGCGGCTCTCTCCGGTGGGGTCGCACGCCGCCTGCTCGATCGGGTTCGGGACGGTGGCCGACCCAACGGCGTACCCGAGGAGATCGCTCACGCCCTCTCCGCGCGGGAGGTGGAGGTGCTGCTGCTACTCGACGAGCACCTCGCGACGGACGAGATCGCACAGCGGCTCTTCATCTCCGAGCACACGGTCCGCTCGCACGTGAAGAGCCTCCTCAGGAAGCTCGACGTCTCGTCGCGGCGCGAGGCCCTCGAGCGACTCCACCGAGCCCGCGCCTAGCGAGAGAACCCGTCGAGCGCAGCCTCGACGAGACGGGGCAGCGTGTGGAGGTTGTACCCGCCCTCGAGGATCGCAGCAGTCCGCGGGCCGAGGGCGCTCGAACGGGCGGCGAGCTCGCGAAACCCGTCCTCCGTGACCCGCATCTCGGCGAGCGGATCGTCGACGTGCGCGTCGAAGCCGGCCGAGACCAGCACGATCTCGGGCTCGAAAGCGCGAACCGCAGGCCGGACGAGGTCGTCGAAGGCGGCGAGGTACTCGGCGTCTCCGGAGCCCGCCGCGAGCGGGATGTTCAGGCAGTGCTCGTCGCTCGTCCCGGGCCCGCCCGTGCCGGGCCAGAACGGCCACTGGTGCAGCGAGACCGTGAGGACCGACGGATCCGCCCGGAAGATGGCCTCCGTCCCGTTCCCGTGGTGCACGTCGAAGTCGACGATCGCCACCCGCTCCACGCCGAGCCCGACCTGGGCGTGCCGCGCCGCAATCGCGATGTTGTTGAAGATGCAGAAGCCCATGGCCGCCGCGTGCAGCGCGTGGTGACCGGGGGGCCGCACGAGCGCGAAGCCGCCCGTCTCGACCGCTCCGATCGCACACCCGGCAGCCAGGCAGGCTGCCTCGTAGGTCGTTCCGCTCGCATACGTGTCCGCGTCCAGCCACGTCTCGTCACGGATTCGAGAGATCGAGTCCACGTACCAGTCCGCGTGCACGAGCTCGATCTGCGGCCTCGTGGCCGGTTCGGCATGCACGAAGTCCGCGAAGCGCTCCTGGAGCCGGGCGAGTCGAGTCGGCGACTCGGGATGGAAGTGGTTGCGTCTCGGTGGATGGAGGCGCGCGAGAGCCGGGTGGCTGATCACGTCCACGCTCGCGCCTCCTGGAACCTCCGCGCGACACCGGGAAGTCCCAGTCCCCTCGCATGCTCCGCCGCCGCCTCCCAGTCGGGCTCGGCGTCGGGAAGCGGCGGCAGAGGAGCCTCGCGATCCATGGTTGCGATCCGACGGAAGAGCCTCAGCGACTCGGCCTCTCCCGCGAAACGACCCTCGGCGAGCATCGCCTCCAGCGAACCGAACTCGGCGAGGAGCTGTGCCGCCTTCTTCTCACCGATGCCGCGCGCGCCGGGAATCCGGTCCGACGGATCGCCGCGAAGGGCGATGAAGTCCGGAACCTGAGCCGGGTCGACCCCGTAGCGGGCGCGCACCTCGTCCGGGCCGATGCGCGCGGGGGCACCGCCTCCACGAGTCGGCTGCAGCACGGTCGTGCGCGGGCTGACGAGCTGGAACGCGTCCCGGTCCGAGGTCGCGACGAGCACGGTGCCGCCGGCGCCCTCTACGCGAGCCGCCGCCGCCGCGAGGAAGTCATCCGCCTCGTAGCCGGGGGCCTTCGCGCACGCGAACCCGGAGGACTCGACGACGGACGGAAGCAGGCTCAGCTGCTCGAGGAGCTCGTCGTCGAACACGCGGCCGCTCTGGTACAGCGGAAGGGCGTCGTGCCTGTACGTCGGCACGTCGAGCGTGTCCCACCCGACGAGCACGGTTCGCGGCCGCTCGTCGTGCCAGAGGCGCACGAGCATGTTCACGAAGCCGATGACGGCGTTCCCCGGCCCGCCGTCGTCCCTTCGCATGCTCTTCGGGAGGGCGTGGTAGGCGCGGTGGGCGAACGAGTCGCCGTCCACGACCAGGAGCGGCCTCACGACGCCGCCGCGCGCTCGAGCTCCGCGATCGCCTCTCGCAGACGCTGGGTCGCGATCGACGCAGCCTCGGCGACTGGTGTCTCGCGGAGATCCGAGAGGTCCAGCGGGGGCCCGAAGCAGACCCGCAGAGGGCCGAGCCGCGACAGTCGCTCGGTGCCCGAGATCCCGGCCGGCACGAGCGGGACGCCGCCTTCGAGAGCGATCCGCGCGGCACCGGTGTGCCAACGAGCCTCGTGCCGCTTGCGAAGACCTTTCCGTCGCCTCGTGCCTTCGGGGAACATCACGACTCCGTGGCCTTCACGCGCGAGCGCGAGGGCCGTCTGGATGGCCTCCTCGTCACGCTCGCCACGGCGGACCTTGAAGCCACCGCCCGCCTTGATGATCCGGTCGAGCGGGAACCAGAACAGCTCGGACTTCGCCATGAACCGAAGGTATCGACGGGGGAAGAGCGGGAGCCCGAGAGGCCACGGATCGAAGTTCGACCAGTGGTTTGCCGCGAGCACGAAGCCTCCGGCGTTCGGGACGTTCTCGACACCCGTAGCTCGATGGCGGAAGAGGGTCTTGAGCACGGGCCAGCTGAGAATCCCGACCAGGAGGTAGAACCAGCTCGGACGATGTGGGTTGGCCACGCCTCGGAGTATCGCGCGATTGCACACGCGGCCCGCGGCGCTATGGTGTCGCGCCGATGGGAAAGAGCCTCGTCATCGTCGAGTCCCCTGCGAAGGCCCGCACGATCGCGGGCTATCTCGGTGCGAGCTTCACGGTCGAGTCGAGCGTGGGGCACATTCGCGATCTCCCGGACCGGGCGGGAGACGTCCCCAAGGAGCAGCGGAAGCGCTTCGGGGCCCTGGGCGTCGATGTTCAGAGCGGCTTCGAGCCCTACTACGTTGTCGATCCGGGGAAGAAGAAGATCGTCACCGCGCTCCGCAAGCATCTGGCGGATGCGGACGAGCTCCTCCTCGCGACGGACGAGGACCGCGAGGGCGAGGCGATCGCCTGGCACCTCGTGCAGGTGCTGAAGCCCAAGGTCCCCGTCCGGCGCATGGTCTTCCACGAGATCACGAAGGACGCGATCAGTCGTGCTCTCGAGCAGACGCGCGAGATCGACCAGCGACTCGTCGATGCGCAGGAGACACGACGGATCCTCGACCGGCTGTACGGCTACGAGGTCTCCCCCGTCCTCTGGAAGAAGGTCAGACGGGGGCTCGCGGCGGGTCGCGTGCAGTCAGTCGCGACGCGTCTCGTCGTCGAGCGGGAGCGGGAACGGATGGCCTTCACCTCCGCGGAGTACTGGGACCTGCTCGCGACGTTCGACCCCGGATCGTTCGACGCCCGCCTCGTGCAGCTCGACGGCAGGCGCATCGCTCAGGGGCGGGACTTCGCGCCGTCCGGTGAGCTGCGCGACGACTCTCTCGTGCGTCTCGACGAGAACGGCGCGCGCGAGCTGCTCACGCGGCTGGAGAAGGCCGAGTTCCGCGTGCGTTCCGTCGAGGAGAAGCCGTACCGCAGGAAACCCGCGGCACCGTTTCGCACGACGACGCTCCAGCAGGAGGCGAGCCGCAAGCTCCGCTTCACCGCGCAGACGACCATGCGTCTGGCCCAGCGTCTGTACGAGTCCGGATACATCACGTACATGCGCACGGACTCGACGACGCTCTCCGAGGCGGCGACGGCAGCCGCGCGCAGCCAGGCTCGTGAGCTCTTCGGCGACGCGTACGTCCCCGAGAAGCCTCGCAAGTACGGACGAGCCGTCGCGAACGCCCAGGAGGCACACGAGGCCATCCGCCCTGCGGGTGACCGGTTCCGGGCCCCGAAGGAGGTTGCAAGCGCTCTCGGCCGAGACGAGCTCGCGCTCTACGAGCTCGTGTGGAAGCGAACCCTGGCGTCGCAGATGGAGGACGCAGTCGGTCAGACCGTGTCCCTCCGCATCGCAGGGACGAGCACCGCGGGAGAGGACGCCGAGTTCGGCTCGTCGGGAACCGTCATCACGTTCCGAGGGTTCCTCGCGGCGTACGAACCGGGTCGGGACGAGCCGGCCGAGGACGAGGAGGAACGGATGCTCCCTCAGCTCTCGGTCGGGCAGGACGTGACGCTGACCGCACTGGAGCCGGACGGCCATGCGACGAGCCCACCGGCCAGATACACGGAGGCCACCCTCGTGAAGGCGCTCGAGGAGCGCGGAATCGGCCGTCCCTCGACCTACGCAGCGATCCTGTCCACGATCGTCGACCGCGGGTACGTCTTCAAGAAGGGAACCGCACTCGTTCCGACGTTCGTCGCGTTCTCCGTCGTCAATCTCCTCGAGCGGCACTTCGAGCAGCTCGTGGACTTCGACTTCACCGCACGGATGGAAGGAGACCTCGACCGGATCGCGGACGGCAGCGAGGATCGGATCGACTGGCTGACGCGCTTCTACTTCGGAAACGGCGGCGATCCCGGGCTCCACCACCTCGTCACCGATCATCTCGACGCGATCGACGCGCGTGCGGTGAACTCGATCTCGGTTCCAGGCTCGGACGCGGTCGTGCGGGTGGGGCGATACGGGCCGTACCTCGAGCGTGGCGAGCAACGGGCGAGTCTCCCCGCCGACCTCGCCCCGGACGAGCTCGACCCCGAGCGAGTCGACGAGCTCCTCTCGCGGCCCGACAGCCGCTCGCTCGGCGTGGATCCGATCACGGGGAACGAGATCCACGTGCGCTCCGGACGCTACGGACCGTACGTCGTCGAGAC
The DNA here is from genome assembly GCA_041557575.1 of Gaiellaceae bacterium. Classification (GTDB taxonomy): domain Bacteria; phylum Actinomycetota; class Thermoleophilia; order Gaiellales; family Gaiellaceae; genus GMQP-bins7. The sequence continues at coordinate 11,564 of JBFFGH010000034.1, forward strand.
GCTGCCCGAAGGCTCCGAGGAGAAGCCGCGCACGGCGTCGCTCTTCGCCTCGATGGCTCAGGAGAACGTGACGCTCGATGACGCGTTGCGCCTGCTCTCGCTTCCCCGCGTGCTCGGCCAGATCGACGGGGAAGACGTCGTCGCGCAGAACGGACGCTACGGGCCGTACGTCAAGAAGGGATCCGAGTCGCGCTCGCTCGAGAACGAGGAGCAGCTGTTCACGGTGACGCTCGAGGACGCGCGAGCCCTCCTTGCCGAGCCGCCTCGCAGGCGCGGCAGGCGAGGAGCTCCGAAGGCTCCGCTCAAGGAGCTCGGGCTCGATCCGGGAACCGGACGGGCGATCGTCATCAAGGACGGACGCTTCGGACCGTACGTCACCGACGGCAAGACGAATGCAAGCCTGCGCCGAGGAGACACCCCCGAGAGCGTGACACTGGAGCGCGCGTCCGAGCTGCTCGCGGAAAGGCGCGCTAAGAGCGAGTAAAGCCTTCTCGCAAAGGGTTCTCACCAGCCGCCAAAGCGGTCATGATCTAACTCGTCCGAACTCGGGAACGTCTCAGGAGACAGTGGGTCCGCAGGCCCCTCGCACGCTCGCGCCGAACCACGGAGGCTTCATCGCAGGAATACCAGGGCAGGGCGCAGACGTTGAGGAGCTTGTGACACCTGCGTGTCGAGAAATCACCCTGGAAATCGCGAAGAACCAATTCTAGAATCCGTAAGTTTGTCGCACCCGCCGCGAGAAGATCGAAAGGACTGAAACACAGAATTGACGCAGAACCAGCTCATCGAACTGTTCGAATCGGAGCACGTGAAGGCGCTCATCGAGCGCGCGGAGGAGCACGGAGGGCACCTCGAAGCCCCCGAGCTCGAAGCGTTCGTGCTCGAGCACGACCTCGGCGAGGAGGACGCCGAGCTGCTTCAGCGCGAGCTCGAAGCGCACAACGTCGAGATCGTCCAGCCCGAGATCGACGAGAAGGAGGAAGTCGCCAGCAAGCGGTACGAGGCGGGAGCCGTCTCCGGTGCCGCCGACAGCCTCCAGCTCTTCCTGGCCGACGTTGGACGCCACAAGCTGCTGACGGCGGCCGAGGAGGTCGCGCTTGCGAAGCGGATCGAGCGTGGCGACCCCGTCGCGAAGCGGATCATGATCGAGTCGAACCTCCGGCTCGTCGTGTCGATCGCCAAGGGCTACCGCGGGCTCGGCGTCCCCTTCCTCGACCTGATCCAGGAAGGCACGCTCGGGCTCAACCGCGCGGTCGAGAAGTTCGACTGGCGCCGCGGCTTCAAGTTCTCCACGTACGCCACATGGTGGATCCGCCAGTCGGTGCAGCGGGCCGTGGCGAACCATGCGCGGACGATTCGCGTGCCGGTTCACGTCGTCGAGCGCCAGCAGAAGCTCTCGCGCGCCGCGCGGCGGCTCGAGGTCGAGCTCGGTCGCGAAGCGACGAAGGAAGAGCTCGCGGAGGCGACGGGCCTCCCGATCCAGCACGTGGACGAGGCCCTCGGTGCAGCACACGCGTCCGTGTCGCTGAACCAGACGGTCGGCGCCGACGACGAGGGTGAGCTCGGTGACCTCTTCGCGGATCGCGAGGCTGCCGACCCGTTCGACGAGGCCGAGGAGTCCCTCCGGCGGCAGAGCATTCGCCGGGCGCTCGACGCGCTTCCGGAGCGCGAGCGGCGCATCCTCGAGCTCCGCTTCGGGTTCGAGGGCGAGCCATGGACGCTCGAGGCGATCGGGCACGAGCTCGACCTGACGCGCGAGCGCGTCCGGCAGCTCGAGGGCCAGGCTCTCAAGCGCCTCGAGGCGCTGCGCGACCTCGCGGGCCTCGCAGCCTAGGGATCGGTCACTCCGGCTCGATCGGAACGACGGGCGGGCCTGTCCCGCCCGTTGTCGTCTCGGGCCTTGCCTCCTGACGTCGACGAGCTGCTTCCTCGAGCGCTGCGTCGTCGTAGAGGTGGCACTCGACCCGGACGCCGCCGACCTCGGTCGTCGTCGGCTCGAGAGGCTCGTGCCACTCGATGTCGACGGCGTCACTCTGCGTCGTGACTCGCTTGACGCCCGTCCAGAACGGCTCGGACGGGTCCTCGTCGCGAATCGAGGTCAGAAGCGCGCTGAGAGATGCTCCGTCGGCGCCCCGGCCGGCCCGGAGTCGTGCGCGCGTCCCCGCCGAGTCGAGGGCCGAGACGTCGTCGAAGAGCGCGCGCTCCGCCTCGTACTCCTCCTCGTGCTGGTGCGCCCAACGAATCTCGAGCAGGTCTCGGAGATCTCGCGACTCCCAGCCGCAGACCTCGAACGCCTTGGTGCATCTCGGGTGGAAGGAGCAGCCGAGCGGCGGCCTGGCCGCGTCGGGCACCTCGCCTCGCGGCAGGTCGCGGGGCACGCTCCTCGTCGGGTCGGGCTCCGGGATGGCCCGGAGGAGCGCCTTCGTGTAGGGGTGCTTCGGGTCTTCGTAGATCGCCTCCGAGGGACCGATCTCGACGATGCGCCCGAGGTACAGGATCGCGATCCGGTCGCAGAAGAACTTCGCGGTCGCGAGGTCGTGCGTGATGTACAGGTACGTGAGGTCGAAGTCCCGCTTCAGCTCGAGCATGAGCTCGAGGATCTTCGCCCGCACGCTCATGTCGAGCATCGACACGGGCTCGTCCGCGACGAGCAGGACGGGGTTGAGGATGATCGCGCGGGCGATCACGGCGCGCTGCTTCTGGCCGCCGGAGAGGTCGGACGGGTACTTGTCCATGAACTGCTCGGGCGGCGAGAGCCCCACGGTCTCGAGCGCGAGGGCGACGCGGCGCCGACGCTCACTGCCCTTCGCGATCTTGTGGATCTCGAGCGGGTGGCCGACCGACTGCTCGATCGTCATCGCCGGGTTCAGAGACGCGTGCGGATCCTGGAAGACGACCTGCATCCGCCTCCGGAGCGCTCGGAGGTCGTGCTCCCGGAGCCCCACGATCTCGCGCCCTTCGAAGAGAACCGAGCCCGCGGTCGCCGGGACGAGGCCGAGGAGCGTCCGTCCGAGAGTCGTCTTCCCGCTCCCCGACTCGCCGACGAGGCCGAGCACCTCGCCCTTCCGCAGATCCAGCGAGACATCGTCGACTGCCTTCACGTGCCCCGCCTCGCGCCCGATGAGTCGCTGGCCGAAGCTGCCGCGGATCGAGTAGTACGTCTTCAGCCCGCGGATGGACACGAGCACGGGCTCTTCGGGCCCGGCAGGCGTCCCGTTGCCTCCCGGATCAGGCTTCCTCTGCAACCGCGATCTCCTCGCGCTCGAGTGGTGAGGCTGCCCCGTCGGGAATCTCCTGCTCCGGCCCGTGCAGCCAGCAGAACACCCGCCGCTCTCGGTCGAGCCCCTGCTCCATCGGCGCCCTCCGCGAGCACACGACCATGGCATCCGGGCACCGGGGGTGGAAGCGACATCCGGAAGGGGGAGTGATGAGGTTCGGCGGCGCGCCGGGGATCGAGTGCAGCTCCTCCGTGTCGAGCGAGATCGTGGATCGCAGCAGCTCCCTCGTGTACGGATGCGCAGGCTCTGCGAACACGTCCCGAGCCTGCCCCTCCTCGACGAGCTTGCCGGCGTACATCACGGCCACTCGGTCGCACGACTCCGCAACGATGCCGAGGTTGTGCGTGATCAGGAGCAGCGCCGTGCCGAAGTTCCGCCTCAGGTCGGCGAGGATGCTGAGGATCTGCGCCTCGACGATGACGTCGAGCGACGTCGTCGGCTCGTCGGCGATCAGGAGCTTCGGACGCAGGACGAGGGCAAGGGCGATCATGATCCGCTGCCGCATGCCGCCCGAGAACTCGTGGGGGTACTGACGAAAACGCGTCGGCGGGATGCCCATGCGCCCGAGCGTCTCGAGTGATCGCTTGCGCATCTCGTCGGCACTCAGGTCTGGCTCGTGCTGCTCGAGCGTCTCCTTGAAGTGATCCTCGATGCGCATGAGCGGGTTGAGCCTCGTCATGGGCTCCTGGAAGATCAGACCGAGATCGGGCCCTCGAAGACGCCGGAGTTGCTTGTCGGACAACCCGACGAGGTTGCGGCCCCCGTAGATCACTTCGCCCTCCGAAGCCGCTCCCTCCGGAAGGAGCCCGAGGATCCCACGGCCGAGCGTCGACTTGCCGCACCCCGACTCACCGACGAGGCCGAGCACCTCACCGGGACCGATGTCGAGGGAGACCCCGTCGACCGCACGCACCATGCCGCGCAGCGTGCCGTAGAAGACACGTAGGTCGCGCACGGAGACGACGGGAGCCGCCGTCACGAGCTCTCGGCTCCGGACCCCGGCTCGGGCGAGAAGTCGACGGCCACCTTCGGCCGCTTGCGGAGAACGGGGTTCATCGTCTCGCTCAGCCCCTCGCCGACCAGCGTCAGCCCCACAACGAGAAGGACGATGGCCAGCCCCGGGAAGAGGCCCGTCCACCAGATCCCGGAGGCCGCGTCGGAGACCGCTCTGTTCACGTCGTACCCCCACTCGGCGCCCTGGGTCGGCTGGATCCCGTAGCCGAGGAAGCCGAGCGCTGCAAGCGTGAGGATGGCGTCCGCCGCGTTGAGCGTGGCCAGAGGGGGCACGTTCTGCACGACGTTGAAGAAGACGTACTTCCGGATGATCGTGAATGGTCGGGCGCCGAGCGCCCGGGCGGCTTCGACGAAGGGCTCCTCGCGAATGCTGATCGTGTGGTTGCGAACGACCCGGAAGTAGAGAGGGATGTACACGACCGTGATCGCGATCGCCGCCGTGAGGATGCCCTGACCGACCCTGTCCGCGAGCAGGAACGCGATCACGATCGCGAGCAAGAGGAACGGGAAGACGAAGAGTGCGTCCATGAAGAGGACGAGCACGCGATCGAGCTTCCCTCCGAAGTACCCCGAGAAGAGCCCCAGAGGCACACCGACCGAGATCGAGAGCAGCAGCGAGACGAGAACCACCTTGAGCTCGGTCCGTGTTCCCCAGATGATCCTCGAGAGGACGTCGGTCGACTGGACGTTCGTGCCCATCAGATGATCCCGCGACGGCGCCTCGAGCTGGGGGAAGCGCTTTCCGTCGGCCCGAAAGGTGTCGAAGTCGTAGGGCGCTATCGCGGGGGCGAAGAGCGCGATGAGGATGAATGCAAGTGTGATGGCACACCCGAGCCAGAGCATCCAACGCGTCAGGCCGCGCGCCTCCCCGACAGGAGCGAATGCGCGGCGAACGCCCACCAGTCGACGAGCGCCGAACCGCCGAGCAGGCTGGATCTCCGGCTGCGCGCTCATCAGTATCGGATTCTCGGATCGATGTAGGCGTTCACGAAGTCGATGACCACGCTGGCCGCGACGACGACGAGCGCGAAGACGACGATGATCCCCTGCACTGCCGTGTAGTCACGGTTCTGCAGGTAGAGGATCAGCGTCCGTCCGATGCCGGGCCAGTTGAAGGTCGTCTCCGTCAGGACTGCTCCGGAAAGGAGCAACGCGACGGTCAGGCCGACCACGGTGATCACCGGGACGAGCGCGTTCTTGAACGCGTGGTGGTAGACGACCGACCTCTCGTCGACCCCGCGCGCCCGGGCGGCCTCGATGTAGTCGTCCTTCATCGTCCGGATGACGTTCACGTGGATCAGGCGAATGAAGACCCCGGCAGTGACCAGTCCGAGCGTTACCGCCGGGAGGATGAGGTGCTTGACAGCGTCGACGAAAGCGTCCCCGTCACGGTTGATGATCGAGTCGATCGTGTAGATGTTCGTGTGCGTCTCGATGGTCGCCTCGGTCAGCGGGCTCGCGCGATCCGAGGTCGGAAGCCAACCGAGGTAGGAGCCGAAGAAGAGCTGGGCCATGAGCCCGATGAAGAACACCGGCATCGCGTAGATCACGATCCCGAAGAGCCGGCCACCGGCGTCGATCCACGTGTCGCGGAAGCGTCCGGCGAGCAGCCCGAACGTCACGCCGACCACGATCGCGACGAGCATCGCGAAGAAGGTCAGCTCGAGTGTCGCCGCGCCGTTCTCCCTGATGATCTCGCTGATCGGCCGTCTGTCGGTGATCGCCTCGCCGAAGTCCAAGCGAGCCACGTCTGCGAGGTACTCCCCGTACTGGACGTACACGGGCCGGTCGTAGCCGAGCTCGGCCTTGAGCTTGTCGACCTCCTCCTTGGGCACCCTCCCGCCGAGGGCAGCCGAGATCGGATCCCCCGGCGCGACCCGCATCAGCAGGAACACGAGGGTGAGCAGGATGAACACCATCGGGATGACGAGCGCGAGCCGCGTGAGTGCGTACTGCCTGAGCGATGTTCCCTTGGCGGCCATGAGCGCTTCGTCTCGGGGACGGCGCTCTTGCCGCCCGAGGACACAACCGTAGCGCCCAGCCGCGGCCCGCGAAAGCTCAACGGAGAGAGGA
>JBFFGH010000035.1:0-17895 GCA_041557575.1 Gaiellaceae bacterium
CGTGAACGTCGGGAGCGGAGGCTCTTACCTGCCGGTCTCGAGCCCGTCGATCTCGCTGGGCACGTCCTACGGAGCCAGCAAGGCCGCACTCGGCCGCTTCACCGAGGTGCTCGCCGCGGCGCTCGCGCCGCTCGGCATCCGGGTCTTCCTCATCAGCCCGGGTCTCGTGCGCACGGCGATGACGGAGCACAGGTTCGCGGAGGACGCTCCGTGGACGCCGCCGGAGCTCGCACCCCGGCTCGTGCGCGTCCTCGCCTCGGGCCGCGCCGACGCGCTCGCCGGTCGGTACATCCACGCCGAGCACGACGACATCGAAGACCTCCTTCGCCGGGCGGACGAGGTCAGGGAGAGCGATCTGAACGCCATCAGGCTGCGCCGCTAGAGGCGGCGTGAGGCCCCACGGGGCGTAGTGTCTGCTCGTGCCGTTCTACATCTGCCCGAACTGCAAGCAGCGCTCGGTCGACCTCGACGGCCGCGAGGGGTTCTCGACGCAGGCAGTCCAGTGCCGGAGCTGCGGCTTCGGCTTCCTGTTCGAGCTGCTCGAGGACTACTACCCCGCGCCGGAGACCGGGCTCCTGGTGTGCGACCGCGACGCCCGGGTGCTCGCCGTGGGCCGGGGCGTCTTCGAGCTCACGGGGTACCGGGACGCGGACCTCATCGGGCAGGACCTGGCCCGGTCGCTCGACCTGTCGGACACCTCGCCGATCGACATCGTGCGCGAGTGGGGCGTCCGCAAGCTCGGACAGCCGATGGAGATCCGGACGAGCGCCGGGATCCGGAAGAGCGTGACGGCGGATCTCTTCCCCGCCTACGACGAGGACGGGGGGCTCCTCATCGCCCTCACGCCCCGCTAGCCCCGGGCCACGATCGAGCCGGCCTCGGCTGCCGGCGAGTGCTCGCCGACAGTGGCGACCGCGCGACGACGGATCCTTGACGGGTCAGTGCGGCGCGATCCAGACCTGCCGTGCGCGAGCGAGGGGCTCGCCGCCCTCGCCGAAGAGAGCGGTGCCGGCGAACAGCTTGCGGCCGTCCTCGCCGAGGGGCCACGCGGCGGCGACGCACGTCTCCCCCGCGGCGGGGATGCGATCGACGCGGGCCGTCATGCGGCCCAGCACGACGCTCCCCCGACCCTCCATGCCGACGGCGTAGGCACCGGGACAGTCGATCGCGGCCCAGACGACCTCGGACGACGACTCCGGGAAGGTGACCGGCGCCGCATGCACGGGCTCGCGACCGGGAACGGCCCCCACGTAGACGCCGAGGCCGTCCTCCTCGTCACACGTGCCGCACACGAAGCACTCGGCGAAGATCGGCTCCCCGATGCGGACGTGGCGGTCCCGGCCGGCCCGCGCCTCGTCGAGCGAGACCGGCGGTGGCACGTCGAGCGCGAGCCCGGCGGGGTGCGCCTCGGCGACGAGCGCAGCCCCGTCGAGGAGCAGCGCGCTCCCGCCCTCCAGTCGGACCTCGAGCGGCCGGCCGAGCGGGGGAGGGAGCCGAAGCGTCACCTCCACCTCCGGCGCGTCCACGAAGGCCGCCAGCCTCCCGCACGCGTACCCGCCGTTCGCGGACGTGAGCGGACCGCGATAGCGTCGGTCGAACACGACTTCCACGCGCGGGAGACTACGCGCAGCCGGGATAGACTGCAGTTTGTGACTGAGAGGCGAAAACCCTGAGAATCGCCCTTGCCCAGATCGACGTCGTCGTCGGGGACCTCGACGGCAACCGCTCCAAGATCCTCGAGCTGATCTCCGCTGCACGATCGGCGGGCGCGGGCCTCGTCCTCTTCCCGGAGCTCGCCACGACCGGCTATCCCCCCGAGGACCTCCTCCTTCGACCCGCATTCGTCCGCGGTGCGCGCGAGTCCGTGCGGCAGATCGCCGCCGCGACCGACGGGATCGTCGCGCTCGTCGGCACACCCTGGTTCGAGCTCGATCTCGCCAACGCCTGCGCCGTCTGCGCGAACGGGCAGGTGCGAGACGTGTACGCGAAGCACTACCTCCCGAACTACGGCGTGTTCGACGAGCACCGCTACTTCGCCGCCGGACGCGACCTCGTCATCCTCCGGCTCGGCGACACGAGCATCGGGCCGACGATCTGCGAGGACATCTGGCAGCCCGGGCCGCCCGCAACGGACCTCGCGCTCGCGGGAGCGCAGCTCATCGTCAATCTCTCCGCGTCCCCCTACCACGTGGGCAAGGCGGAGGAGCGCGAGGAGATGCTCGTCACCCGCGCACGGGACACGAGCGCGTACCTGGCCTTCTGCAACCTCGTCGGCGGCCAGGACGAGCTCGTCTTCGACGGGCACTCGGTCGTCCTCGACGACGCCGGCGAGGTGATCGCCCGTGCTCCCGGCTTCGAGGAGCACCTCCTCGTCGTCGACGTCGAGCCGGCCGATGCGATGGGCCGCCGGCTCCGCGACGTCCGCCGGCGCGAGCTCGACCGGACGCGTGACTCCGTGCCGGAGGTCGACGTCGTCGAGCTCGAGCCGCCACGACCGCCGGAGGGCGAAGCCACCGCCTCGATCGCACCCTTCGAGCCCGCGCTCGAGCAGATGCGCCGGGCCCTCGTCCTCGGCCTCCGGGACTACGTGGTCAAGAACGGATTCGAGGAGGTCGTGATCGGCGTCTCCGGAGGGATCGACTCTGCTCTCACCGCTGCGCTCTGCGTCGACGCACTCGGCCCGGAGCGCGTGCACTGCGTCTCCATGCCTTCGCGCTTCAGTTCCGAGGGAACCCGCACGGACGCACAACGCGTGGCCGACAGCCTCGGCTGCGCGTTCCGCGAGATCCCGATCGAGGACTCCGTCGCGGCGTTCCACTCCGCGCTGGCGGGTGAGATCGAGGGCGGCCTCGCAGGCCTCGCGGCCGAGAACGTCCAGGCCCGCGTCCGTGGCCTGCTCCTCATGGCGCTCTCCAACACGTACGGCTGGCTCGTGGTCTCGACCGGGAACAAGTCCGAGCTCGCGGTCGGCTACTCCACCCTCTACGGCGACATGGTCGGCGGCTTCGCCCTTCTCAAGGACGTCTTCAAGACGGACGTCTACCGGCTGTCCGCGTACCTCAACGAGCGGGCCGGGCGCGAGCTCATCCCGAAGAGCATCATCGAGCGCGCGCCGAGCGCGGAGCTTCGCGAGGACCAGCGCGACTCCGACTCGATCCCTCCGTACGACCAGCTCGACCCTGTCCTCGAGGCGTACGTCGAAGAAGACCGGTCCCGCGAGGAGCTCCTCGACGAGTTCGACGCCGAGGTCGTCGAGCGCGCGGTCGCACTCGTGGACCGCGCCGAGTACAAGCGTCGCCAGGCACCGCCGGGCGTGAAGCTGCGCCCGAAGGCGTTCGGGCGTGACCGCCGGACGCCGATCACGAATCGCTGGCGCAGCTGACGCGAGCGAAGGACGGGCAGGCGGCTCCTCGGGACCGCCCACGCGCAGGGTCGAGCCGCGACTCCGGCCGGGACGTCGTCGCCGGCGGGCTCGCCGAGCGAACGGGCTAGAGCCCGACGTCGACCGGCTGCGACGGCGGGCCGGCCCGGACGAGGTCGCGAAGCAGGAGTGGAAGGCGGCGCGGGGCGAACACGGTCTGCGCCGCCTCCAGCTCCTCGAGCGTCCACCAGCGCACCGCGGTCATCCCCTCCGCGCGCAGCTCGTCCCAGGAGAGCGCAGGCGACGGCTCGAAGGGAGGCGTCCGCACGAGGTAGAAGCGCTCGGTCTGGCCGTCCCAGCGCCCTCCCTCGAGCGACTGGAGAACGGTGCGCGTCCAGACGAGCGGCCCGAGGTCGAAGCCCACCAGACCGGCCTCCTCGCGGAGCTCCCGCCGCAGCGCCTCCTCGTCGGTCTCTCCGTGCTCGATCCCGCCTCCCGTCGTGAGCCAGATCTCCCTGTCCGGTGCGGAGAAGCGCACGAGCAGGACGCGGTCGCTCTCGTCGAGGACGATCGCCCGCGTGGCCTTCCGGAGGCGGAGCTCGCTCACGAGACGAGATCGTGCAGGGAGCGGAACCAGCTCAAGCGCTCGGCCCAAGGGACTGCGGCGTTCGCCGGCGACGTCGACGGGAGGACGAAGACCGCCGTCCCGCCCAGCGTGCGCTCTTGCAGCCCGTGCTCCGGACGCTCTCGGAAGACGCCCTGGTAGCCGGCCTTGCCCACGAAGGCCACGATGCCCGGACGAAGCTCCAGGGCGAGCGTCTCGAGCCGCTCGCGCGCGCCCTCGAAGTCGGAGGCCCGGAGCTCGCTCGACCCACGCGTCGTCCTCCTCGCCGCGTTCGTCAGCCCGATCCCGAGCGTCGGGAGCTCGAACTGCTCCTGCGGGTCGAAGAGCCGCGGCGTGAAGCCGGCGGCGTGCAGGAGGCGCCAGAAGTCGTTTCGCGGGTTGGCGAAGTGCGCTCCGGCGGCAGCGCTGGCGCGACCGGGATTGATGCCGCAGAAGAGGACCCGCAGTCCGGGCGCGAGCACGTCCGGAACGGCCGAGTCGCTCAGGCGGCTTCGGCTTCGCGCTCGTCGAGGCGCAGCTCGAGCAGCATGCGGAGCCGCTCGCCGACATCCTCTGCCGGCGCCTCGGGGGAGCGGAGCGCCGGGATCACCTTGACGGTGTCCTCTGTGTGGCGCCACCCGTAGCAGCGCTCGTAGCACTCGGCCTCGCTGAGCGTCCGGAGCCGCTCCACGGCACCGCACCCTAGGCGAGGGACCGGACGACGGGGGTAGTCTCACGGGGATGACCACACGCCCTCGCGTTCACGAGTTCGACGTCAGAGTCGATCCCGATCGCGTCGCCCACAGCGCCCTCGGTGGGAGCCCGCTCCCGCGGCAGGTCGAGTGGTGGGCGGAGCACTACGTGCTCGCGGGGCTCGTTCGCTGCACGCTCGCCAGCATGGACTACGCGGCCCGGCGGGCCGGCGTGAACGCGATCGGCTCCGGCACGGCCCACGGCGTGGTCACGAAGCGGGAGGAGGACGGCCGCTACGCGTTCGTGGAGATCGACGCGACCTTCGAGCTCCAGCTCGCTCCCCTTCCCGATCGGGATGCGCTCGAGGCCCTCCTCGCGAAGGCGGAGGCCGGCTGCTTCGTCGGGAACTCGTTGACGGCGAAGCCGCGCTACCACTGGGTCGTCAACGGCGAAGAGATCTCGTGAGCATCGCGATGCTCGACATCGCCGCCGTTCGGTCGCGCTTCTCGGTGCTCGACCGGCGCCTTGCGTTCTTCGACGGGCCCGGCGGGACGCAGTGCCCGGACGCGGTCATCGACGCGATCTCCCGCTACCTGCGCGAGGACAACGCGAACATCGGAGCGCCGTACGAGACGAGCGTCCGGACGGGCGAGCTCGTCGAGCTCGCCCACGAGAAGGCGGCGTCGTTCCTCGGCTGCTCGTCCGGCGAGACGGCATTCGGCCCGAGCATGACCGCGCTCAACTTCCTGCTCACACGCGCCTTCGCACGCACGCTGCGGGAGGGCGACGAGGTCGTCGTCACCGCACTCGACCACGACGCGAACGTCGCGCCCTGGCTCGAGCTCGCGCACGACCTCGGGATCGTCGTGCGGGTGGCGGGGCTCACCGGGGACCTCGAGCTCGACTACGACGACCTCGCGTCGAAGCTCTCCGCTCGAACTCGCGTCGTCGCGTTCCCGGTGGCCGCCAACTCCGTCGGCACCGCGCCCGACGTGCGGCGGGTCGTCGAGCTCGCGCACGGGGCGGGAGCACTCGCCTGGGCCGATGCCGTCCACTACGCGCCCCACGGGCCGATCGACGTCACCGCCTGGGACGTCGACGTCCTCATCTGCTCGCCGTACAAGTACTTCGGCCCTCACCTGGGTCTCGCGTACGGGAAGCCCGAACTGCTCGCGTCGTGGCGGCCGTACAAGGTGCGCCCGGCTGCCGACCTCCCGATCGGCCACCGGTTCGAGCTCGGGACGGCGCAGCACGAGCTGCTCGCCGGCTTCGTCGCGGCCGTGGACTACGTGCACGCCATCGGCTGGGACGCGATCGTGGCCCACGAGCGCGCGCTCGGGGAGCGCTTCCTGGCCGGGGTTCCCGACGGAGTCGAGCTCTACGGCCTCCGCTCGATGGACGGTCGCGTGCCGACGTTCTGCTTCAACGTTCCCGGTCGCACCCCGGAGGACGTCGCGATCCACCTCGCGACGCGCGATGTCGCCGTGTGGCACGGGGACTACTACGCCGTCGAGACGATGCGTCACCTCGGTCTCGACGACGGCGCCGTGCGGGCGGGGATCGTCCACTACAACACGGAGGACGAGGTCGACCGGCTGCTCGCCGGTGTCGCAGAGCTCGCGTGAAGATCCTCCTGCTCGGAGGGCCGCGGTTCGTCGGTCGCGCGCTCACGGATGCCGCACTCGAGCGAGGCCACGAGCTCACGTTCTTCAACCGCGGACTGACCAATCCCGGCCTCTACCCCGAGGTCGAGCGGCTGACGGGAGACCGGGAAGGCGAGCTCGGCGCACTCCGGGCTCGAACGTGGGATGCCGTCATCGACACGTGCGGCTATCTCCCTCGTACCGTGCGAGCCTCGGCCGAGGCGCTCACCGGCAGCGGCCTCTACTGCTTCGTCTCGAGCGTGTCCGTGTACGCGGACTTCGCCGTTCCGGCCGACGAGACGAGCCCGGTTGCCGAGCTCGGCGAGCTCTCCGACGACGAGGTCACCGAGGACAGCTACGGCGCACTGAAGGCACTCTGCGAGAACGCCGTCCGCGAGAGGTTCGGTGAGCGATCGCTCGTGATTCGGCCAGGGCTGATCGTGGGGCCGCACGATCCCACCGGCCGCTTCACGTACTGGCCGCACCGCGTCGCCCGGGGCGGTGAGGTGCTCGCACCGGGCCCGCCCACGCGGCCGATCCAGGTCATCGACGTGCGCGACCTGGCCGAGTGGGCGCTGTCGCTCTGCGAGGACTTCGTCGGCGGGACATACAACGCGATCCACCCGGGCGTCTCGTTCGCCGAGCTCCTGGAGACGTGCCGTGCGGTTTCCTCCAGCCACGCGCGCTTCACGTGGGTGAGCGACGAGTTCCTCCTCGAGCAAGGAGTCGGCGAATGGATGGAGCTGCCCCTCTGGATCGCGGATCCAGCGCTCGCGGCCGCGGATCGCGTCGACGTGAGCCGGGCAGTCGCGGCAGGGCTTCGGTTCCGGCCGCTCGGGGAGACGGTGCGCGCCACACTCGAGCTCGCCGCCACGACCGAGACGGTGGGGCTCGCCCGGGCACGCGAAGCAGAGCTCCTGCAGGCATGGAGCACGCTCGGATGAGCCCGGCGCGCGCTCAGCTCACCGGAATCGCCTTCTCCGGGTCCCAGAACGGCATCGGAACGACAGTGGCGGAGCGGGGCCCCCACTCCGTCTCGACGTCCAGCTCGGTCCCCTCCGCCGAGAGCGCCGTCGAAACCCACGCGTAGCCGATGTTCTTCTCGAGGCGCGGTGAGTGGACGGCCGACGTCGCCTTTCCGACGCGCTCTCCACCTTCGAGAACCGGCCACTTCGTGAAGTTGAGCGAGGGGAAGCGCTCGCCGTCGAACTCCAGGCCGACGAGCCTGCGCGTGACGCCCTCGGCGGCGAGCCGCCGAAGCGCAGCCTGAGCAACGCACGCGACGTCGAGGTCGACGAGCCGCTCGAGCCCGAGCTCGAAGGGGTTGTTCACGTACGTCATGTCGGCGCCCCAGTTGAAGATGCCGCCTTCGATGCGACGGATGTCGCTCGGCCCGGTCGGCCTGATCTCGTAGGGCCTCCCAGCCTCCATGATCAGCTCCCAGAGCTCCGTGCCGCGGGACGCGTCGCAGAGGTAGACCTCGTAGCCGACCTCCGACGTCCAGCCCGTGCGGGTGACCACGACGGGGATTCCCTGCACCTCGGTCTCCGTGAAGAAGTAGTACTTGAGGTCGAGCACCTCCGGGCCGAAGAGGTCGCGGACCACGTCCTTCGACCTCGGCCCCTGGATCTGGAGAGGAGCGACGTCCACCTCACGGAGCTCGACGTCCATCCCGGCATTCGCAGCCAGGCCCTTCGCGTACAAGAGGACGTCGCTCGACGCGAGCGCGAGCCAGAAGCGGTTCTCGTCCATCCGCGTGAGGACGGGGTCGTTGAGGATGCCGCCGTCCGGCGCGCAAACGAGCACGTACTTCGCCTGTCCGACGGCACAGGAGCTCAGGTCACGAGGAGTCAGGAGCTGCGTGAACGCGAGCCCGTCGGGGCCGGAGATCTCGAGGCAGCGCTCGACGGCGACGTCCCAGAGCGTCACGTGTCGGAGGAGGTGCCAGTACTCGGTCTCCAGATCGTCGTAGCGGATCGGGAAGAGCATGTGGTTGTAGACGGTGTAGCCCTTGGGCCCGTACCGCTGCTCTGCCTCGAAGTAGGGCGAGCGCCTGAGGCGAGCCCCGCTGTGCACGAGGCTCATGTCGAACGCTGTCATGGGAGCGGCTCCTCTCGGTTGACGAGCCGATCTTCTCTCAGAAGCCGTGGGCCTTGCGGGCCCTGTCCCACGGCTCCTCGTCCCAGCGGATCATGTCCGGATCGACCCCGCGCGCGTCGGCGAGGTCGCAGGTGAGCCTCTGGAAGGGAACGATGTCGACCACCGGGTGACTCGTCGGCAGCAGCTCGGCGTCGCAGCCGATCTCCCCGAGCGCGCGCATGGCGTCCAGCGCACGCTCGGCGGCTCGGCCCTCGCCCTCGAGCACGAAGACCCGCACCGACGGATCGATCGCAGCGAGGTGGCCGTGCAGGAGCTGCTCGGTCTGATGCGCCTCGGTCGCGACGTGGACGCCCTCGCGGAGCTTGAGCGCGGCCTCGAGCACCGTCGCCCGGTCACGTCCCGCACCGACCAGCGCGAGCCTCTCGTGCCGTGAGACCTCGAGCGGCTCGAGGGCGAGCTGCCGCTCGACGGCCTCGGCGAGCCAGCCGACATCCTCGCCGAGGAGCGCGTGCCCGGTCGCGACCGCGCACGCGTAGCTGACCGTGTGGCAGTAGCTCTGCTCGATCTCCGGCGTGGCCACGACGACGTGGTCGACGGCGCGCGCGATGGGGCTGTCCGGCGCGCCCGTGATCAGCCACGTCTCCCCTGCGAAGGCGGTCACCGCCTCGAGCGTGAGCGCGGTCTCGCCCTCGTGGCTCACGGCCACGAGCACGTCCGCGTCGGGGGCGGTGCCGAGAACCACCTCCAGGGCTTGCGCGGCCGGCCCGCAGGCGAGCGCCGCGTGGAACGACGTGCCGCAGCCGGTGAAGATGGTGCGAGCGTCGGCCGGGAGCCGCAGATCTCCCACCCGCTCGGGCACCTCGCTCAGCCACCTGGGCTGTGAGGCGATGGCGATTCGTGTCAGGTGTCCCGGCATGGGAGCTCTCTATACCATCGGCGCGTGGCGACATTCGAGAAGACGCAGCTCGGAAACGGCATCCGCGTCGTCACGGCGCCGATGCCGCAGGTGGGCTCCGTCTCGTGCTTCGTCATGCTCGCAGCAGGGTCGCGCTACGAGACGCCCGAGTCGAAGGGCATCGCGCACTTCGCCGAGCACATGTTCTTCAAGGGCACGGAGCGACGCCCCACCGCACGCTCGATCTCGGCCGAGATCGACGCGATCGGCGGCGAGTTCAACGCCTTCACCGGCAAGGAGCTCACCGGCTACTACGTCCGCTGCGCCACCGAGACGCGCGACGTCGCCCTGGACGTCCTCGCCGACATGCTGCTCCACTCGCGCTTCGACCCGGACGAGATCGAGAAGGAGAGGGGCGTGATCCTCGAGGAGATGAACGTCTACCTCGACACCCCGCAGCGCTACGTCGGGCAGGTCTACGACCGCCTCCTCTACGCCGACCAGCCGCTCGGGTGGGACATCCTCGGGACGAAGGAGACGATCGAGGGCGCGACGCGGGAGACGTTCACGACCTACCTCGACACGTGGTACCGGCCCGAGCGCATGGTCATCGGCGTCGCGGGACGCCTGGGCGACGCGCTCATGGAGCGCCTCGAGGGGCTGCTTGGCGGCATCGAGCCGCGCGAGACGGGCACCCCGATCCCGGTGGAGCTCCCGCCCGACGGGTCCAGAGTGCTGATCCACACGAAATCCTCCGAGCAGGCGCACCTGATCCTCGGCGTCCGGGGGTACCCGATCGGGCACCCGAACCGCTACGCGCTCCAGCTCCTCGCGGTCGTGCTCGGCTCGGGCATGTCCTCTCGCCTCTTCACCGAGGTGCGCGAGAAGCGCGGGCTCGGGTACTACATCCATGCCGGTGCGACGTCGTACACCGACGCCGGCACCTTCTACGCGAGCGCGGGAGTGGACGTCAGCCGCATCGACGAGGCGATCACGACGATCCTCGGCGAGCTCCGGAAGATCGCGGCCGAGCCCGTCCCCGCCGACGAGCTCGAGAAGGCCCGCGGCTACTCGAAGGGCCGCTTCGTCCTCCGCCTCGAGAGCCCGCAGGGCGCCATCCAGTACGGCCTCCGCCGCGAGGTGCTCGAGAACGAGATCGAGGAGCCGGACGACATGCTCGCGCGCCTCGACGAGGTCACGGTCGAGGACGTGCAGCGCGTCGCGCAGGACCTGTTCGAGGGCAGGCGGCTCTACCTCGCGATCGTCGGCCCGTTCGACGATCCCGCTCACTTCGAGCAGCTGCTGGCCACCTGATTGCGAGGGTCGCCGACGCGTAATAGGCTCGTGCGAAGTGCCACGTCTGCACGTCAACAGGGCGGAGCTGCACTACGAGGAGCACGGATCGGGAGAGCCGATCCTGTGCATTCACGGAACGGGGAGCGCCGGATACGCATGGAGCGACGCCGCCGAGCGGCTCACCCACCTCGGTCGCGTGATCGTCTACGACCGCAGGGGCTTCACGCGGAGCGCCGTCCAGGACCTCCCCGACACGACGACGGTCGCGCAGCACACGGACGACGCGCTCGCCCTGCTCCGTGCGCTCGAGGCCGTGCCGGCGGCGGTCATCGCGCGCAGCTACGGAGGCAGCGTTGCACTCGACCTCGCGCTCCGCGCGCCCGAGGCCGTACGCGCGCTCGTGTTGCTCGAGGCCGTTCCCTTCGGCCTCTCGGCCGACGTGGACAGGTGGGGCGACGAGCTCACGGCGACGCTCGAGCGGGCCGCCGCCGAGCGGGGAGTCGACGCCGTCGGAGAGACGCTGCTCCGTGAGGTGCTCGGCGAGTGGGAGAGCCTCCCTGCGGCTCTGCGCGAGCTCTTCGCGGCGAACAGCGCGGCCATCCTCGCCGAGACGCGCGGGGGCGAGCTCACGGTCACGGGCGACGAGCTCACGAGGATCGGTGTTCCGACGCTCGTCGTCTCCGCAGCCGACTCTCCGGAGATCTTCAGGGACGTCGCGGCCCGGTTGGCATCCGGGATACCGGGTGCCCGATCCGTCCGGGTTGAGGGCGGGCACCTCATCGACCCGGCGGATCCGGTCGTGCAGGAGTTCCTCTCGGAGCACGTGCGGCGGTAGCGGCCGGCTGTCCCGCGCATAGACTCGCGCGCGTGGACGACGAGCGAGACCTGCTGCAGCGAACGGCCGAGATCGCCGCCGACTACCTGGAGGCGCTCGACGACCGGCCGGTGTTCCCGACGGCCCGCGTGGAGGACCTGGCTGCAGCGCTCGCCGGGCCGCTCCCCGAGGGCCCGTCCGACCCGCTCGAGGTCGTCGAGGACCTGGCGCGCGCCGTCGATCCGGGCGTCGTGGCGACCGCCGGCCCGCGCTACTTCGGCTACGTCACCGGGGGCGCCCTCCCGGCGACGGTCGCCGCCGACTGGCTCACGACGGTCTGGGATCAACCTGCGGCCTTCGGCGTCCTCGGGCTGTCGGCATCGATCGTCGAGGAAGTCGTCGGGGAGTGGCTGAAGGAGCTGTTCGGGCTCCCCTCGGACGCGTCGTTCGCGATCACGACCGGATGTCAGATGGCGCACGTGACCGCGCTCGCCGCGGCCAGGCACGAGGTTCTCGCAGCGCGCGGCTCGGACGTTCGCGAGCAAGGGCTCGTCGGATCGCCGCGGATCAGGGTGATCGTCGGCGGCTTCCGCCACGTCACCGTCGACAGGGCGTGCCGCCTGCTCGGGATCGGCAACGAGCAGATCGTGGTCGTGCCGGCCGACGAAAGAGCGCGGATGCGCCCCGACGCGCTCCGGAGCACCCTTGCGGAGAGCACCGCGCCGACGATCGTCGTCGCACAGGCGGGAGAGGTGAACACGGGCTCGTTCGACCCGCTCCCGGAGATCGTCGAGATCGTGCGCGAGACCGACGCGTGGCTGCACGTGGACGGCGCCTTCGGCCTCTGGGTCGCCGCCAGCCCGGCACGCTGTGAGCTCGTGGAAGGCG
Source organism: Gaiellaceae bacterium (assembly GCA_041557575.1). Classification (GTDB taxonomy): domain Bacteria; phylum Actinomycetota; class Thermoleophilia; order Gaiellales; family Gaiellaceae; genus GMQP-bins7. The sequence continues at coordinate 12,295 of JBFFGH010000035.1, forward strand.
TCGGCGCCGCCGATTCGTGGGCGACCGACGGGCACAAGTGGCTCAACGTCCCGTACGACTGCGGGCTCGCGTTCTGTGCGAAGCCCCAGGCGCACAGCGCGTCGATGGCGATGAGGGCCTCGTACTACGAGGGTCAGGGGAAGTGGATGCGAGACGCGGCCGACTGGACGCCGGAGTCCTCACGGCGGGCCCGCGCGTTCACCGTGTACGCGGCGCTCCGCTCGCTGGGCCGCACCGGGATCGCCGACCTCGTCGACCGCTGCTGTGCCCACGCCCAGCGGTTCGCCGCCGGAGTCTCCCGGCTGCCCGGATGCGAGGTGCTGAACGAGGTCGTCATCAACCAGGTGCTCTTCCGCTTCGCCGACGACGCGACGACGAACGCAGCCCTCGCCCACGTCCAGGCGAGCGGTGAGGCCTGGATGGGCGGGACGACCTGGGACGGACGCGCGGCCATCCGCGTCTCGGTCTCCAACTGGCGGACGACCGAGGCCGACATCGATCGCACCGTCGCCGCCTTCGAGCGCGCGCTCGCGGCGAGCCCCGTCTAGCGGCCGGGCCTCCGACGCGGCAGCGGCGGCCGCCCGTCCCGCACTCAGTCCTCGGCCGGCTGAGCCACCGCCCGATCGTGGATCTCGGCGACGACCGCGGGGTCGGCGAGCGTCGTCGTGTCCCCGAGCGGCCGGTTCTCGGCCACGTCGCGCAGGAGCCGTCGCATGATCTTCCCCGAGCGGGTCTTCGGCAGCTCGGGCGTGAAGACGATGTTCGCGGGCTTCGCGATCGGGCCGATCTTGTGGGCGACGTGCTCGCGGAGCTCCTCGAGGTGCTCGAGCGAGCCCTCCTCCCCGCCCTTGAGCGTCACGTAGGCGACGATCGCCTGTCCGGTGAGCGGGTCGGAGCGGCCGCAGACGGCGGCCTCGGCGACGCTCGGATGGTCGACGAGGGCCGACTCGACCTCGATCGTGGAGATGCGGTGGCCCGACACGTTCATCACGTCGTCCACCCGGCCGAGGAGCCAGAAGTCGCCGTCCTCGTCGATCCGGGCTCCGTCACCTGCGAAGTAGAGCCCCGGGAACCGCTCCCAGTAGGTCGAGCGGACGCGCGCGTCGTCGCCGTAGATCCCACGGAGCATCGCGGGCCACGGGCGCTTCAGGACGAGGTAGCCCCCGCCGCCCGGGCCGACCTCGTTGCCGTGGTCGTCCACGACGCCTGCCTCGATCCCGGGGAACGGCTTCGTCGCAGACCCGGGCTTCGTCGTCGTGACTCCCGGCAGCGGGGTGATGAGGACCATCCCGGTCTCCGTCTGCCACCACGTGTCGACGACCGGCGTCCGGTCGCTCCCGATGTGCTCGCGGTACCACATCCAGGCCTCCGGGTTGATCGGCTCGCCGACCGTCCCGAGGAGGCGCAGCGACGAGAGGTCGTGCTGCGCCGCGTACTCGGGCCCCCACTTCATGTGCGCCCGGATCGCGGTCGGAGCCGTGTAGAGGATCGTGACCTTGTACCGGTCGACGATCTCCCACCAGCGATCCTTGTCGGGGAAGTCGGGCGTTCCCTCGTAGAGGACGCTCGTCGCGCCGTTGCACAGGGGCCCGTACACGATGTAGCTGTGGCCGGTGACCCAGCCGATGTCGGCCGCGCACCAGAAGACGTCGCGCTCGGGCTTCAGGTCGAAGATGTAGTGGTGCGTCGTGGAGACGCCGACCAGGTAGCCGCCCGTCGTGTGGACGATGCCCTTCGGCTTCGCGGTCGTGCCGCTCGTGTACAGCAGGTACAGGAGGTCCTCCGAGTCCATCGGCTCGCAGGGGCACGAAGCCGGATCGGTCGACTGGCCCTCGACGAGCTCGTTCCAGGTCAGGTCGCGCCCAGGCGTCATGGGTACCTCGCCGCGCGTGCGCTGGCCGACGACGACCTTCCTCACGGTCGGGCACGAGACGAGCGCCTCGTCGGCGTGCTCCTTGAGCGCGACGATCGATCCTCGCCGGTAGCCCTCGTCCTGGGTCAGGAGGATCTCGCAGCCCATGTCGTTGAGGCGATCGGCGAGCGACTCCGCCGAGAACCCGCCGAAGACCACCGTGTGCGGGGCGCCGAGCCGCGCGCACGCGAGCATCGCGACGGGAAGCCCCGGGCCCATGCCCATGTAGATCCCGACCGGGGTGCCCTTGCCGACCCCGAGCGCCTTCAGGCCGTTCGCGGCCCGGACGACCTCTTCGAGCAGCTGGCTGTAGGTGATCGAGGCGCGCTCGTCGACCGGCTCGCCCTCGTAGTAGTAGGCGACCCGGTCTCCGAGACCGGCTTCGACGTGACGGTCGAGGCAGTTGTAGGCGACGTTGAGCTTCCCGCCCCCGTACCACTTCGCGTACGGAAGCTCCCACTCGAGAAGCGACGTGAACGGCTCGAACCACGTGACGCGCTCGCGCGCCTCCCGCTCCCAGAACTCGTCGTGCGAGAGCTCGTAGATGTCTGCCTTCGCATTCGCCTGGGCGGTGAAGTCGGAGGGGGGCGGGTAGCGGCGCTCCTCCGCGAACAGCGTCTCGATCGCCTTCTCCGTCACGCGATGACCTCCAGCGTCGTTGTCGTGAAACGACGATCCTAACGACGACGGTAGAGTCCCCCAAGGTGGACGCGGATCTCCGCACACTGAAGGAGCGCCTCGCCGAGATCTCGGACCTGTACCGCTCGCTCGGCGTCCTCGGATGGGATCAGAAGGTCACCATGCCGACGGGTGGGCACCCGGCACGGGCCGAGGCGATGGCGACGCTCGGACGCATCGCGCACGAGAGGTTCGTCGACGAGGAGGTGGGCCGCCTGCTCGAGCGGCTGCGCCCGCTGGAGGAGACGCTCGACTACGACTCCGACGACGCGAGCCTCATCCGCGTCGTGCGGCACGACTGGGAGAAGCAGAGCCGGGTCCCGACCGAGCTGCGCGCCGAGATGATCCGTGCCGGCGCGCTCGGCAACCAGGTCTGGATCGAGGCGCGCGAGAAGAGCGACTTCTCCATGTTCCTCCCCGCGCTCGAGCGAAACCTGGAGCTGAGGCGTCGGTACGTGGAGTGCTTCGAGTGGAGCGACTCCCCCTACACGGCGCTCCTCGACGACTACGAGCCGTTCATGGAGACGACCGAGGTCGCAGAGGTCTTCGGGACGATCCGACCGGTGCTCTCGAGCCTCGTCAAGGAAGCCCCCGAGATCGACGCGTCGTTCCTGCACCAGTCGTTCCCGGTCGAAGCACAGATCTCGTTCTACGAGCGCATCCTCGCCACGTTCGGCTTCGAGGAGGGCTCGTACCGGCTCGACCCGACGGTGCACCCGTTCTGCACGTCCTTCTCGCGCCGAGACGTCCGCATGACGACTCGCTACGAGTCCGGCCTCGACGGCCTCTGGTCGACCATGCACGAGGCCGGCCACGGCCTGTACGCGCACGGCATCGCGCCGACGCTCGAGCGCACGCCACTCGCCGGCTCGCCGTCGCTCGGCCTCAACGAGTCGCAGAGCCGCACCTGGGAGAACCTCGTCGGCCGCAGCCGCCCCTTCTGGGCCCACTGGTACGTGCCGCTGCAGGAGACCTTCCCCGAGCAGCTCGGCGACGTGAGCTTCGAGCGGTTCCTCGCGGCGATGAACCGCGCCCAGCCCGGCCTCATCCGCGTCGAGGCCGACGAGACGACCTACAGCCTCCACATCATCCTGCGGTTCGAGCTCGAGCAGAGGCTCATCGAGGGCTCGCTCGAGCCGAGGGACCTCCCCGAGGCATGGAACGCGTCCATGTGGGACCTCCTCGGCGTCGAGGTCCCGGACGACGCCAGAGGCGTGCTGCAGGACATCCACTGGTCGTACGGCGGGATGGGCTACTTCCCCACGTACGCACTCGGCAACGTGATCTCGCTGCAGATCTGGGCGGCCGTGCGGGAGGCGATTCCCGACCTCGATGCGCAGATCGAGGCAGGCGAGCTCGCGACCCTCTCCGGCTGGCTGCGCGACAACCTCTACTCCCTCGGCCGCAAGTTCAAGCCCAAGGAGACGCTCGAGCGCGTCACCGGCTCGGCGGCTATCGATCCCCAGCCGTACCTCGCCTACCTGCGCGAGAAGGCTGCGGCAGCCTCGGCCGGTGCCTGAGAGCCTCGAGCTCGTCGTCAACGGGGAGCCGCGATCGCTCGAGGTCGAAGCGCGAACGCTGCTCGTGAACGCCCTCCGCGACGACCTCGGACTGACGGGCACGCACGTGGGCTGCGACACGAGCCAGTGCGGAGCGTGCACCGTCCTCCTCGACGGGCGCGCGGTCAAGAGCTGCACCGTGCTCGCGCTTCAGGCGGAGGGGATGGAGATCACGACGATCGAAGGCCTCGCCCGGGACGGTGAGCTGCACCCCATCCAGCGCGCGTTCGTCGAGCACCACGGCCTGCAGTGCGGGTTCTGCACCCCGGGGATGATCCTCACCACCTCGGACCTGCTCTCGCGAGACTCCGATCCCAGCGACGACGAGATCCGGGACGCGCTGCGCGGCAACCTCTGCCGCTGCACCGGCTACCAGACCGTCGTCGAGTCGGTACGGGCCGCGGGCGCCGCCCTGCGCTCGGGGGAGAGCTCGTGATCCCGGCATCCGTCTCCTACGTGCGAGCGTCCGACATCGACCACGCGCTCGAGCTCCTCGAGGCGCCTGAGGCGCGCGTGCTCGCCGGAGGCCAGTCCCTCCTGCCCGTGATGAAGCTGCGCATCGCACGGCCCGAGCTCGTCGTCGACATCTCCCGTCTTCCGCTCCGGGGAGTCGGGCTCGGCGGCGAGGAGCTTCGGGTGGGCCCGCTCACGACCTGGGACGAGCTCGCGTCCTCCCCCGAGCTCCGGCGTCCCGATCTCGAAGCGATCGCCGAGTGCGCGCGCCGGATCGGCGACCTCCAGGTGCGGAACCGCGGGACGATCGGCGGGAGCCTGGCGCACGCGGACCCGGCCTCCGACATGCCCGCCGTGCTGATCGCCATGGGGGCCCGGCTGCACGTGCGCTCGCAGAAGGGGGAGCGAGCGCTTTCGGTCTCGGACCTCTTCGTCGGCCCCTTCCAGACCGTCCTCGAGCACGGCGAGCTGATCACGGAGATCACCGTCCCCGTCCCCGCGGAAGGGTCGGGCTCCGCGTACGTCTCGGTCGAGCACCCAGCGTCGGGGTTCGCGCTCGCCGGCGCGGCCGCGCTCGTCACCCCGGAGACGGAGAGAGTCGCGCTCACGGGCATCACGGCGTCGCCCTTCCTCCTCCCCGAAGGCGCAGACCCGGAGGCCGCGCTCGCCGACGTCGACGTCCTCGGCGACCACTACGCGCCCACCGAGTACCGCCGACATCTCGCCACGGTGGTCGTCGGGCGGGCGCTCGCTGCCGCCCGCGCCCGCGTCGCCGAGGCAGGCGCATGACGGACGTCATCGGAACACGTCGCCCTCGGGTCGACGCGCCCGAGAAGGTGACCGGCGGGACCCGCTACGCGGCCGACACCCGGCTCCACGGCCTGCTCCACTCCCGCCTCGTTCTGGCGACCGAGGCGCACGCGCTGATCAGGGCGATCCACAAGGACGCGGCCCTCGCGACCCCCGGAGTCGTCGCGGTGCTCGCCGCGGCCGACCTCC
>JBFFGH010000036.1:0-17735 GCA_041557575.1 Gaiellaceae bacterium
CGCCGAGCATCGCGGCCCGTCGGACCTCGGTCGCCGGGACGCCCGTCGCCCTGGCCACCGCATCGACCATCACCCCCTCGAGGGCGCCCTGGCGCAGCTCGCCGAGGAAGAGCCCTCTCAGGAACACCTGCTCTCGCTCGGTCGCTCGACCGAAGAGCGCCGCGAGCTCGTCGCGGCGCGCCGCCTGCGACCCCTTCCCCCCGATCGCCTGCAGGCGGCTCACCGCCGCGTCGACCTCGAGCAGCCCGAGGGAGGCCTCGGCCGCCGGGGGCGGAAGGTCGCGCAGCGACGCCCATCCGACGCCCACCGTGCCCTGGGGGAGCTCGCCGGAGAGGTACGAGACCGCGACGGCGACCTCGTCCGGGGCCGCACGGGCGAGGCAGTCGGCCAGCCGCGCGACCTTCGCGAGCCTCGACGAGGTCTCGGCGACGACGTCGGATGTCCGCACGAGATCGGCGAGCACCACGCCGTGATCCTCGCACGCGCTCTCTTCGCTCGACAGCTCTCGGCGGGCCGGACGAGCGTCCCGGGCCACACGGACGCGCTCAGACGTCAGCGAGGGCGCTCAGGTCGTCGGCGCCGAGGCGCCATCCGGCTGCCCGGGCGTTCGCCCGCACCTGCTCGGGATTCGTCGCGCCCGCGATGACCGAGCCCATCCCCGGCGTCGAGGCGAGCGCCGAGATCGCGAGCTCGAGCAGGGAGTGACCCCGCTCCTCGGCGAACGCGGCGAGGGCCTCGACCCGGGCGAAGCGCTCGTCCTCGATCTCGCGGCCCGCGAGCCGCGTCCCGTCCGGGGGAGGCTCGCCGCGGTGGTACTTGCCGGTCAGGAGACCGCTCGCGAGGGGGAAGTAGGGGATGTACGCGATCCCGAGCTCCCGGCACAGCGGGAGCACCTCGTCGTCGTCGCGGCGCTCGAGCAGGCTGTAGTGGTTCTGCAGCACCGTGAACCGCGTGACGCCCTGCTCGTGCGCGACGCGATCCGCTTCGGCGAGCTGCGCCGCGGAGAAGTTCGAGCATCCGATCGCGCGCACCTTGCCGGCCCGTACGAGCTCGTCGAGGGCGCCGAGCGTCTCGGCGATCGGCGTGTCGGGATCCGGGCGGTGGAGGTAGTAGAGGTCGACGTGATCCGTGCGCAGGCGCTCGAGCGAGCCGTCGATCGCCCTGCGGACGGTCTCGGCCGAGCCGTCGCCGTGCTCGCTGCCCCAGCCGAACTTCGTCGCGAGGACGACGCGATCTCTGCGTCCTTCGAGGGCCTCCCCGAGGAAGCGCTCGCTGTCACCGCCCGAGCCGTAGAGCTCTGCCGTGTCGAGGAAGGTGACACCGGCGTCGAGCGCGGCGTCGACGACGCGGCGGGTGCCCGCGAGATCGACCCTCGAGCCGAAGTTGTTACAGCCGAGCCCGACGCGCGATGCGCGCAGCCCGCTCGAGCCGAGCTCCACGAGCTCCACGGGTGCCGACCTTGGCGCTCCCGAGCCGGTCACTCCTCTCCGTCCGGCACGACGAGGGTGCCGGCCTCGCCGGCGACGATCCGCGACGCGTCCTCGAGCGCGCCGATCGCCGCCCGGTTGCCGGTCGCCTCGACGAACCGGCAGGCCGCCTCGACCTTCGGTCCCATCGACCCCCTGGCGAACCCGATCGTGCGGAGCTCCGCGGGAGTCGCCCGCTCGATCGGATGCTCGGCCGCGGTGCCCCAATCGCGCATGACCGCGGGGACGTCGGTGAGCATGAGCAGGAAGTCGGCGTCCACGCTCCGCGCCAGGAGCTCCCCGGCGAGGTCCTTGTCGATGACCGCCTCGACGCCGCGGAGCGTGCCGGCGCCGTTGAGCGTGACCGGGATGCCGCCGCCGCCCGAGCAGACGACGATCGCGCCCGCGTTCACGAGCATCCGGATCGCCGAGAGCTCGACGATCTGGAGCGGCTCCGGCGATGCGACGACGCGACGGAAGTGGTCGCCGTCGGGCGCGATCGACCAGCCGCGCTCGGCCTCGAGCCGCTTCGCCTGCTCCTCCGTGTAGATGGGGCCGATCGGCTTCGTGGGGTGCTGGAAGGCCGGGTCGGCGCCGTCGACGACGATCTGCGTGAGCACCGTCACCGCGGCCCGTCCGGGAAGGCGGTTGCGGAGCTCCTGCTCGAGGACGTAGCCGATCATCCCCTCGCTCTCGGCGCCGAGGACGTCGAGCGGATACGGAGGGACATCCGGGTAGGCCGATGCCTGCAGCGCGAGCAGTCCCACCTGCGGGCCGTTCCCGTGGGTGAGGACGACGTCGTGCGTCTGGGCGAGGAGGGCCACCTCCTCCATCGCCTCCCCGGCATGGCCGCGCTGGATCTCCGCCGTCATCGGCTCGCCGCGGCGAAGCAGCGCATTGCCGCCGAGCGCGACGACGATCCGCGTCCTCCTGGGCTCGGCCTGCCCTTCCTGCGCCATCAGGCGTAGCCGCCCATGGTGAGGGCGCAGAGCGCCTTGCCCGTGTGCATCCGGTTCTCGGCCTCGTCGTAGACGACCGACTGCGGCCCGTCGATGACCTCGTCCGTCACCTCTGTGCCGCGGTCCGCGGGCAGGCAGTGCATGTACAGCGCGTCGGGGCCTGCAAGGGACATCCGTCGAGCGTCGCAGATCCAGTCCTCGAACTGCGCCGACTCGGCGAGCGCCTTCGACTCGTCCGTGAACGCGTCGATCCGGCCCCACGACTTCGGGTACACGACGTCCGCGCCGCGGAACGCCTCGTCCATGTCGTGGACGACGGAGATCGTCGCCCCGGACTCCGCGGCGACCGCCTCCGCGCGCTCCATGACCTCGGGCATGAGCTCGAACCCGTGCGGATGCGCGAGGACGACGTCGATGCCGAACCGCGGCAGGAGCGTCAGCAGGCCCTGCGGCACCGACAGCGGCTTGGCGTACGACGGCGCGTACGCCCACGACACGGCGACTTTCATCCCGCGGAGATTCTCACCCCGCTGCTCGCGAAGGGTCATCAGGTCGGCGATCGTCTGCGTGGGGTGGTCGACGTCGCACTGGAGGTTGATGATCGGGATGTCGGCCCAGCGGGCGATCTCGCGCATCCACACGTTGCCCTCGTACGGCGCGAGGTCGTGGCGGATCGCGAGGCCGTGCCCGTAGCGGGAGAGGATGATCCCCATGTCCTTCGGGCTCTCGCCGTGCGCGACCTGCGTCTTCTCCGCGTCGAGGAAGATCGCATGGCCCCCGAGCTGGGTCATGCCCGACTCGAAGGCGTTCCGGGTGCGCGTGGACTTGTCGAGGAAGAGCATGAAGAGCGTCTTGTCGGGCAGGAGCCTGTGCGGCTTCCCGCTGCGGAAGGCCTCCTTCAGCTCGCCCGAGACGGCGAGCGCCTCCTCGATCTCCTCGACCGTCCAGTCGACGGTCTCGATGTAGTCGCGCCCGATGAGGGACGCGCGGTCGACTGCCACCTGCATGGCTACCTCGCTTTCATGAGCTCTTGCTGGCCGAGGCCGAGGCCGAGGTACTCCGGGATGGCCTCCTGCCCCGGCACGTCGGGGATGGGCGCCCGCCCTGCGGTGACGGCAGGCGGGCGAAGTCCGAGAAGGTCGTCGGGCGCGACGGGCACGCGGTTCAGCTCCCGCCCGGTCGCGGCCCGGAGCGCCGCCACGATCGCCGGCGTCGCCGCGACGGTCGCGAGCTCGCCGATCCCCTTCACGCCGTAGGGCGCGTCGGGCTCGGGCTCCTCGACGAACTCGGAGATCACGACGGGGACGTCGAGCACGGTCGGGATCAGGTAGTCGGTGAAGGACGGGTTCGCGATCCGACCGTCGTCGAGGCGCATCTCCTCCATGAGCGCGAGCCCGAGACCGATCGCAGCGCCTCCTTCGACCTGGCCCTCCGCCCCCTGGGGATTGATCACCCTGCCCGCGTCCTGAACTGCCGCCAGCTGGACGACCCTGGCGATACCGAGCTCCTCGTCCACGTCGATGACGGCCCGCTCGGCGACGAATGCGAACGACACGTGGATGTCTCCCTGGCCGTCCTCGTCGAATCCCGTGGTCGGGCGATGGTGGTGCGTGGCCGTACGCGTGACCGGCTCGCTCCACCCGTTCGCCTCCAGCTCGGCGCGGATCTCGCGGCAGGCCATGAGGACCGAGCCGCCGGCCATGGTCGTCTGCCTCGACGCGGACGTCGAGCCCGCGGACTCGATCTCGCCCGTGTGAGCGGGGACGACGACGACGCGCTCGACTCCGAGCTCCGTCCGCGCGATCTGCGCGAGCACGGTGTAGAGGCCCTGGCCGTAGTCCACCGCGGCCGTTCGAACCTCGACCTCGGGCTCGCCGGGCCCTGGACGGAACGTCACCGTCGCCTGCGCCGAGTCGTCGAAGCCCTCGCTGTACGCGATGTTCTTGAAGCCGACGGCGAACCCGACCCCGCGCGTCAGGTGCGCGGCCGGCTCCTCGTCGGGCAGCGGGATCGCGGAGCAGCGCTCGATCAGCTCACGGAGGGGCGCGCTCCCGGTCAGCACCTGCCCCGTGGGCAGGACCGAGCCCGTGCCGACGGCGTTGCGCAGCCGGAGCTCCACGGGGTCCAATCCGAGCTTCCCGGCGAGCAGGTCCATCGCCGACTCGTACGCGAAGCACACCTGGGGCGCTCCGAAGCCGCGCATCGCCCCGCAGGGCGGGTTGTTCGTGTACACGACGGTGCCTTCGAGGCGGGCGTTCGGAACGTCGTAGGGCCCGGCGGCGAAGGTCGTGGCGTTCGCGAGGACGGCCGGCGAAGCGGACGCGTACGCACCGCCGTCCAGCACGAGGCGCACGTCCGCGGCGACGAGGTATCCGTCGCGCGTCGCCCCGAACCGGATCCACGTCCGGGACGGGTGCCTGTGCACGTGAGCGTGGAACGAGTCCTCGCGGCTGCACGTCGTCTTCACGGGGCGTCCCGTGCGGAGCGCCAGCATCGAGGCGTGGATCTGCCCGTGCAGGTCCTCGCGCGAGCCGAACGCCCCGCCGAGGCCCGCCAGCGAGATCCGTACCTTCTCCGGAGGGAGGTCGAGGCACGCGGCGACCTGCTGCAGGTCCACGTGCGACCACTGGGTCATCGTGCGGAGGTCGACGCCGCCGTCCGCGGCCGGCGAGGCGAGCGCGGCCTCGAGGCCGAGCGCCGCGTGATCCTGCATCGGGGTCTCGAAGTACCCCTCGACCCAGACGTCGGCGGCGGCGGCGTCGAGATCGCCGTGCTCGATGTGCACGTGCCGGAGCACGTTGCCGAACTCGTGCACGAGCGGTGCGTCCGGCTGCAGCGCCCCCTCCATGTCGACGACAGCGGGTGTCGGCTCGTACTCGACGTCGATCAACTCGGCCGCCCTGCGAGCGTCCTCGAGCGTGTCGGCCGCGACGAGCGCGACCGGCTCGCCCTCGTAGCGCACGACGTCGGACGAGAGCACAGGCTGATCCGAGTACTCCAGGCCGAAGGTCTCCCGACCGGGGACGTCTGCCGCCGTGAGCACCGCGCGCACGCCGGGAGCGGCCTCCGCGAGCGTGGTGTCGATCGAGAGGATGCGGGCCGACGCGTGCGGGCTGCGCAGCGTCGCCCCGTGGAGCATCCCCGCCACGTGAAGGTCGCCTCCGTACTCGAAGCTGCCCGTCACCTTGGCCCGGCCGTCGACCCGGAGCGCGCTCTCGCCGACGCGGCCCAGCGCGACCGCCGTCGGGATCCCGTCCCGTCCGGCGGCCAGGTGCACGGCGTCGAGCACCTTCCGGTACCCCGTGCAGCGGCACAGGTTGCCCTCGAGCGCAAGGCGAATCTCGTCGTCGTGGGGGTCGGGGCTGCGCTCGAGGAGGTCGACGACCGCGGTGACGAGGCCTGGCGTGCAGAAGCCGCACTGGGCGGCCCCGGCGGCGAGGAACGCCTCCTGCACGGCGTGGAGCCGATCGCCCTGTGCCAGCGCCTCGATCGTGCGCACCTCGCGCCCGTCGGCCTGGAGCGCGGGCACGAGGCACGTGCACACGAGCTCGCCGTCGAGCCAGGCGGAGCAGGAGCCGCACTCGCCCTCCTCGCACGCGTTCTTCGTGCCCGTGAGGCCGAGACCGTCCCGGAGAAGGCTCAGGAGGCTCGCCCCGGTCGGCACGTCGAGCTCGTGCTCGACGCCGTTGACGACGGTGTGGATCAACATCGCGCCTCCCCTGCCCGCTCGAGCGCCCGGCGGGCGAGCACCTCCACCACGTGGCGCCGGTAGGCGGCCGATCCCCGGAGGTCGTCGATCGGCCGCGCCTCCGAAGCGGCCAGGCGGCCGAACTCGGCGAGCGTCGCGGGATCGCTCCAGTCGAGCCTCTCGGCGAACCGCTCCGCGAGCGGCGCGCGCACGACCGTCGGCGCGACCGAGCCGAGGGCGAGGCGAACGGTCTCGCGCTCCTCGTCCACCTGGAGGCACGCGCTCGCGATCGCTATGACCATCGCGCTCCGGCGCCCCACCTTCGCGAACGAGCCATGACCGTCGACCGGCGTCCACTCGACGCCGACGATGAGCTCGTCGGGCACGAGGCTCGTGCGTTTCGGGCCGACGAGGAACTGGCCGATCGGCAGCCGGCGCCGCGCGCCGCCGGCGGATGCCACGATGACGTCCGCCTCGTAGGCGGCGAGGACGGGGATGCTGTCGCCGGCGGGCGAGGCCGTGGCCAGGTTCCCTCCGATCGTCGCGCGATTCCGGATCTGGGGCGACGCGACCCAGCGCGACGCCTCCACGAGCGGGCGGAACTCCGTCAGCTCGCGCTCGATCCGGGCGAACGTCACGCCCGCGCCGAGGAACACCCGGCCGTTGTCGCGCCCCCACTCCCCGAGCTCCTCGATGCGCGAGAGGTCGAGGAGCGTGGACGGCCGAAGCCGCCGCGCGTTGATCTCGACCATGAGGTCCGTCCCGCCGGCGACCGGAGTCGCCTCGGGATGCGACGCTCTGATCTCGAGCGCCTCGGCGAGCGTCGACGGGGAGAGGGCGCTCGTCACACGCGCACCGTCGCGAACGCCTCGATCATCGCCTCGACGTCGTCGCCGAGCGGGTAGAGCACGGGGCACGTGCAGCCGGCCGCCACGTACTCCTGCACCTTCGCGCGGCACTCGTCCGCAGTGCCCGACGCGGTCACGAGCTGAACGACGTCGTCCGGGACGAGCCCCATCGCCTTCTCGATCTGCTCGTGCGTCGCGGGCCAGCCGAGGATGCTGCCGATCTCCTCGAGCAGCGAGGGATCGACACCGCTCGCCTTGCCGATGTGCGGCTGCTGGCCCAGGTACTGGGTGACCAGCTCGCGCGACCGGTCGAGCGCGAGCGAGCGGTCGTCGTCGAGCGAGCACACGACGAGCTGGGGCCGGTCCACGTCGTCGAGAGTGCGCTCTGCCCGCTCGGCACCGAGCGCGAGGTGCTCCAGGGCGAGGCGGTTGTAGTCGGGGCCGACGAGGTAGTTCAGCAGGACGCCGTCACCCATCTCGCCGGCGAGCTCCATCATCTTCATGCCGGTCGTCGCCGCGATGTAGATCGGGACGTGCTTCGGCGAGCGGTCTCCGTGGACGATGTCGATCTCGATGTCGTCCACCTGCACGAACTCGCCCTGGAACGACACTCGCTCCATCGCGAGCAGGTGGCGGGTGACCTCGACGGTCTCGCGCATGGCCTGGACGGGCTTGTGCCGTCGGATCCCGACCTTCGCGGCCAGGGGATCCCACCAGGCTCCGATCCCGAGCAGGATCCGCCCGGGAGCGAGGTCGTCGAGGGTGGAGAACGTCGCCGCGAGGAGGCCGACGTTCCGCGTCCAGTTGTTGACGACGCCGGAGCCGATCTTGATCCGCTCGGTCACCGCTGCGAAGGCGGCCATCGGCACGGTGGCCTCCCGCACGAGGCGGCTCTCGGCCTGCCAGACGGCCTCGAAGCCGCACTGCTCGGCGAGCTGCGCGTAGCGCATTCCGTCCCGCAAGGGGTGCTTGTCCTGGAGGTAGAGGGCTACTCGATCGTGAGCTGCGACGGCCATCGCAGGCCTCCTTTGGGTTCGAACTCGTGTTGGGGGATCTCCTCGAGGCGCGCCCAGAGCCGCGCGGCCTCGGCGCGCGCTGTGGCGGCCAGCTCCTGGTGGTCGGCGCGCGTCAACCTGCGGTCGAGCACGACCCACTCGCCGGCGACCATCACGTCTCTCACGCAGCGGGAGCCGAGCCCGAAGACCCAGTGCCCGGGGAAGCTGGACGCGTCGAGCGGCGCGGGCGCGGCGTAGTCGAGGACGACCAGGTCGGCGGGCGCGCCCGACTCGATCTTCCCGAAGCGGCGCTCGCCGAACGAGTCGCCGACGAAGTCCGCACCCACGGCGAGGCGGTCGAGCGCCCAGTCGGGGCCGGCTCCCGACCCGTCCTCGTGGAGCCGGAAGAACGCAGTCCTCGACTCCTCGAACATGTCCGAGCCGATCCCGTCCGTGCCGAGCGCCACCCTCCTGCCGAGCGCGTCGAGGCGGGCGCGCCCGATCGCGTTGTTCATGTTCGACCGCGCGTTGTGAGCCAGGAACGCGTTTGAGGCGTGGACGAGCGAGACCTCGTGGTCGTCGAGGTGCACGCCGTGCGCGAGCAGCGTCCGGCTGTTGAGCGCACCGGCATGGGCGAGGCGCGCCGCGACCCGCTGTCCGAAGAAGCCGACCGCGTCACGCTCGTCGACGGCGTCCTCCGCCGCGTGGATGTGCAGGCCGATCCCGAGCCCGTTCGCGGCCTCGGAGGACGCCGCGAGCGTCTCCTCCGAGAGCGTGAACGACGCGTGCGCGCCGATCAGCGCCCGGACGAGAGCGGGCTTCTCGCTGCGCACGCGCTCGGCGAATCGCCGGTTCTCGGCGATGCCCGCCTGCGCCCGTTCGGGCCCGTCTCGATCCGAGGTCTCGTAGCAGAGGATCGAGCGGACTCCGAGTGACCCGAGGGCATCGGCGATGACGTCGAGAGAGCCGTCGACGGCGTTCGGCGACGCGTGGTGGTCGACGAGCGTCGTCGTGCCCGAGAGGAGCGCCTCCATCCCGCCCACGAGCGCAGACGCCCTCGTGATCTCGTCGTCAAGCGCACGATCGAGTCGCCACCAGATGCGCTGCAGGATCTGCAGGAAGTTCTCGGGTGGGGCGAGGTCGTACGGCATCCCGCGCGCGAGCGCGGAGTAGAGGTGCGTGTGCGCGCAGACGTTCCCCGGCACGACGAGGCATCCCGAGCAGTCGCGCCGCTCGCCTCCGCCCTCCCGGGCGATGCGGCCGTCCACGACGTGGACGTCGTGGCTGACGACGTGGACGGGATCGATCGACGAGACGACCACGCCGCCGGAGAGGATCATCGGCGCCCACCCGCCTTGACGAGGTGCGGCACGGCCGCGATCGCCGCGGCCGAGTCCTTCATGGGCAGCGTCGTCCGGCGGATGCCGTCGAACGCGAAGAGCGCGCCGGCGACCGCAGCCGCGGTCGGGACGAGCGATGCCTCTCCCACGCCCTTCGCGCCGTACGGGCCCTCGGGCTGCGGCTCCTCGACGAGGATGCACTCGACCTCGGGCATCCCCGTCGGCGGGACGATGTGGAGCGACTTGAGCGTCTCCGTCACCGGAACGCCGTTCTCGACCACGAACTCCTCGGAGAGGGCCTGGCTGATGCCCATGTGCACGCCGCCCTCGATCTGGCCCTCGACGAGCATGGGATTGAGCGCCCTTCCGACGTCGTGCGCCGCGACGAACTTCACGAGCCGCCCCTCCTCGTCGAGGATCGCGACCTGCGTGCCCCACGCGTAGGCGAGGTGCGTGACGGGCTCCTCCGCGTCGTTGTTCGTCGTCCAGTCGACGACGAACTCGCCGGCGAACTCCTGTCCGGCGAGCGACTCGAGCGGGCGCCCGGCGAGCGCCTCGCGCAGGTTGCGCGCCGCGTCGACGACGGCGTTGCCGCCGAGCACGGTCGCGCGCGAGGCCGTGGTCAGGCCCGTGTCGAGCTCCCGCTCGGTGTCCACGACGACGCGCACGCGGGCGGGCTCGATCCCGAGCTCCTCGCACACGATCTGGCGTAGCACCGTGTGCACGCCCTGCCCCATCTCCGTCCAGGAGTGGAAGAGCGTGAGGGAGCCGTCGTCCTCCGGCCGCAGCACCGCGCGGCCGTACTCGGTCATGCCGTTGCCGATGCCGGTGTTCTTGACGCAGCACGCGATGCCCGCGTTGAGCTCTTCGCGGTACGCGTCGCGCACCGCGAGCAGCGTCCCCTTCAGGCCGACGCCCGGCCCGAGGACCTGCCCCGTGCCGAACCGGTCGCCCTCCTCGAGCGCGTTGCGCCAGCGGATCTCCCACTCGTCCACGTCGACCTCCGCTGCGAGCCGGTCGAGCATCCCCTCCACGGCGAAGTTCGACTGGCCGACCCCGAAGCCGCGCATCGCGCCGCAGGGCGGGTTGTTCGTGTACACGGCCGTCGCCTCGACGTCTACGTTCGGGACGCGGTAGGCGCCGCACGCGTGCCCGGCCGCACGCTCGAGCACCTTGGCTCCGACGCTCGCGTACGCACCGGTGTCGCCGACGATCCTCGCTCGGAGGGCGAGGAGGCGCCCGTCCTCGTCGCACCCGACGGTGTACTCGAGCCACATCGGGTGACGCTTGGGAGAGAACCGGAGACTCTCCTTCCGCGTCAGAGTGACGAGGACGGGTCGCTTGGCCCTGAGCGCGAGCAGCGCGGCGTGGCACTGGACGCTCAGGTCTTCCTTGCCACCGAACGCACCTCCGGTGGCAACCTGCGTGACGAGGACTCGCTCGTTCTCGACGCCGAGGAACGACGCGATCTGGCGCCGGTCCTCCCACGCGCCCTGCCCCTGGGAGTAGACGTGGTAGGCGCCCCCATCCTCGGGCACGACGAGCGACGACTCGGGCTCGAGGTACGCGTGCTCGATGAACTGCGTGCGAAACGTCTCGGTCACGACGTGCGCCGAGCTCGCGAGCCCGGCGTCCACGTCCCCCCGCGAGACGCGGGACACCGAGAGGACGTTTCCGGCGGCGTGGAGCAGCGGAGCATCCTCGGCCATCGCCGCGAACGGGTCGGTCACGGGACCGAGCACCTCGTACTCGACGTCGACGAGGGCGGCCGCCTCGCGGGCGGTCGCGCGCGTCTCGGCCGCAACGGCGGCGAGGACGTCGCCGACGTAGGAGGTCGTCTCGCCCTCGGCGACGAACTGTCGCCAGTCCTTGGTGATCGGGCCCTGCGCCCGCTCTCCGGGAACGTCCGAGGCCGTCGCGACCGCCACGACTCCCGGATGCGCCTCCGCGCGGGACGTGTCGATTCGCAGGACCCGCGCGCGCGGATGATCCGAGAAGCGCAGCGCTCCGTGGAGCATCCCCGGCTCGACGAGGTCGGCGACGAAGGGCTTGTCGCCGAGCGCGAGGTCGGGTGCCTCGTAGCGCGGCGCGCGAGCGCCCACGCCGTGCCCGGGATCGGGCTCCGGGATCGGCTCGCCGCGACGCGCGGCGGCGACGAGCTCGACCGCGTCGAGGATCTTCGTGTACCCGGTGCAGCGGCAGAGGTTTCCGAGGAACGCTCGGGCGACCTCCTCCCGGGAAGGCTCGGGATGCTTTGCGAGGAACGCCTCCGCCTTGATGACGAACCCCGGAGAGCAGAACCCGCACTGGGACGCACCCGTGGCGGTGAAGGACTGCGCCCACCTCCTGCGCACGTCCTCCCCCAGGCCCTCGTGCGTGACGACGGCCTTGCCGGCCGCTCGAGTCGCCTTCTGCGCGCACGAGACGACGGCGTGCCCGTCGACCCACACGGTGCAGGCGCCGCACGACCCCTCGGGCGCGCACCCGTCCTTGACCGAGCGCAGGCCGAGGTCGTCGCGCAGCAGCTCGAGGAGGCTCTGATCCTCGCGCGGCTCGACGGTGACGAGCTTCCCGTTGACGGTGAGATCCATGGCTACTCCATCGCTCCCAGGACGAGTGCGATGAGCGCCATCCGCATCACGACCCCGTTGAACGCCTCCGGCCAGTACCGCGCATGCCGCGTCGCATCGACGTCCGTGGGGAGCTCGTCCATCCGCGGAAGGCTGTGCAGGACGATCGAGCCGGGCCTGGCCTTGTCGCGGAGGAGCTCCCGCGTCACGCGGTAGGCGTCGGGCGTCTTCGTGAACTCCCCGCCGCCCTCCTCGTCGCGGGACTTCGTGTAGTCGGGCTGGACGACCGGCTCCATGTAGATGACGTCGCACTCGGAGATGACCTCCTCGACCGACGACGCCTCTGTGTAGCGGACGTTGAGCTCGTCGAGCTCCGCCTTGAACTCCGGGAGCAGCGACATCTCGGGCGGCCCGACGACGTAGGCCTGGAGGTCGAACTGCGACATCGCGTAGAGGATCGAGTGCATCGTCCGCATGCGCATGTCGCCGACGAGGAGGAAGGTGAGCCCGTCGACCGTCCCGAGCTCCTTCTTCGTCGTGTACAGGTCGGTCAGCACCTGCGTCGGGTGCTCGCCCCAGCCGTCGCCGCAGTTGATGACGGGCACCGAGGCCCACCTGGCTGCCTCCGCGGGGGCACCCTGCTCGAAGTGGCGCATCGCGATGACGTCGCCGTAGTACTCGAGCATGTGCACCGTGTCCTTGATCGACTCCTGGTAGAAGTCGCCGGCCCGCGTCATCTTCGCGTCGGAGAAGCCGAGGACGTGGCCTCCGAGACGGTGCATCGCGGCCTCGGTCGCGAGGCGGGTGCGCGTCGACGGCTGGTAGAAGGCCGTCAAGAGCGTCTTGCCGGTCAGCAGGTCGGCGTTCCGTCGGCTCTTCGCGATCGGGGCGAGCTCGTCGCAGACCTCGAAGACGCGCTCGAACTCGGCGCGCTCAAAGCCCTTGAGCGACAGGATGTCCCGTCCGAGGAAGCTCCTCATCTCGTTCTCTCCTTTCCCCCGAGGGGGTTCTCACGACTCCGGTGAACAGCACTGCGACGCGCTCGTCGTCCGAGACGCGACCCATCGTGCGTAGGGCAAGGAGCCCCGCCAGCCCGGCGGAGCCCGTGTGATCGACGTCGATGCCCGTGGTCTCGCGCGCGAGCGCGTTCGCCGCCTCGAGCGCATCCTCGCCGACGACGAGAGCGTCACCGCCCGTCGCCAGCATCCCCTCGACGACGGCGAGCCAGTCGTACGTCTCGTCGTCGAGGATCCCGTGGGCGATCGAATGGGGCTCCTCCTCCCAGGGCCACATGAACGAGGAGCGGTGGTGCGCGGCGAGGCGGAGCGCGTCCTTGGCGCTCCCCACCCGGCGGAGCTCGTCGAAGGCGCGCTTGAGCGGCCACGCGCCCTCCGTCTGCACCGTGTCGACGCGGGGCATCGCCTCGAGCGCGCCCAGCGCGACGCCTTCGCGGAGCGCGTGGATGCAGGCGCTCGCGAGCGCGCCGCCCCCGACGTGGACGACGAGCCGGTCGAATCCCTCGCCCGAGGACACGAGCTCCCACCCGAGCGTCTCGCCACCCTCGATCGCCAGGCCGTTCAGGTTTCCCTGACACGTGAACGGGACTGCGCCCTCGTCGATCGCGAGCAGGAGCCGGCGATACGTCGGATCGCCCGGAAGCCCGTCGCGGGGGCAGGTCGTCACGAGGGCGCCGAGAGCCTCGAGCTGATCGAGGACGATGGGGTCGGCGTCCGGCGGGACGAAGACCTCGAGCGTCCGCCCACCCGCCCGGGCCACCACGGCGGCGGCGAGCGCGGCGTTCCCGCAGCTCGCGATGGCGAGCGTCGGGCGAGAGGCGGGGTCGGCCAGCCCCACGCGCTCGGCGACCTCGAGCCAGAGGAGGACGCCGAAGAGGTGGCGCGCCTTGTGCGAGCCGGAGACGTTCCCCGTCTCGTCCTTCACCCACACCCCGCCGGTCGGCGTGAAGCCGAGCGCGTCGCTCAGCGCCGGGCTCCGGAAGAAGGGCGTGACGCGGAAGCCGTGCCCGTCGACTGCGGCGATCCGCTCGTCGAGGTCGCGCACCATCGCGACGACCTCCTCGTCCGAGACTCCGTGCGCTCGCGCGACGTGGTAGGCGTGGAGCAGCGTCCGGTAGCGGACGAAGGGGCGCTCGTCGTCCTCGTCGGGGAAGCGGAGCCCCGCAAGGTCGAGCTCGCGGCGCAGGACGTGGTCGACGTCGTCGCCGCGGGCGGTGCCCGGGCAGCGAAACGGATACGGCTCGCCCTCCCGCGGCGTCCCGCCGCACCCGGCGCAGACGAGCCTCGACGCGAGGGCCGTCACAGCGTCTCCAGCACGCCCGCCCGGGCGTTGACGTCGTCGATGAGGTCGTCCCAGACGGGCACGACCTCTCGAATGCCTTCCCAGAACCCCGGATCGCGCCGCGCCACGAAGTCCTCGAGTGAGATTCCCTGCTGCTCGACCCACGTGAAGTAGCCGAGGTTGAAGATCCGCTCGCGGTCGCGGTGGCCGAGCTCCTGGAAGTGGTCGGTCGCCGCGCCGAGGAGGTGCTCGCCGAAGACCTCGGCGGCATCGACCTCGCCGAACCCGTCGGGGAAGTACTTCCGGAGCGCGATCTCCTGCTCGCTCGCGTACATCGCCGCCCCGTCCGTCGCCACGGTGACGACGACGTCCTTCGGGCCGAGCCCGAAGTACTTCGCCGTCTTGATGGCGCCGAGGACGTTGCAGATCGACGAGAGACCGAGCGCGGGAAGCCCGTCGAAGATCCAGTCCCCCACCCCGCGCCGTCTCAGGTGGCTCACGCCGACGTCCGTGCCGAAGAGGACGCCGAGCCGGTCGGTCGCCCGATCCGAGACCGCGAGCGCGACGTCCGTCGCGAGGACGTTGTGGATGAGCGGGACGTGCTTGTCGCCGATCCCCTGGATGTTGTGCTCCCCGAAGCCCGCGTAGAGGAGCGTCGGGCACTCGAGCGCCTCGCAGGCGACCGTCAGCGAGCCGAAGCGCTCCTTCAGGTAGTCGCCCGCCGCGATCGTCCCCGCCGATCCCGTCGCCGCGACGAACGCCCGCAGCTCGAGCTCCGGCTCTCGCTCGCACAGCGACTCGTAGATGCGCTCCAGCGCAGCGCCCGTGGCGAGGTAGTGGACGAGGTAGTTCCCGAGCTCGGAGAACTGGTTGAGGATGACGTTGTCGGGATCCTCCGCGAGCTCCTTGCAGCGGTCGTAGATCTCCTTGACGTTCGACTCGGTGCCGGGCGTCCGGACGATGTCGCCCGGCTCGACGACCCACTGCGACAGCCAGTCGAAGCGCTCGCGGCTCATGCCCTCGGGGAGCACGGCGACCCCCCGGCACGCGAGGAGGCGCGAGATGGCCACGCCGCCGCGGCAGTAGTTGCCCGTCGACGGCCACACGGCACGGTGGTGGCTCGGGTCGAACTCACCCGTGACGAGGCGCGGTGCGAGACAGCCGTACGCGGCGAGCACCTTGTGCGCCCTGATGAGCGGGAACCGGTCACCCAGCGCGACGACGATGCGCGCGTCGACACCGGTCAGCTCCGGCGGGAGCACGAGGTGATCGGGCACGTCGACGACCGAGACGCGATCGGCGCCGTTGTACCAGTGCACGCGAAACAGGTTGAGCGGATCGGGCTCGTCCGGCCCGACCTCTTCCAGCCGTTCGCGCACTGCCGCAGGCGCGAGGCCGGGGTTCGCGAGCTGGCCGAACGTCGGGAGCACGATTCGGGTCTCGCGGAGCCGCTCGACCGTTCGGTCGAGGGCTTGGGAATCGATGATTTCGACGTTGTGGCCGAGGTGCTTTGCGAGCACGGCGCCTCCTCCGGTTGGCCCTTCCACGAGACCCTACGGACACGGCCTCGAAGTTCCGTCGGGGCTTCGTCGCAACCCGTATAGGGGTATTCACGTAGTGCTTTTCGGCTCGTTTCGAGCCCCCCGGAAGGCGCGAGCGCCGTATTCTCGGCCCGTGGCGTACGAGCCCGCCGACAGCCGGTACGAGGCCATGCCCTACCGCCGTTGCGGTCGGAGCGGGCTGAAGCTGCCGGCGATCTCCCTCGGGCTCTGGTGGAACTTCGGCGGAGACCACCCCTTCGAGGCGAGCCGGGCAGTCGTGCGTCGCGCATTCGACCGCGGGATCACGCACTTCGACCTCGCGAACAACTACGGCCCGCCGTACGGCTCGGCCGAGGAGACCTTCGGGAGGCTCGTCGCACGGGACCTCCGGCCGTACCGGGACGAGCTCGTCGTCTCGACGAAGGCCGGCTACGACATGTGGCCCGGGCCGTACGGCGAGTGGGGGTCGCGGAAGTACCTGCTCGCGAGCCTCGACCAGAGCCTCGGCCGGATGGGGCTCGACTACGTGGACATCTTCTACTCCCACCGCTTCGACCCGGAGACGCCACTCGAGGAGACGATGGGTGCCCTCGACAGCGCGGTCCGGCAGGGCAAGGCTCTCTACGCGGGGATCTCCTCCTACTCCGCGGCGAAGACGCGCGAGGCCTACGAGATCCTCCGGGGGCTCGGCACCCCGCTGCTCATCCACCAGCCCTCGTACTCGATGCTCAACCGCTGGATCGAGACCGGGCTCCTAGACGTGCTCGGCGAGCTCGGCGTGGGCTGCATCGTGTTCTCCCCCCTGGCCCAGGGGATGCTGACCGACAAGTACCTGCACGGCCTGCCGCAAGGATCGAGGGCGACCTGGCCGAGCTCGCTCTCGCCCGACCTCATCACGGACGAGGCGCTCGAGAAGATCCGCGCCCTGAACGAGATCGCCGCCGGCCGGGGACAGAGCCTCGCCCAGCTGGCTCTCGCGTGGGCCCTGCGCGACGCGCGGGTCACCTCCGCCCTCGTCGGAGCCTCGAGCGTCACGCAGCTCGACGAGAACGTCGACGCTCTCGAGACCCTCGCGCTCTCCGACGACGAGCTCGCCGCGATCGACCGCCACGCAACGGACAGCGGCATCAACATCTGGGCCGACTCGAGCCGCGACTAGCTCCGGCAGTCCCCCGACCGGGGTTGCGAGTTCCTACCGATGCCCCTCCGCCGCCGATGCGCCATCCTCGTAGTGGAGAGCGAGAAGCCATGAACATCGTGCTTGCCTACGACGGCTCGGAGGGGGCGAAGCGTGCCCTCGAGCTGCTCGGTGGGCTCGTACGGGCCGGAGACCGCGTGACTGCGGTCGGAGTCGCCGAGGGCATCCCGCTCTTCGGGTACGCCGGGACGCTGCCCTCGCCCGAGCAGGAGCAGGAGCGCGACAGCCGGCTCGCGGAAGCCGAGGAGTCGCTCACCGCGCAGGGCATCGCCGTCTCGCTCGAGCCCCGGGTAGGCGACCCGGCGACGGCGATCCTCGACGTGGCCGAGCGGGAAGAGGCCGGCCTGATCGTCCTGGGGACGCGAGGGCTCGGTATCGCCGAGCGCTGGCTCATCGGCTCGGTGAGCGACAAGGTGCTCCATCACGCCCACTGCAGCGTGCTCGTCGCCAGGTAGGAGGAGCGTGATGCCCGTGCGGCACGCGCTGGAGGCAGTCGGGCGCCGGCTCCCGCACGGATGGGACGACTTCGGACTGCAGCTCGCGATCTGGCTCGGCTTCGCTCTCGGCTACCAGGTGGCGAGAGGCCTCGCCGATCGCGGAGCCGCGAAGGCCCTGGGAAACGCCGAGCGCATCATGGATCTCGAGAGGAGCCTCGCCGGGCTCTTCGAGCTCGACGTCCAGCGCCTGGCAACCGACGCGGGCCAGACGATCGTTCACGCGGCGAACTGGACGTACTGGCTCTCGCAGTTCGCCGTCCTCGCGGCCGCCCTGCTCTGGGTGTACCTGCGCCGGAACGAGGCATACATCCCGCTCCGGAACACGCTCATCGTCA
>JBFFGH010000037.1:0-17259 GCA_041557575.1 Gaiellaceae bacterium
AAGAGCGGGTTCCCCTCGGAGGCCTCCGCGATCCGATGGCGCGTCTCGTCGTCGAGGCGGGCGTCGCCGAGGAGGTTCTCGATGAGCGTCTCGCACTCGCCCTCGCCGAGCGGCTCGATGAGGACGGACGAGGCGTTGAGCTTCCCTCCGCCCCACCCGGGCCTCGCATCGAGCAGGTCCGTGCGCGCGACGCAGAGGAGGAAGATCGGCGCTCCACGGGAGAGGTCGGCGACGTGCTCGACGAGGTCGACGAAGACGGGCTCGGCCCACTGCAGGTCGTCGAGCACGACGACCTGGGGCCGCTCGGCGGCGCGCCCTTCGAGCAGGCGGCGGAAGGCGAGCTGGGTCTCCGCCGGGGACGTGCCGATCACCGAGTCCGGGTCGACGCCGATCGCGACGAGCATCTCGACGAGCGGCCAGTACGTGATCCCCTCGCCGTAGGAGAGGCAACGGCCGCGGAGGACGTCCGCGGAGCCCCCGACGCGCTCGAGGAAGTCGGCCACGAGACGCGACTTGCCGATGCCGGCAGGGCCGAGGAGCGTGAAGAGGCGGCAGGTCGAGTCGGCGACCGCATCCTCGTAGTCGCGCCAGAGGCGCTCGCGCTCTCGCTCGCGGCCGACGAGCGGCGTCTCCAGGCGGCGGGCGAGCGGCGCCGCGTCCCCGGTCACCTCGACGAGGCGGAAGGCCTCGACCGGCTCGGACTTCCCCTTGAGCGCGAGCGGCTCGACCGGCTCGACGCGAACGGCGTCCCGGACGAGGAGCCTCGTCTCCGGGCCGATCAGGATGTGGCCCGTGGGCGCGGCCTGCTCGAGGCGGGCGGCGACGTTGACGGTGTCGCCCGTGACGAGCGTCTCGCCCTCCCCGCCCACGACGACCTCGCCCGTGTTGACCCCGATCCGCGCCTCCAGGCCGTGCGCCGCGACCGCCGCGCGCATCTCGACGGCCGCCCGGGTGGCCCGCAGCGCGTCGTCCTCGTGGGAGACGGGGATGCCGAAGACGGCCATGACCGCGTCCCCGACGAACTTCTCCACCGTGCCCCCGTGGCGCTCGAGGATCGCGCGGAGATCCTCGAAGGTGCGGGCGAGGCGGGCGCGCACGACCTCGGGGTCGGACGACTCGCCGAGCGCTGTCGAGCCGACGAGATCGCAGAACAGGACGGTGACGACCTTGCGCTGCTCGAGGTCGGCTACCGGTGCAGCGAGCGGGGTCGCGCACGACATGCAGAAGCGCGCTTCCGCCGGGTTCTCGACGCCGCAACTCGGGCAGGAAGGCATGCGCGGGAGTCTAGGGCGAGACCTTCCCGTCCCGAAGTCCTCCGTCCCTCGACCGCCCCGGAAGGCTCGCGGAGCGGGCTGCGCGTGACTCGGGCCGCGTGGAGGGCGATACTTCGGCACGTGATCCTGACGCGGCTCGGCGTTCCCAAGCTCTGGCGCGAAGACCCGGACGTCCTCTGGGCGTTCATGCGCTTCACGGTCGCGCCGGTCATGTGGGCCCTGACCAGGGGAGCCGCGTACGGCGTCGAGCGCGTCCCCGAGGAGGGCGGCGGCGTCATCGCCGCGAACCACCTGAACGCGATCGACCACCCGTTCCTCGGGCTCGTCTGCCCTCGGCCCGTCTACTTCATCTCGAAGGCGGAGCTCATCGAGATCCCGGTGGCCGGGGAGTTCCTCGCCCTCTCGGGCGCATTCCCCGTCAAACGGGGGGAGCCCGACCGGGAGGCGCTGCGCACGGCGCGCGGGATCGTGCGCGACGGCCACCTCCTCGGGATCCACGTGGAGGGGACGCGCCAGCGAACCGGCCACCCCGGCGCGGCGCGGCGCGGGGCGGCGATGATCGCGATGCAGGAGGGTGCACGGATCCTGCCGCTCGGGCTCGAGACGTACGGGTGGCACTACACGCGCCCCCGGCGCTGTGCCGCCGTGTGGGGCGAGCCGATCTCCCTCGCCGACCTGAGCCGTTCGCGCGACGGCTACACCGAGGCGACAGGGCGAATCAAGACGGAGATCGTGAGGCTCTGGAGGCTCGCCAACGAGGCGGTGAAGACGGGCTTCCCGGACGTGCTCTCGGACGGGACGAGGCGCTCTCCCCTGCCGAAGCCGAGCGTCGGCGAGGTCCGCACCGCCTGGGCGGCGGCAGAGCGGAAGGCAGCCGCATGATCGTCCCGCGCCACCGGCTCGACATCTCGGTCGCGGACGTCCTCTTCGGGATCGGCGCGGCGGCGACGGCGGGCGATCCGGACGGGGGCGCGACGCGGGTCGCGAGCACGTGGGCGCAGGGCGACGAGGGGCTGGCGTGCCTGACCGTCAGGACCGGGCTCGACTGCCTCCTGTCGGCGCTCGACCTGGAGCCGGGCGACGAGATCGTCGTCTCGGCGGTGACGCACCCGGACATGCCGGCCATCGTGCGCGCGCACGGGCTCGTCCCGGTCCCGGTCGACCTCGATCTCGACACCATGGCCCCGCGGCGGGACGAGCTCGAGGCAGCCGTGACGCCGCGCACCCGCGCGCTCCTCGTCGCGCACCTGTTCGGGGCCCGGTTCGACCTCGCGGAGGCCGCCGCGTTCGCGCGGCAGCACGACCTGCTCCTCATCGAGGACTGCGCGCAGACGATCCTCGGGCCGACGGACGCCGGCGACCCGCTCGCCGACGTCTCGCTCTACAGCTTCGGCTCGATCAAGACGGCGACGGCCCTCGGCGGCGCCCTCGTCAGGGTCCGCGACCCGGCGATCCTCGGGCGGATGCGGGCGATCGAGAGCTCCTGGCCGCGCCAGTCGCGACGCGAGCACGCGCTCAAGGCGCTCAAGTATCTCGCCCTCGTCGTGCTCGACCGGCCTCTCCCGTACACGGCGCTCGACGCCGGGGCGCGGGTGGTGCGCTTCGATCTCGACCGCTTCGTCTCGACCACCGTGCGCGCGTTCCGGCCGGGGCCCGGCGAGGATCACGACGCTGCCTTCCGGCGCTGGCTCAGGCGGCGGCCGTCCGCCCCCCTCCTCGCCCTCCTCGAGCGCAGGCTCCGGCGCTTCGACCTCTCCCGCCTCGAGAGGCGACGGGTGGCCGGCGGCCGCGTGGCGGCCGGGCTGCCGCATTCCCTCGAGCGGCCAGGCTCGGCCCTCCCGGACTCGACCGTCTGGGTCTTCCCCGTGCTCACGGGCGATCCCGACGGCCTCGTGCGGACGTTGCGCGAGGCGGGCTTCGACGCGACCCGCGGGACGAGCGCGATCGCCGCGGTCGAGCCGCCGACCGAGCGGCCCGAGCGCACGCCGCACGAGGCGCGGCGCATGATGGAGGGCATCGTCTTCCTCCCCGTGTACCCGGAGCTCCCGGCGACGACGCTCGACCGGCTCGTCGAGGCCCTCCGGCTCGCGCACGAGCCCCTCGAGGCCCGCGCGACCGCGGCGGCGGAGGTGACGACGTGAGCGCCGAGCGGGGGCGCGCGCTCGACCGGCTCGCCTCCGAGGACTTCGACCTCCTCGTCGTCGGCGCCGGGGTCACCGGCGCCCGCATCGCCTACGACGCGTCGCGAGCGGGCATGCGGGTGGCGCTCGTGGACGCGGGCGACGTGGCGGGCAGGACCTCGAGCGCGTCCTCGAAGCTCCTCCACGGCGGCTTCCGCTACCTCGCGCGGCACTCCTACCGGCTCGTCCACGACGCCGGCCGCGAGCGGCACGTGCTCGCAACCCGGGTGGCGAGCCACCTGTCCCACCCGCTTCCCGTCGTGCTGACCATGGAGCGCGGGCGCTGGCCCGAGTGGCAGCTGCGGTACGGGCTGATGCTCTACTTCGGGCTCTCCGGGTTCAGGCCGCCCAGGCCGCGTCTCCTCGAACCGGACGAGGCGCGCGCGATCGCGCCAGAGCTGCTGACCGCCGAGGAGCGCGTCCACATCCTCCTCCCGGAGTTCCAGACCGACGACAGCCGGCTCGTGCTGGCCACGGCGCTCGGGGCGGCTCACACCGGAGCCGTCGTCGCTCCGTACGTCGAGGTCGTCGGCATGGAGGGGGCGAACGGCGGCATCGAGAGCGTCGAGCTCGTGGACACGCTCGGAGGCGAGACGATGCAGGTCCGCGTTCGAGGAGTGGTGAACGCGAGCGGCCCGTGGATCGATCGCGTCCGCGCGCTCGAAGACCCCGGCTGCGCGCCGATCGCCCGGCTGAGCAAGGGCGCGCACGTGACCCTGCCGCTCCCACCCGGCTGGCGCGCGCTCGTCGCCTTCTACTCGTCGGACGACCGGACGAGCTTCGCGGCTCCCTGGCAGGGGACGCTGCTCGTCGGGACGACCGACACGGAGTACGACGGAGACCCGGCACTCGCCGTCGCCGACGACGACGACATACGGGAGGTTCTGGCGGGCGTCGCGCAGCTCCTACCCCCAGAGCGCATCGACCCAGGCCGGATCCTCTCCACGTGGGCGGGCCTGCGCGTGCTCCCGCGCGGCACGGGCGACACCGCGGTCGCCTCGCGCGAGCACCTGCTCTCGGTGGGCCCGCGAGGAGTCGTCTCGATCGCGGGCGGGAAGCTGACGACGCACCGGCGCATGTCCTCCGATGCCCTCGAGCTCCTTCCGGCCGAGCTCCGGCCGCGGAGGCTCGACTCGCAGCCCGCGCCGCTCGAGGGCTCCGGCCCCCATCTCGACGGAGCCGGCCTCCGGGCCGCCGCCGGCGAGGAGGTCGCCACGCACCTGCACACGGTGTACGGGAGCGAGGTCGACGGATTCCTCGCCTGCGCCGGCGAGCCCGGGGCGTTCGAACGCATCCACCCCGACGGCCCCGACGTCTGGGCGCAGGTCGCGTACGCCGTCCGGCACGAGCTCGCCTGCACCGTCGACGACGTCGTGTGGCGGAGAACGTCCCTCGCCTACCGCGGCCTCGCGACGGAGGACGTGCGTGCGGCCGTGGCAGCGCGGATGAAGGACGTCGCCGCGGGCCCGGTCGAGCAGTCCGGAGCGGCTACGAGCCGGTCGGCTGCAGGACGCTGAGCTCGACGGCGTCGGTGAGCGTCGCGGCGAGCGCCGGGTCGAAACGGCCCGCACCGACCTCGCGCACGGAGGCCGAGCCGGCCGCAACGGCGAGCCGCACGGCGTCCTCCGGCGACAGCTCGTCGCCGACCGCGTTGAGGAAGCGGGCGAGCAGCACGTCTCCGGAGCCGACGCTCGAGACGGGCTCGACGTGGGGGGCGAACGCTCGCAGCCGGACCGTCTCCCGACCGAACCTGAGGTGGGCGAAACACCCGTGGTCGAAGGTGATGAGAACGTTCCGCGCGCCCATCTCGGCGATCGCGTCGAGCGCCATGAGAAAGTCGCCGTCGTCCTCGAGCTCCTGCCCGACGAGCTGCTCCGCCTCGCGCTGGTTGGGCGAGACGAGGAACGGCCCGGCCTCGACCCCGAGCTGCAGCGGCTCGCCCTCGCTGTCGAGCACGACGCGGACGTCGCGGCGCGAGAGGTCCCGGATCGCGTCGGCGTAGAACGACGTCGGCACCTTCCTCGGCAGCGACCCCGCCAGCACGACGAAGTCGGCGCCGCGCGCGAGGTAGTGGAGCTTCTCCATCAGCGTGTCGAGCTCGGCCTCGGTCACCTCGGGCCCCCACTCGTTGATCTCCGTGTACGTGCCGGAGGTCGGATCGACGACCGCGGTGGACGTGCGGGACTCCGTGGAGATGCGCACGAAGTCGTTGAGGATCGCCTCGTGCGTGAGCTCCTCGATGATCCGCGTCCCGGTTCTCCCTCCCGCCAGGCCGGTGGCGACAACCGGTGCGTCCAGGATCTTCAGCGCTCGCGCGACGTTGATGCCCTTGCCGCCGGCGAGGGTGACGACGTCGCTCGAGCGATGCCGAAAGCCGATCTGGAAGACCGGGACGGTCAGCGTGCGGTCGAGTGCGGCGTTGGGGGTGACGGTGATGATCACGTGACGATGTCCCAGAGATTGTCGGCAGTTTCTCCGGCGAGCCAGAGGGCCTTCCCGAAGAGGCCGGGCTCGGACACGTCCGTCGCCGCCACGAGCGGGGACGACGCGACGACGCGGCCACGCTCGAGGACGTCGACCTTTCCCAGCACCTGGCCCGCGGCGACGGGGAGCTGGACGGACTCGCGAGCGACGACCCGCTCGACGAGCGGCGTGCCGAGCAGGAGGGTGTGAACCGCCGGCTTCCGTGCCACGAGCTCCGCGGCCGGGCGGCCGTAGCCCGTCTCGACCTGCGCGTACACGTGGCCGCGCGAGATCGCCTGCACCCGGCCGTAGCGGCTCAGGCCGTAGCTCAGGAGCTCCTTGAGCGCGCCGTCTCGCTCGCTTCGCGACCGGCTGCCGATGACGCTCCCGTACACCGTCACGCCGCCCTTGCTCGCGGCGGCCGCCTCCGACCACCCCGCGGCCGACGTGTGACCCGTCTTTCCGCCGACGAACGGCGGCCAGGACGACCTGAGCTCGTCCGTCGTCGGGAACACACGGCCGTCCGGCCCCCTGTAGCTCTCCCGGCCGAGGGCGTCCCGGACGAAGGGGAAACGGAGGGCGTAGCGGATGAGCGCAGTCGTGTCACGTGCGCTCGAGACGTGGCCCACGGCGTCGAGCCCGATCGGGTTCTCGAAGTTCGTGTCCTCGAGCCCGAGCGCCGCCGCCTTCGCGTTCATGAGGCTCACGAACCGCGCCATCGACCCGTCGCCGACGTGGAGGGCGAGCGCGTGCGCCGCGTCGTTCGCGCTCGCGACGAGCATCGCGCGCAGGAGCTCGGCGACGGTGAGCTCCGCTCCGGCCCGCAGGCCGACGACGGACTCGAGGGCGTCCGGCGCGTACCGGGTCACCCGCACCACCTCGGAGAGAGGAGCGCGATCCATGACGACGAGCGCGGTCATCAGCTTCGTGATGCTCGCGACGGGGAGCTGCTCGCTCTCGTTCCGCCGCGCGAGAAGCTCGCCGTCCTCTCCGACCAGGTACCACGCCGACGCAGCCACCCGCGGCGGCTGCGGCTCGCCGACGACGTCGACCGTCGAAGCCCGAACGGGAGCGGCGGAGACGGCGACGAGAGCGACGAAGGCAAGGAGGGCCCTACGCATCACCGGCGCGACACTGTACTGGACGTCACGATCGCCCAGGCCGCAGAAGTGGTCGTGACGGCCCTCCTACCAGCCGGAGGCGGCCCAGACGGCGCGCTGGAGCCGCTGCGCCTCCTGCGCCGCCGCCTCGCGCCAGTCGACGTCCGTCTCCCGGTACGCGTAGATCACCGACCGGGAGGCGGTCACGAGCGCCGTTGCCTGTCCGGTCGTGAAGGCCCGGGCGACGTCCGCAGGGGTCGCGCCCTGAGCGCCCACCCCCGGCAGGAGCAGCGGCGAGCGCGGGAGGAGCCTGCGGGCCTCCGACACGGCACGCGGATGCGTCGCGCCGACGACGGCGCCCACGCTCGACATCCCCGACTCGCCGACGAGAGCTTCCCCCCACTCCTGCACGAGCTCGGCGACGCGGTGCCAGACCGGCCGCCCGTCCGAGAGCGCGGCGTCCAGGACGTCGGCAGCCCCCGCGTTCGACGTCCTGACGAGGAAGAACACGCCGGATCCGTGTCGGCGGCACGCGGCGAGGAACGGCTCGACGGAGTCGTGGCCGAGGTAGGGGCTGGCGGTGATCGCGTCCGCGAGCGGGACGCCGTCCTCGCGGGGCTCGAGGTACGCCTCGGCGTAGCCCCTGGCCGTCGAGCCGATGTCCCCGCGCTTCGCGTCGAGCAGGACGAGCAGCCCCACCGAGCGCGCGTGTGCGCATACCTCCTCGAGCGCACGGATGCCGTCCGAGCCGAGGGCCTCGAAGAACGCCGCCTGTGGCTTGACGGCGACCACGTACGGCGTCACCGCGTCCACGATCCCGCGGCAGAAGCGCGCGACCGCTGCCGCGGCCGCGGCTCGTCCGAGAACGGCCTCTCCGCGCAGCTCGACGGGCAGCAGGTCGACGCGCGGGTCGAGCCCGACGGTGAGCTGGCTCTGCTTGCGTGTGACCGCCTCGGCGAGCCGGTCGGCGAAGTTCGCAGTCTCCACGGCCCCAAGGCTACGCCCATGCGTCGGGTCAGGCGGCGAGGATCGCCCCGGCGTCGAGCGACACGACGCGGACCTCCGGCGGCGGGCGGCGAAGGACTCCGGACACGACCGTGAGCTCGGCCGCGTCCTCGGGGGCGTAGGACGGCTCGCCCTGCTGCAGCGCCGAGGCGAGGCCCGCCTCGACCTCGAGCCTCCCGGCCGGCCCCGGCGCGAGCGTCCGCGCCCACACCCGGCCCCCTGCCACGAAGAAGGCCCGGCGCAGTCCCGGCTCCCGGGCTGGAGCCAGCACGCACAGCCGGCAGGAGCGCATTCGCTCGAGCTCCTCGAGACGCGCGACGACCTCCTCCAGCGCCGCGAGCCGGTCGCGCACGCGCGCCGCGTCCTCGAAGCGGAGATCCCGGGCGAGCCGCCTGAGCCGGGCCCGCAGGGGCGGCAGGGCGGCTGCGAGGTCGTCTCCCTCGAACCCGTCGAGAGCCCGCGCGGCGAGCTGCGCACGGCGCTTGCTCCCGATCGGCCCGAGCCGCCCGGGAGTCGAGACGACGCGCCACTTCTCGCCCCGCCGCTCGAGGTACGCCGCCCGATCGGGCCGCGTCGCGCGTGCGTTCGCGGGGGGGCGAAGCTCCCGGATGAGCCGCAGCTCCTCCAGCGCCGCCTCGAGCTCCGAGCCGAGCACGTGCCACTCGATCCGCTCGAGCGCCCCGAGCGCCGCCTCGACCGCCGGACGCTGCCGGTCGCCCGAGAAGTAGGAGCGCAACCGCGTGCGCAGGTTGCGAGCCCTGCCGACGTAGAGCACGGTGTCGTTGCGATCGCGGAAGAGGTAGACGCCCGGGCCCGTGGGCGCGCCTGCGACGAGCGAGCGCCTCGTGTTGAGACGTCGCGCCCGGGGGGCCGAGAGCTCGAGCACGTCTGCCAGCGTCCGCGCGCCGCGCTCCTGCGCCAGCCCGAGGAGCGCGATGAGGATCTCCCCGGTCGCGAGCGCGTCCGGGAGCGCGCGGTGGCAGGGCTCCCAGGTCGTCCCGAAGAAGTGGGCGAGCCAGCGCAGCGAGACGCGCTGACTCCGGCCCCGGAGCAGGCGCCTGGCGAGCCACACCGTGTCCACGACCGGCGCCGCGACGCGCTTCCCCGTGAGCCGCTCGACCTGGTGCTCGAGGAACCCGACGTCGAAGCGCGCATTGTGGGCCGCGAGCGCCGCATCGCCGGCGAAGGCGAGGAACCGCCGCACGGCCACCTCCACGCGGGGAGCCCCGTGCAGGTCGGCGTCGCGAAGCCCCGTGAGGCTCGCGATCTGCAGCGGGAGCGCGACACCGGGGCTCACGAGCGTCTCGAAGTCCTCGACGATCTCGAGCCCGCGCACCCGCACGGCCCCGATCTCGCAGATGCGGTCGCGGCGCGCGGACAGCCCCGTCGTCTCGAGGTCGAAGACGACGAGCTCGGCGTCCTCGATGAAGATCTCGGCGCCTCCGTCTCCGGCGAGGCCGACGCGCTCGCCGAGCCAGCTCAGGCGTGCGTCGCCGTCGACGACGTCCGCGAGCAGCGACCGCGCGAGCGCGGCCGGCGCGCGCTCGAGAGCGAAGAGCACGCGTGCGGCCTCCTCGGCGGTGACCGCCCCGCGGCGTGCCTGGACGAGCTCGACGAGCCGGTCCGCGGCATCGAAGGCCAGCTGCATGCGCCGAGGCTATACGAACATGTGTTCGATTCCAAGGAGCGGGCGCCCGGCCGAAGGACGCATGACTCCCTCCTCGGAGCCGGCGGGCCCGGAGCCTGCCCGGGGAGAGCCGCCGGAGAAGCGAAAAGGGGCCGCCCGTGGGCGGCCCCTCGCGAAGCTGGAGGACGTTTCGACTAGCCCTTGACCGCAGCCTTGAGCGAGCTTCCGGCCGAGAACTTCGGGACGATCGTCGCAGCGATCATGACCTTCTCGCCCGTCCGAGGATTGACGCCCATGCGAGCCGCGCGGTGCGACGTCGAGAACTTGCCGAAACCGGTGAAGGTGATGGAGTCACCGGACTTCAGCGCCGCCGTGATCGTGTCGAGAACCGCGTCGACCGCGTCGCCTGCCTCACGCTTGGACATGCCGGAGCGGGCCGCAACGGCATCGACGAAATCTTGCTTTGTCACTTCGTTTCCTCCTGACGTCGGATTCGATCGAACGGACCGGCGGAGCCTAACACCCCTCCGGATGATTTGGCTCAACCATAAGGCTTTGCGGCGCTTCTTCGCGTCTCGAGGAGCTCGCTCGCACGGAAGAGCGGCCTGAGTCGCACACCCAGGCGCGCGAGGCCGTCCGACCCGCCTTCCTCCCGGTCGACCACGCAGACGGCGTTTCGGACGACGAGGCCCTCTTCCCTGAGAACGGACACTGCCTCACCGAGCGCGCCGCCGGACGTGACGACGTCCTCGATGAGGCACACGACCTCCCCCTCCCGGAAAGGGCCCTCGATGCGCTTAGCCGTGCCGTATTCCTTGGTTTCACCGCGCACGATGATGAAGGGCAGACCGGACGCCATTGCTGCCGAAGCTGCCAACGCGACCGCACCGAGCGCGGGCGCGGCGAGCCGCACCGCCTCGGGCTCGTGCTCGACCGCGACCTCCGCGAGTCGCTCGCCGAGAGCGCGGAGGATCTCGGGCTCGGTCTCGAAGCGGTACTTGTCGAGGTACCACGTGGATCTCCGGCCCGAGCGGAGCACGAAGTCGCCCTCGAGCAGCGCGCGGTCGACGAGCAGCGCCCCGAGCTCGTCGTGAGTCACTGCCGGAGAGCCGGACGCGCGATCGCAGCCAGTCGCTCGAATCCCGGAGAGCCGGGCTCGAGGACGACCGACGAGCCGTCGGCGTACGAGACACCGGCGCGCTCGGGCGGCCCGGACGGCCCGGCGATGCGCCGCCAGACCCAGGCCACGAGCCCGAGGAGGATCGCGAGGCGGATGAGCTTCCTCACGCGTCGCCCTCCTTCCCCTTCTCCTTCTCCTTCTTCGGCGTCGAGTTCGCGCGGGATGCCCGCTTCTTCTTCGGAGCCTCGTCGATCGACCGGAGACAGGTGCGGAGGTCGTAGATCACGAGCCCGGACGTGGGCTCGGGGCCGGTGCGCGCGGCGACCGTCGCGCCGCCTTCGCGCACGACGAAGAGCGCGCCCTCCTCGAGCTCGATCTCGACGCGCGAGACGTCGGGCTCCGCGCCGAGATCGGACGCCGCGCCCACGAGCTCGACGGCCGTGCTCGCGAGCGCGCCGGAGGCGGCCTCGTCCTCGGAGCTCGAGGCGACGACGGACCCGTCCTCGCCGAGCACGACCGCAACGTCGATCTGGGAGGAGAGCTCCATGAGCTCCCGGATTGCCTGTGCCGCGTCCATAGGCCCCGACGCTAGCAAGCCTCAGGCCGCGGTGAGCGCCCGAGCGAGCGCCGAAGCGGCCTGGGCACGGTGCGAATGGACGGACTTCCAGAGGTTCCCGAGCTCGGCGACGGTGCGCGACTCGCCGAGCGGGACGAAGATCGGGTCGTACCCGAAGCCCTCCGTCCCTCGCGGAGTGTGCGCGATCCGCCCCTCGAGCACGCCGGTCGCACGCACCTCGCGGCCGTCGGGGGCGAGCGCGACGAGCTCGCAGACGTACCGCGCGCGGCGGTCGTCGGCCTCGCCGAGCTCGGTGAGGAGGCGGGCGACGCCGTCGTCGGCCCACCGCGCGGACTCGATCCCCGGGCGCCCGCCCAGAGCCGCCACCTCGATGCCGGAGTCCTCGCCGGCAACCCAGGCGTCGGCGGGTGCGTGCGCGCGGCCGTGCCGGGCCTTGATGCGCGCGTTGTCGAGGAACGTCGCGCCGTCCTCGACGGGCTCCTCGGGAGCGTCCAGGAGGTCGATCTCCCAGCCGGCGAGGGCGGCGCGAAGCTCGCGCAGCTTGTTCGGGTTCCCGGTGGCGAGGACGAGCCTCACGCGGTCGGGGTCACCCGGGGAGCGGGAGGGCGGCTGCGTCGCGCTGGGCGGTCGTGAGCTCGGCGACGCCCGAAGCCGCAAGGTCGAGGAGCTGGTCGAGCAGGTCCCGCGAGAAGGGCTCGCGCTCCGCGGTGGCCTGCACTTCGACGAGGCTGCCGTCGCCCGTCAGCACGACGTTCATGTCCGTCTCGGCGCCCGAGTCCTCCTCGTAGTCGAGGTCGAGGACGGCCTCGCCGCCGACGATGCCGACCGAGATCGCGGCGACCGACCCGGTGAGCGCCTTCGAGAGCCCGAAGCGCTCGAGCGCACGGCTCGCGGCGATCCAGGCCCCGGTGATCGACGCGCAGCGCGTGCCACCGTCGGCCTGCAGCACGTCGCAGTCGAGCCAGAGCGTGCGCTCGCCGAGCGCCTCGAAGTCGCAGACCGCGCGAAGCGCCCGGCCGATGAGCCGCTGGATCTCCACCGTTCGCCCGTCGGGCCGGCCGCGCGCGACCCCGCGCTGGGTGCGCTCGCCGGTCGAGGCCGGGAGCATGGAGTACTCCGCCGTCATCCAGCCCCGCCCGCTCCGCATGAGCCAGCGGGGGACGGCCTCCTCGACGGTCGCCGTGCAGAGGACGATCGTCTTCCCCTGCCCGTACAGCACGCAGCCGTGCGGCTGCTCGAGGAAGTCGACCTGGATGTCGAGCGGACGAAGCTCGCCCGGCCTGCGCCCGTCCGCCCTCATACGGTCGCCGCCTCCAGGGTCGCGACGTCCACGCGCTCGGCGACCTCGATCGGGAGCTGCAGGAAGCGCCGCCCGGTCTCGCGGAAGGTCCCGGGATCGCCGGTCGTGAGGAACCTGTACTCGCCCTGCCGCGACTCCGCGTTCTCGATCCCTTTTCGGGCCAGCGTCTCCGCGACCTCGCGCGCCGTCTCCTCTGCGGAGAAGACGAGCGTCACGCCGCGCCCGAAGACGCGCTGGAGGATCGGCCTGATCAGCGGGTAGTGCGTGCAGCCGAGGATGACCGTGTCCACACCCTCGGCCTTGAGCGGCTCCGCGTACTCCCGGACCGCCGCGGCGGTCTCCTCGCCGAAGGGGTCGTCGCCCTCGATGAGCGGGACGAGCTTCGGGCACGCGACGGAGAAGACCTCCGCGCCCGCGTCGAGGGCGTGCACGAGGTCTGCGTAGCGGCCGCTCCCCACCGTCGCCTGCGTCGCGAGGAGGCCGATGCGCCGGTTCCGCGTCGCCAGCACGGCCGCATGGGCCTCCGGTGCGATGACGCCGACGACCGGCACCGAGAGCTGCCGCTGGAGGTCCGGCAGCCCGGCCGCGGTCGCGGCGTTGCACGCGGCGACGATCAGCTTCACGCCCTGCTGCTCCAGGTAGCCCGCGATCTCGAGCGCGAAGCGCCGGATCTCCTCGAGCGGACGGGGGCCGTAGGGAAGGCGCGCGCCGTCGCCCAGATAGACGAAGTCCTCGTGCGGGAGCGTGACGAGGCACTCGTGCAGGACGGTCAGCCCGCCCATGCCCGAGTCGAAGACGCCGATCGGCCGAGGATCCATGAGCGGGGATTGTAGGAAGGCCGTCGGCATACGCCCGGCTCGTCTACGCTTCACGCGTCGTGGCCAAAGCCTCGCTCGCGGTGTTCGTCGTCGCGCTCGTCCTCGCCGCCGCCGGAGCGCCTGCCTCCTCCTTCGCGAAGCAGGACGTGTCGATCCCGATGAGCGACGGCGTGTCGATCGCAGGCACGCTCTACCTCCCTGACGGATCGCGTCCCGCAGGCGGCTGGCCGGCGCTCGTCTTCCTGCACGGCCTGAGCGGCAAGCGGCAGGACATGGCCGCGCTCGTCGAGGGCTACGGCTTCACGGGCGGCGACTACGCGATCCTCACCTTCGACGCGCGCGGCCACGGCCAGTCCGGCGGCCTCGTCGGGATCGACGGGCCGCGCGAGGTCGCCGACACGCGCGCGATACGCGACTGGCTCGCCGCCAGGCCGGACGTGTCCGACACGAAGATCGGCGCCTGGGGGATCTCGTACGGCGGCGGCGCGATCTTCAACTCGCTGACCGCGGGAGTCCCCTGGGCCGCGGTCGTCACGGTCGAGACGTGGACCGACCTCTACTCGGCGCTCGTCCCCCAGGGGCTCGTCAAGTCGGGCATCGTCGCCGCTCTCGCGGGCTCGATCCCCCCGGATCGGCGTGATCCGTCCCTCGACCCCATGCAGGCGGCCGCCTTCGCCGGGAACCTGGCCGCCGTCAAGCCGTGGGCGGCCGCACGCTCGAGCCTCTCGAAGCTGAACAGGGTGACCACGCCCGTCTTCATGGCCCAGGGTCGGCGCGACTTCCTGTTCGGGATCGACCAGGCCACCCGGGCGATGAAGCAGCTGAAAGGTCCTGCGTTCCTGTACATCGGCAATCACGGGCACGCGCCGTCGACGTTCCCGGCCGCGGACACCGGCTACCTCATGACCGCGGCCCGCGGGTTCTTCGACTGCT
This sequence comes from Gaiellaceae bacterium, assembly GCA_041557575.1. Taxonomy (GTDB): domain Bacteria; phylum Actinomycetota; class Thermoleophilia; order Gaiellales; family Gaiellaceae; genus GMQP-bins7. The sequence goes on from JBFFGH010000037.1 coordinate 14,398, forward strand.
TCCTCCGGAACCCCGCGTGCGACACCGTCCCGCGGGCGACGTGGCTCGCCCCTGAGGGATGGAACGGCAAGGGGACGCTCACGGAGGCGCCGACCGGCACGGACGTGAGGACGAAGACGTCGACCTTCGCACTGCCCGGCGTCACCACCTTCGGCAAGAGCGGCAAGGCCGTGCGGACGACGCGGCGCCTGAAGAGCGCCGTCGAGGTGTTCGGCTCCCCCACGGTCGACGTGTCGCTCGCCGCGAGCGGCGGCTGGTCGAGGCTCGTCGCCGTCCTGACTGCCAGGACGCCGAAGGGGCAGGAGATCCTCGTGAGCGCCGGCGGCGCGCCGACGAAGTCGGGCACCGCGCGAAAGGTCAAGATCCGCCTCATCAGCCAGGCCACGTACATCCCCAAGGGCTCGCGTCTCCAGCTCACGCTCGCCTCCTCCTCCACGGCCCAGTCCTCGGGCAACCTCGTCTACCTCGACCTCCCGATGGCGGCGACGGCACGGGCCCGGGTCGGCACCGCCGTCCTCAAGCTCCCCGTCCTTCGCACACGGGTCACGAAGTGAGAAGGCTGGCTGCAGCGGCTGCGGTCGCGCTCGTCGTGGTGCTCGGTGCCGGTGCGTCACCCGGCGCCGACCCGGGCGTCACGCCCACGAGCGTGCTCCTCGGGGGCACGGTCCCGCTGACGGGCGAGGCCGCCGCGTTCGGCTCGGTCGGGCCCGGGGCGAAGGCGTACTTCGACTACGTCAACGGGAAGGGCGGGGTCAGGGGCCGGAAGATCTCCTACCTCTTCTACGACGACGCCTACAACCCGTCCCAGACGGTGCAGGCGACGCGCCGGCTCGTCGAGCAGGACAAGGTCTTCGCGATCTTCAACAGCGTCGGAACGGCCAACAACCTGGCGATCCGCGACTACCTGAACGCGGTGAAGGTCCCGCAGCTCTTCGTGGGCGACGGGTCGCAGCAGATCGACAAGCCCGCGAAGTACCCGTGGACGATGGGCTTCCTCATGAGCTACCGCGGCGAGGGCACCGTCTACGGGAAGACGCTCGTCAAGTCCCGCCCGAAGGCGAAGATCGCCGTCCTCTACGAGAACACCGACCTCGGCCGCGACATGCTGACCGGCCTCACCCGCGCGATCGCCGGCAAGGGCCCGAAGATCGTCGCGAAGCAGGGGTACGAGTTCACGGGCGCCGACGTCTCCTCGCAGGTCGCGCTCCTCAAGGCCTCCGGCGCGGACACGCTCATGCTCTTCGCGACGCCGAAGTTCTTCCTGAACGCGGTCACCGCGACGCACAAGCTCGGCTGGAAGCCCCGCCTCTACATCGCCTCCATCTCGATCGAGCCCGGGATCATGAAGATCGCGCGCTTCAACGCCCCGGAGCTGACCAAGGGCGCGCTCTCGATCGCGTTCGTGAAGAACCCGAACGACCCGATCTGGGCGAAGGACCCGGCGGTCGCCCTATACGGCTCCATCATGAAGCGCTACTACCCGTCCGGACGGGTGAGCGACGTCTACAACTGGTACGGGATGACCGTCGCGTGGACGATGGTGGAGACGCTCCGAAAGGCGGGCAAGAACCTCACGCGCGCGAGCCTCATGAGGGCGGCCCAGAGCCTGAACACCGCCGCGAACCCGTTCCTCCTCCCCGGCATCAAGCTGAAGACGTCCAAGACCGACTACCGACCGCTCAACACGGTGTACCTGTACCGCTACGACAACAAGGAATGGGTAAAGGCGAGCCGCCTCCTCGTAGCGCGGAGATGACGCGCGCGAACGGGGTGTGAGAGACTCGCTCGACCACCAAGGAGGGCAGATGGCAAGACGTTTCTGGACAGCAGTCGTCGGGATCGCCGCCGCCTCGGCGCTGATCGTCGTACCCTCGGCTCTCGCCGCGTACACGTCGGCGAAGCTGCAGGTCACGTCGACGGCGTCGGGAACGACGGTCAAGGCGTCGCTCGACCCGAACGACGACCCGACCGCCAGCGTTCGGATCTTCGTCCCGACCGGGACCCAGCTGACGACGAACCAGGCCCCCGGCTCCGTGCTCGGGCCCGTCAAGGCGATCGTGAAGGCGCTCGACCTCGCCGGCGCCGACCTCCCGCTCGACGGAGAGCTGATCGTCGCCCCGCCGGGCGCGGTCGACGCGGCAACGGTCGCCGCGTGCACCGCCGGCGCAACGCCGATCGCGATCTGGGTCATGAACCTGAACGCCGCCGGGCAGCAGCTGCAGGTGCCCGTCTTCCTCATCGGGACGAGCGGAGCGCAGACCGCGCTCGGCCCCGCGTACATGCAGATCTGCCTGCCCCCGCCGGACCTGCCCGTAGGCACGCCGGGCCGTGCGACGTTCGGCGCCAAGGTCTACAGCGCCCAGCTCACGATCAACGGCGTCTTCAGCCCCGTGCCGATCGGTGCCTGGGTCGCGTTCTGGACGCCGTACAACCCGGGCGTGGGGACCGTGAACGCCGCGGCGACCATCGCCTCTCCGGCCGCGATCGCCCCCGGAGCCGTCACCCTCGCCGCGAAGAAGATCAAGAAGCAGAAGAAGGGTGCGACCGTCACCGGCCGGGTCACGCAGGCCGGGCAGGCCCGCGGTGGAGCGACGGTGGCGATCTTCGCCGGTGCGAAGGCCAACAAGCTCAAGCGCATCGGACGTGTGAAGGCCAAGGCGAACGGGGCCTTCGCCTTCAAGGCGAAGACCGGCACGTTCTTCAGGGCGACCGCCGTCGCAGCACCGGGCGCAGCCGCACCGCTCTGCGCGCAGCTGGGTCCGGCGTTCGCTCCGATCCCGTGCGTCAACCCGACCGTCAACGGGTTCACGGCTCAGAGCAAGACCGTCCGGAAGAAGTAGTCCCGCGAGTCGTGGGGGGCGG
>JBFFGH010000038.1:0-17172 GCA_041557575.1 Gaiellaceae bacterium
CCCGCGTCGCTGGACGAGGTCGCCGGCTACCTCGCAGACATCCGCCACGGCCGGACGACGCCTCGCGAGGTGCTCGACGAGATCACCGAGAACTACCGGGTGATCGGCGGCGGCTCCCCGCTCCTGGAGGTGACCCGGCGGCAGGTCGACGCCATCGCGGAGCGGCTCGGGAGCGGCTACCGCTGCTACCTCGGGATGCGCCACTGGTCGCCCTGGATCGAGGAGGTCGTGGGAGAGATGATCGAGGACGGCGTCACGCATGCCGTCGGGCTGGTGCTCGCGCCGCACTTCAGCGCTCTCTCCGTCGCCCGCTACCAGCAGAAGGTCGCCGACGGCCTCGAGCTCTACCGCGGGCAGATGGAGGTCCGTCACGTCTCCAGCTACCACGACGCGCCGGGCCTCGTGGATGCGTTCGCGGCCAGGGTCGAGGAAGGCATCGGCCGCTGGCCGGAAGCTGACCGTGAGCGCGTCCACGTGGTCTTCAGCGCCCACAGCCTGCCCATGAGGATCATCTCCTCGGGCGATCCGTACGGCGACCAGTGCCTGGAGACCGCGCGGCTCGTGGCCGGGCGAGCGGGGCTCACGGAGGATCGCTGGTCGTGGTGCTGGCAGTCGGCGGGGCGATCGCCCGAGCCGTGGGCGGGCCCGGACATCGGGGAGCACCTCGAGGAGCTGGCGGCCCGTGGAGTGCGCGACGTCGTCTCGGTCCCGGTCGGATTCGTGTCCGACCACGTCGAGATCTTCTTCGACATCGACCACCGCGCGAAGGGCATCGCGGACGGTCTCGGCATGCGCCTCGAGCGCCCGCCGGCGCTGAACGACGACCCGGTCTTCATGGACGCGCTCGCGTCCCTCGTCCGCGACCGGGCGGAGCCCTGGCTCGAGGAGGCCGGCACGGCATGAGAGCCGTCGTCGTGGGCGGTGGGATAGCCGGCCTCGCCGCGAGCCACCGCCTCGAGGCCCTCCTGCCGGAGGTCGAGATCGCGCTCGTCGAGCAGGGCGACGGGCTCGGCGGGAAGATCGCCACCGAGCGTGCGGACGGCTTCGTGATCGAGGCGGCAGCGGACAGCTTCCTCTCCCGGAAGCCCCGTGGGATCGGCCTCTGCGAGGAGCTCGGCCTGACGGGCGAGCTCGTCGGGCGGCGACCGGAGCACGAGAGGACGTTCGTGCGGCGCGGAGGGGATCTCCACCCTCTCCCGACGGGCCTCACCGGGATGATCCCCACGAATCTCGACGCTCTCTCGGAGAGCGCCCTCCTCTCGCCGGAGGGCCGGGCGCGCCTGGCCGCGGAGGTGGACGTGCCCGTGGGCGGCGACGGCGACGAGTCGATCGCGTCGTTCGTCTCGCGGCGGCTCGGTCGCGAGGCCTACGAGGCCTTCGTCGAGCCGCTCATGACCGGGATCTACGGCGGCGACGGCGAGCAGCTCTCGCTGGAGGCGACCTTTCCGCAGCTCAGGGCCCTGGAGCTCGAGCACGGAAGCCTGATCGAGGGGCTCTCGGCGCAGGCGCCCGGGTCCCGGGCACATCCGCCGTTCGTGACGCTCAGCCCGGGTATGGACGCGCTCGTGGCCGCCCTGCGGTCCCGGCTCGGGCGAACGCGGGTCGCGACGGGCAGCGGCGTTCGCGAGGTGTCGCACGAGGGCGAGGGCTACCGCGTCGAGCTCGCAGGGGGAGAGGCGCTCCTCGCGGATGCGGTCGTCGTCGCGGCACCGGCCTTCGCGGCGGCCGAGATGCTCTCGAGCCTCGACGAGGCGCTCGCCGCCGCCCACGCGGAGATCCCGTACGCGTCGTCGGTGATCGTCACCTTCGGCTTCCGGGAGGAGGACGTCTCCCACCCGCTCGACGGCTACGGGTACGTCGTTCCGCGCGTCGAGGGGACGGACGTGCTCGCGTGCACGTGGACGTCCCGGAAGTGGGAAGGCCGCGCTCCGGAGGGAGCGTTCCTCGTTCGCGTCTTCGCGGGCCGGTTCGGCGGTCGCGACCTCACGCTGGATCCCGACGAGGAGCTGGTGAAGGTCGCCCGGGACGAGCTCTCGCTCCTCGGCGTGGATGCGACGCCGATCCTCACGCGCGTGCGGCGCTGGCCGCGCGGGATGCCGCAGTACGTGCTCGGTCACACCGGGCGCCTCGCGCGGATCGAGGCCGCGCTCGACGAGCATCCCGGCCTCGCCGTCGCGGGCGCCGCGTACCGGGGCGTGGGCATCCCCGACTGCATCCGCTCGGGGGAGGAGGCCGCGGAGTCGGTCGCCAGAGCGCTCACGGGGGCGCGCGCGTGACGCACGAGGCCTCGGAGCTGCTGTTCCGGGAGGCGCTCGAGCTCCTGCCCGGCGGCGTCAGCTCTCCCGTCCGCGCGTTCCGCGCGGTCGGTGGGTCGCCTCTCTTCATCGAGCGGGGCGAGGGCCCCTACCTCGTCGACGTCGACGGGAATCGCTACGTCGACTACGTCCTCTCGTGGGGCCCCCTGATCCTCGGCCACGCCCACCCTCGCGTGGTCGCGGCTCTCTCCGAGGCCGCAGGCTCGGGAACGAGCTTCGGGGCGCCGAGCCCGCTCGAGCTCGAGCTCGCCCGGCTGATCCGCGAGGCGATGCCGAGCCTCGAGCTCGTGCGCTTCGTGAGCTCGGGCACGGAGGCGACGATGAGCGCCCTCCGGCTCGCCCGTGCGTTCACCGGGCGGTCGAAGATCGTGAAGTTCGTCGGCTGCTACCACGGGCACGCCGACCTGCTGCTCGTGCAGGCGGGCTCGGGTGTCGCCACGCTGGGCCTGCCCGACTCGCCCGGGGTCACGCCGGGTGCGGTCGCGGACACGCTCAGCGCGCCGTACAACGACGTCGAGGCGGTCGCCGAGCTCTTCCGCGCGCACGACGACATCGCCGCGGTGATCGTGGAGCCCGTGGCCGGGAACATGGGCCTCGTCCCACCGGTGCCCGGCTTCCTCGAAGGCCTCCGGCGCCTGACGGCGGATCACGGGGCCCTGCTCGTGTTCGACGAGGTCATGACGGGGTTCCGCGTGCACCCGGGCGGAGCGCAGGCGCTCTACGGGGTCGCGCCCGACCTGACGACGCTCGGCAAGGTCATCGGCGGCGGCCTGCCGGTCGGCGCCTACGGGGGCCGCCGGGAGATCATGGAGCTCGTCGCGCCCTCGGGGCCCGTGTACCAGGCGGGAACGCTCTCCGGGAACCCGCTCGCGATGACGGCGGGAATCGAGACGCTGCGAGCGATCTCGGAGCCGGGCGCGTGGGATGGTCTCGAGCAGGCCGCCGCCGGCCTCGTCGCCGGCCTCGAGAGCCTGGGCGGGCCCGTCCAGCTCGCGCGCGTCGGATCGATGTTCGGCGTCTTCTTCACCGATGCGCCTGTCACGAGCTGGGAAGGCGCGAAGCTCGCCGACACGGAGCGCTTCGCCGCGTTCCATCGCGCGATGCTCGAGCGCGGGGTCTACCTCGCGCCGTCGCAGTTCGAGGCGGGGTTCCTGTCGACCGTCCACGGTGGGAGCGAGATCGACGCGACGATCGAGGCGGCGCGCAGCGCGTTCGCCTCGCTCGCCTGACCTCTACGCTTCGCGCGGGTGAAGGTCCTGCTCGTCACGATGTACTTCCCGCCGGCAGGAGGCGGCGGCGTCCAGCGCCCGCTGAAGCTGGCGCAGTACCTCCCGGCGCTGGGGGTCGAGACGCACGTGCTCGCGCCCGACGACCCCAAGTGGCTCCATCGCGACGCGGAGCTCCGCATCCCGACGCAGGCGTGGGTGCATCGCGTCCGCTACCTGGGGCCGCGTGCCCGCAAGCCGACCGAGGAGCTCGTGCGGGCCGAGGGCTTCGAGAGGGCTCTCGTGCAGGCTCAGGTGACCGCCCGGCGCCTGCTGCTCCCCGACGCGAGCGTGACGTGGAACATCACCGCGATCCCCGCAGCGATCCGCATCGCCCGCAGCGAGGCGATCGACGCGGTCATCACGACGTCGCCCCCGCCCTCCGTGCACTTCGTCGGAGCGGCGGTTCAGAAGGCGACGGGAGCACGGTGGCTCGCCGACCTCCGCGACCCGATCGTCGGCAACCCACACCGGCGCTCGGACACGACCGCGACGCGGGCGAGGCAGGCCACCGTGGCGCAGGTGGCGAAGCTCGTGGCCCGGCGCGCCGACGCGGTGACGTGCGTCTCCGACGCGATCGCGGACGAGGTGCGCGGGCTCGACCCGCGGGGAGTCGTCCGGACGATCTCGAACGGCTGCGACTTCGACGACTTCGCCGGCCTCGAGTACCGGCCGGGCACGCGCTTCCGCATCACGCACGCAGGGAGCTTCTTCGGCCGGCGCGACCCGAGGCCGTTCCTCGAGGCCTTCCGCGACGCCGACCTCGACGGGGTCGCGCGCTTCGTCGGCGACTTCCGGTCCTCGGATCGCGAGTGGGCGGAGTCGCTCGGCCTCGGCGACCGGCTCGAGCTGATCGACTACCTCCCGCGCGGCGAGTCGCTCCGGCTCCAGCGCGACTCGGACGCTCTCCTGCTCCTCGTGCCTGATGCCGAGGGGCGGGGCAAGGGCGTCCTCTCCGGCAAGGTCTACGAGTACCTCGCGGCCGGGCGCCCCATCCTCGCGGTCGTGCCCCCCGACGGGGCCGCGGCGGAGCTGATCCGCGAGACGGGGGCGGGGGTCGTCGTCGCGCCGGACGACGTCGAGGGAATCCGCGAGGCGCTCGTCGAGCTCCACGGCCGGTTCGCCGACGGCGGGCTTCCGGCCGTCGAGCTGTCCGAGCGAGACCGCGACCGCCTCTCGCGCCGTGCCCGGGTGGAGGAGATCGCCGGCCTTCTCGAGGAGGTCGCGTGACGACTCACGCGCTGCCCATGCGCGCCCGCACGTTGGGCCTCGCGCTCGAGAGGCCCGTCCTCGACGGGCTCTTCCTCGTGACGATCGCCACGGTCACGTTCCACAAGCTCCAGTGGGAGCTCGCAGGCTCGCTCACGATCTCGGACGTCTTCACCTCGATCTTCCTCGTCCTCTTCGCCTGGGATCGCTTCGAGCGCTCCGACGCCCGTCTCACCCGCACCGCCTGGGTCGCCCTGATCTTCTTCTGCGCGTTCGCGATCGCCTATCTCCTCGGCTTCTACAACCTCGACACGGGCCAGGCGCTGTCGCAGTGGGCGAAGGGGATGGTGAAGTTCGTCCTGCACTTCGGCTTCCTCGTCGCGGGCATCGCCCTCCTCGCCAGGCGACGCCTCCGCTTCTACTGGTACGCGCTCGCCGCCTTCCTCGGAGGGATCGCCCTCAACGCCGTGTACGGCGTGATCCAGCTCGTGCTCGCCGAGGTGGGGATCAACCTCGACCAGCTCCTGATCCAGCCGATCACGTCGCGGCAGACCGCGATCAACGTGTTCGGCGCGGTGGGCGGCACCCAGGAGGTCTTTCGCCCGAACGCGCTCACCGGCGACCCGAACCACCTCGGCATCGAGCTCATGCTGGCCGTGCTGCTCCTCACCCCCGTCTACCTGCGCCTCGAGCGCGCGCACCGCTACAAGCGGCCGCTGGCCGCTCTGCTCGGCTTCATGCTCGTCGTCCTCCTCGCGACCCTCTCCCGGAGCGCGCTCCTCGGCCTCGCGTGCGGCGCGCTCGTCCTGGTGCTCCCGTATCGGCGGTATCTGCGGAAGCCCGAGCTCCTCGTGCCCCTCGGGGCCGTCGCCGCCTTCGTCGCCGTGGTCGTCGTGGTCCGGCTCGACTTCTTCCTGACCGTCCTCCGCGCGCGGACGAACACGAGCCGGGGCGCCGCCTCGCCGCACTTCCAGGTCTACAGCTTCATCCCCGACGTCCTCTCGTCGAACCCGCTCTTCGGGCTCGGCCTCAACAACTTCTCCGTGTACTACGAGTTCGTCACCGGGCGCCCGGACTTCGGGCCGCACTCGTTCTACGTCGCCACGATCGTCGAGACGGGTCTCGTCGGGGTCGCGCTCCTGGCCGTCTTCGTCGGCTGGATCTTCAGCAGGCTGGGCGATGCCATGCGTCTCGGCAAGGAGCTCGCCGCGGAGGGCAACGCGGTGTCCGCACGCCTCCGCCCGCTCGCGTGGGGGATGACGGCCGCTCTCGTGGGGACGCTCGCGGCGAACCTCTTCTACCTGACGATGATCTTCTACTACTTCTACGTCTTCGCCACTCTCGCGCTCGCGCTCCCGGTGGTCTTCGGGCGCGTGCGACGCGAATGAGAGTCGTCGTCCTGACGACCTCGTACCCGCGCGGTCCCGGGGACGTGGCCGGGGTCTTCGTCCGCGACGCAGTCGAGCACCTGCGATCGGCGGGGCTGGAGGTCGAGGTCGTCTCGCCCGCATCGTTCCGCCACTACGGGCTCGCGTACGGGCACGGGATCGTCGGCAACCTGCGAAGGGCGCCGTGGAAGGCGCTCCTCGTCCCGTTCTTCCTCGCCTCGTACGCGCGCGCGGCGCGCAGGGCTGCGAAGAGGGCCGACCTCGTGCACGCGCACTGGCTCGTCTCGGCGCTCCCCGCGCTGAAGACCGGGAAGCCGTTCGTCGTCCAGCTCTGGGGCACCGACGTCGAGCTGGCCCGCCGCGTCCCGTGGATTGCGCGCTGCCTCCTCCGGCGGGCGCGGCTCGTCCTCGCTCCCTCGGAGTCGCTCGCGGACGCCGCCCGAGAGCTCGGCGCCAGGGACGTGCGCGTCGTCCCCGCCGGCGTGAGGGTTCCCGAGGCCGTCGGCGAGCCGGACGAGCCGCCGCACGTCCTCTACGTCGGGCGGCTCTCGGAGGAGAAGGGGATCGAGGAGCTGCTCGAGGCGACGGAGGGGCTGCCCCGGGTCATCGTCGGCGACGGCCCCCTCCGCGAGCGTGCTCCGGACGCCGTCGGCTTCATCGCGCCGGACGCGCTCGGCCCCTTCTACGAGCGCGCTGCAGTCGTCGTGTGCCCGTCTCGGCGCGAGGGCTACGGCGTCGTCGCGCGCGAGGCGATGGCGCACGGGAGGCCGGTCGTCGCGACGGCGGTGGGCGGGCTCGCGGACGCCGTCGAGGACGGGGTCACGGGGCTGCTCGTCTCACCTCGTGATCCGGTGGCGCTCCGTGCCGCGCTCGAGCGGCTGCTCGGCGACGCGGAGCTGCGGGCACGGCTCGGCGCGGCTGCCCGGGTCGCTGCGGAGAGTCGGCTCTCGTGGGGTGCGGCGACCGAGGCGACGCTCGACGTCTACCGCGAAGCCCTGGCACGTGGCTAGGGCGATGCCGGTGGCACATCGGGCGGCACCTCGGGGAACCGCTCCGCCGGCGCGTACTCGACGTTCAAGTTCACGCTTCGGACTTCGCGGAGGAACTCGGTCTTGACGTCTGCGTCCTCGGGGATCCCGGTGACGACGACCCGGAACGTCGAGCACCCCGTCCGCTCGATTCGTGTGCTCACGAAGCCGACCGTGTGCGCCCGGTCGAGCAGCGCCTTCGCTTCGGCGTAGGAGAGGTCGGCGCCGAACACGCCGTCCAGCGCGGTTCCCGGAGTGCTGGAAACCATGCAGTCCGCCGCCACCGGGGCACGCGCGGGAGGGTCGCCGACGACGTAGGCCGCGTATATCCCGGGGTGCTCGCCGACGAGCTCGACTCGCGGCGTGTCGCACTGGGCCCAGGCGAGCGAGTCCGTGGGCTGTCCTTCCAACTGCGCGAACTGCAGGCTCTCGCCCGAGGTCAGGTACGAGAAGAAGCGGGCGCCCTCCAGTTCACCACATGTCCGTGCGTATCGGGTCTCCACTCGGCCCGGGAAGAAGTAGCCGAGGCGCCCGTCGCTCGACACGACTCGGTCGCTACCCGTGACGTTCTCGCGGGCGAGGTTCAGCTCGTACGAGAATGGCCCGTACGCGAAGTTCTCCATCGCAGCCCTGCTCTGCCAGCCCGACGGTCCCAGGTCGAGCAGAGAGCGCCAGCCAGTCCGGCCGAGACCATCGATCGAGACGACATTCGCGAGTGCAAGCAGAGCGACCGCGCTTGCCGGAATGACTGCCGCTGCGGGTCTCAGCCGCACGAGCGCCAGAGAGACGCTGGCAAGCGCCAGCGCGGACAGTAGTGCGAGGGCGGGCCAGGTCGGGGCGAGGAGTCGAGTCTCGTCTGCCCTTTGCCAGGCCCACGTGATCCCGATCGGCGCGAGCCAGAGGAGGAGCGCGACATACGCTCGCCGCGGAGTCGGATCGTCGTCCACGAGGAACGCGGCAACGACCAATCCGGCTGCGAGCACGAGCCAGACGGCCATGCCGAAGGCACTACCGTCGAACGGATACCCCAGCCGCTGGTCGACGATCAACGGCCCGGCGACGGACCAGGCGATGGCGACTGCCGCCGCAATGGAGACTGCGACTCGCGCGCGGACTCCGAGGGCGCGAGCGATCCCGTGGGCCAGTCCGAGGACGACGACGAGTCGCGCGCCATCGCCGACCCAACTCGCTCCCGCGATGGAGTCCCAGCGCGCAGCGGTGCCCCTGGCGAGCCAGAAGTCGTCGTTGCCTGCTCGGAGCAGTTCGACCAACGGCGTGTCGAGCCGCGCCGCATGCCACGCATCGAATCCGAGGGCAATGGTCACGCCGATCGCGGCGCCGATCAGCGACGCGAGTGACTTCGCGCGTCTCAGAGCGAGCGTGGCGAGGGCGAGGCCCACGAGCGCGAGGAGACCCGAGGGCTTGGCGAGCACGGTCGCCATTGCCGCGACGGCGGCGAGCGGGACTGCCATGCCGGGCCGAACATTCGAGAAGAGAACGACTGCCGTTGCCGCGGTGGCGGCCGCGACGGGCACGTCGGTCATACCGGCGGCGACGTTGTTTGCGAGCACGGCGAACGAGAGGAGCACCATCACGGCGAGGGGAGGTACCAGGTCGCGAGACGCGTCCGTTGCGAGTCGCCTGGCAAGCACCCAGACTGCGGCGACCAGCACGGCTCCGAACGTCGCAGACAGGAGGCGGCCGAGCCACTCGTCGCCGCTGAGGAACCACCAGAGGAGCCCCTGGGGGACGTAGAAGAGTGGCCGGCTCACGTTCAGCGGGTTGGTGTTGGCCCAAAGCTCACCCGTCTCTGCGATCGATCGCGACCACGATCCGAAGGCCAGGGAGTCCCAGAACCGGTACGGAACGACGACCGCTACGAAGACCGTTGCCCCTGCAATCGAGACGACCACAACGCTCGTCAGCACGCGAAGAGCGCGGGCTATCCAGCCGGGCAGCGGCACGGTGGCCCACGATAGCGCCGACAGGAGAGCTCTCGATCGACGTCGAGTCGTGACCGAGCTCGCAGCTAGATTCGGTTTCCGATGTCGGGCGCCCACATCCGAGCCTACGTCTCGACTCTCGGCGTCGCCGTCGGTGCCTTCTTCCTCTGGCTGGCGGTACGCGATGCCGACCTCGACGCGGTCTGGCGCGCGCTGAAGGAGGCCGACGCCGCGTACGTCGCGCTCGCGGTCGGCGCGTTCGGCGCCGTCTACGGGTTCCAGTCGGCGAGGTGGAGGCGCGTCGCCGCCACTCCGGGCGTCCGGCTCACCCGCTTCTACGAGATGACCGTGAGCGGCATCGCCGTCAACAACGTCCTCCCCGGCCGGATAGGCGACTTCCTGCGCGCGCGCTGGCTCGGGGTCGCGGCGCGGATACCCGCCGGCCGGGCGTTCGGGTCCGTGATCATCGACCGCGCGTGCGACCTCGCCGTCCTCGTCGCCATGCTCGTCGTCGGAATCGGCGCGGTCGCGAGCGCGGAGTGGCTTCTCCGCCTCGCTGCGGGGGGGATCCTCATCCTCGTCGGGGTCAGCGCGGCTCTCCTTCTCGCGCGCATATACGTCCGGGCGAGGGCACGAGAGCGTCGAAGCCGAGGGCTCCTCCGCCGCCTGGCTCGGGACACCGTCGAGACGCTGGCGGAGCCCGTCGGCCGACGACGGGCCGCAACGTGGGTCGGGCTCAGCCTCCTGGCGTGGGGCACCTGGTCCGTCGCCGCGCTGCTCATCGCCCGCTCGCTCGGGATCGAGCTCACCCTCCCCGAGGCGGTCTTCGTCTCGGCGGTGCTCAACCTCGGCTCCGCGATCCCCTCGTCGCCGGGATTCGTCGGGACGTACGAGTGGCTCGGCGTCGCGTCCCTCGGCCTCATCGGCATCGACACCGAGGCGGCGCTCGCGTTCACGATCCTGCTCCATGCCGCGTGGTACGTGCCGACGACAGTGGCGGGAGGAGGAGTCATCGGCGCTCGCACGGTGCTGCGCGTCCGGCGGCGAGAGCCCGAGGCGCCGGGGGCCCTGCATCCCTTCGAGCCTGTCTCGCGCGACACGACGCCGTCGTGAGTGACTCGCCCCGCCCGGCCTCTCCGGCCGATCACGGCGCTGCGAGTCTCTCGCGCGAGGTCGTGGACGGCGTCGTCCTCTTCCACGTCCGCTAGTACCATCGCGGCGTGCCCGAGCTCGTCGTCGACGGTGGGAGAATCACGCGGGATGGCCGTGCGTACGTCATCGCGGAGATCGGCCACAACCACCAGGGGGACGTCGAGAAGGCGAAGGCGCTGATCCACTCCGCGAAGGAGTGCGGCGTGGACGCCGTCAAGCTCCAGAAGCGCGACAACAGGAGCCTCTACACGCGGGCGCTGTACGACTCCCCCTACGACAACGAGCACTCGTTCGGCGCGACGTACGGCGAGCACCGCGAGGCGCTCGAGCTCTCCGCGGCCGACTGGCTCGAGCTGCGCGAGTTCTCGCGGGAAGAGGGCGTCACGCTGTTCGGGACGGTCTTCGACGAGGCGAGCGCGGACTTCCTCGCGGAGCTCGACATGCCGGCGTTCAAGATCGCGTCCGCCGATCTCGTCAATACGCCGCTGCTCCGCCACGTCGCCGCGCTCGGGAAGCCGGTCTTCCTCTCGACGGGGGGCGGCTCGCTCGGGGACGTCGAGCGCGCGGTCGAGACGATCCTCGCGCTCAACGACCAGCTCTGCGTCCTCCAGTGCACCGCGGCGTACCCGTGCGCGGTGGACGAGCTCAACCTCCAGGTCATCGGGACGTATCGCGAGCGCTTCCCCGACCTCGTCGTCGGCCTCTCGGATCACCAGAGCGGGATCGCGATGGCGCTCGTCGGCTACATGCTCGGCGCTCGCGTGATCGAGAAGCACTTCACACTCGACCACGCATGGAAGGGCTCTGACCACGCGTTCTCGCTCATGCCGGAAGGAATGCGCAGACTCGTGCGCGACCTCCGCCGCGTCCCCGAGGCGCTCGGCGACGGAGTGAAGCGGCAGCTTCCGAGCGAGGAGCGCCCGCTCGAGAAGATGGGCAAGAAGCTCGTCGCGGCGCGCGATCTCCCGGCCGGTCACGTCGTCGGCCCCGGAGACCTCGTGGCCAGGTCGCCGGCGGACGGAGGCCTTCCCCCGTACGAGCTCGACGCGCTCATCGGCCGCGCGCTCGCCCGCCCTCTCGTCGCGGAGCAGGACGTCGCGCTCGGGGACTTCGAGCCCGTCGACAGAGCGGTCGGCGCCCGCGAGGCGTGAGCGACCTCTCCCGGATCCGCTTCGTCGTGTTCGACTTCGACGGCGTGTTCACCGACAACCGCGTCTGGACGAACGAGCACGGGGAGGAGAGCGTGGCCTGCTGGCGCGGCGACGCGCACGGGCTGCGCCGGCTCGAGGAGGTCGGTGTCGAGCACCTGATCATCTCGACCGAGGCGAACGCGGCGGTCGGCGCGCGGGCGAAGAAGATCCAGGCTGTGTGCATCCAGGGCGTCCACGACAAGCCGCCGGTCCTCCGCGAGGAGGTGGCGCGTCGAGGCTTCACGCTCGAGGAGACCGCCTACGTCGGGAACGACGTCAACGACGCAGGGTGCCTCGAGATCGTGGGTCTCCCTGTCGTCCCGGCCGACGCGTGGCCCGAGGTCGTCCCCCTGGCGCAGGTCGTGCTCGAGCGGCCCGGGGGCTACGGCTGCGTCAGGGAGCTCTGCGACGCCGTGTGGAGCGCCAAGCGGGAGGCGGGCGCGTGACGGATCCGCTGTTCGACCTCACGGGCCGCATCGCCGTCGTCACCGGCGGGATGGGCCAGCTCGGGCAGGTCTACGTGAGCGGGCTCGTGGAGCGCGGGATGCGCGTCGCCGTCTTCGACGTCGCGCCGGGCGACCTGCCCGAGGGCGCGCGCGCGTTCGCGGTCGACATCACCGATCGAGGAGCCATCGAGGCCGCCGAGCGCGAGATCGAGGCGGAGTGGGGCGTCCCGCACCTCCTCGTGAACAACGCCGCGCTCGACTCTCCGCCGGACGCTCCGGTCGAGGAGGTCGGGCCGTTCGAGGACTTCCCCGAGACCTCGTTCGACGCCGTCATGGACGTGAACGTGAAGGGGGCCCTCCTCGGCTGCCAGGTGGTCGGCGGCGCGATGGCGCGCGAGGGGCGCGGGTCGATCGTGAACGTCTCCTCGGTCTACGGGCTGCTCTCGCCCGTCCAGGACCTCTACGAGTTCCGGCGCGCGCGGGGCGAGACCTTCTTCAAGCCCGTGGCCTACTCGGTCTCGAAGTCGGCGGTGCTCAACCTGACGCGCTACCTCGCGACGTACTGGGCGAAGGCGGGGGTGCGTGTGAACACCCTCACCCTCGCCGGCGTCTTCAACGACCAGGATCCCACGTTTCTCGAGGCGTTCGCGGAGCGCTCGCCGATGGGACGGATGCTCGACGCGGAGGAGGCTCTCGGCGCCCTCGTCTTCCTCGCCTCCGACGCGTCCTCCTACGTGACCGGCTCGAACGTCGTCGTCGACGGCGGCTGGTCTGCCTGGTAGTGGCGGACGACGTCCTCAACCTCGTCGGCGGAAGAGGCGCTCCGTCCGCGTCCGGAGAGTGGCTCGAGAAGCTGCGTCCCGCGGACGGCTCCCTCCTCTGCCGGGTCGCGCGCTCGGGTGGGAAGGACGTCGCTTCGGCCGTCGCGGCGGCGCGGGCCGCCCAGCCGGACTGGGCCGAGCTCACCCCGGTGCAGCGCGGAGACGTCTGCCGCGATCTCGCTCTGCTCCTGCGCGACCGGCGTGAGGAGGCATCGGAGATCGTCGCCGAGGAGACGGGCAAGCCGCTCGCGCTCGCGCTCGGCGAGACGGACGCGGCTGTCGAGATGGGGCTCTTCGTCGCCGGTGAGGGGCGGCGCTCCTACGGCCGCACGACGACGGCGAGCATGCCGCACCGCACGGTGCTGACGGTGCGCCAGCCGCTGGGGGTCGCGGCGCTGATCATGAGCTTCAACACGCCGCTCCCCAACGTCGCGTGGAAGGCCTTCCCGGCGATCTTCTGCGGCAACGCCGCCGTCGTGAAGCCCTCGGAGCACACGCCGGCCTCGGCAGCGCTCTTCGGGGACCTCGCCCGGGAGGCCGGCGTTCCCGGCGGCGTCCTCAACGTCGTGCACGGCCTCGGCCCGGAGGCGGGCGCGCCGCTCGTCGAGCACCCGGACGTCGACCTCGTGAGCTTCACCGGCTCCGCGGCGACCGGGCGCTGGATCAACGAGACGGCTGCTCGCCGCCTCGCGAAGGTCTGCCTCGAGCTGGGCGGCAAGAACGCCCTGGTCGTCTGCGACGACGCGGACCTCGAGCGCGCGGTCACGTGGACGCTCGCCTCGGCGTTCTCGAATGCCGGGCAGCGCTGCGCCTCGGCCAGCCGGATCGTCGTCTTCGACGGCGTCTACGAGGCCTTTCGCGCGCGCCTGCTCGAGGGAGTCGCCGGCCTCGACGACCAGCCCGTCATCAGCGAGGAGAGCCTCGAGCGGATCGCGGGCGCAGTCTCGGCGGCCGTCGGGCGCGGAGCCACGGTGCTCGCTGGAGGCGAGCGGTCGAGCGGGCCGGGCTGGCACTACCCGGCGACCGTCCTCGAAGGCGTCGGCGCGGACGACGAGATCTCGCGCACCGAGCTCTTCGGGCCCGTGACCGTCCTCTACCGCGTCTCCGGGCTCGAGGATGCGATCGCGCTCGTCAACGACTCCCCCTACGGGCTCACCGCCGCGATCCACACCTCGAGCGTCCATCGCGCGATGCGCTTCGCCGAGCGCGCCCAGGCGGGCGTCGTGGTCGTGAACGCCGGGACGCACGGGTCCGAGCCGCACATGGGCTTCGGGGGCGTGAAGGAGTCCGGGACGGGATGGCGCGAGGCCGGCACGGAGGCCCTGGACGTGTACTCGGAGCTCAAGTACGTCAACCTCGTCGCCGATCCGGCGCAGGCCTGAGATGACGGTCGCCGTGCTGGGCCCCGGGGCGATCGGCGGGTGCCTCGCCGTTCGTCTCGCCACGGCCGGGGAGGACGTCGTCTGCGTCGCGAGACACGAGACGGCCGCCGCCATCGCACGGGACGGCCTCACCCTCGTCGCCGACGATCGCGAGATGACGGCCTCGGTCGAGGCCGTCGATGCGCTCGACCGCCCGGTGGAGCTTCTCCTCGTGACCGTCAAGGCGACGCAGCTCGAGGGCGCGCTCGACCGCGTCCACGCGGAGCCCGAGCTCGTCCTGCCGCTCCTGAACGGGATCGAGCACATGGCCGTGCTGAGAGAGCGGTTCCGTCGAGCGCGCGCGGCCACGATCGGTCGGGTCGAGGCCTACCGCGAGAGCCCGACCCGCATCGTCCAGCGGCGCGAGCCGCTCGTCACCGTCGCCGGCGACCCGGTCCCCGGGCCGCTCGAGCGGGCGGGCATCGACGTTCGCCCGGGCGGGAGCGAGGCGGACGTGCTCTGGGAGAAGCTCGCTCGCCTGGCGCCTCTCGCCCTCCTGACCTCGCTCACGGGCCTTCCGCTCGGGGAGCTTCGCTCCGATCCGCGCCTGCGGACGCTCGTCGAGGAGGCCGTCGCCGTCGCCGTCGCGGACGGTGCCTGGACCTCGGTCGGCGAGCAGTGGGGCATCATCGAGTCCATGCCTGAGGCCCTCACGACCTCGACCGCCCGCGACGTCGCCGCGGGAAGGCCGTCCGAGCTGGACGCGATCGCGGGTGCGGTCGTGCGCGCAGGCGGCCGGCTCGGCGTCCCGACGCCGACCTTCGAGGAGGTGCTCGCCGCGTGCCCAGCGTGATCGGCTTCGTCCCGGCGCGCGCGGGCTCCGAGCGGGTGCCCGGGAAGAACGTGCGCCCGCTCGCCGGCCATCCCCTCCTCGCCTACGCGATCGAGACGGCGCTGCAGAGCGGGGTCTTCGCCCGCATCGTCGTCTCCACGGACTCCGACGAGATCGCGGACGTCGCCCGCTGGTACGGGGCCGACGTGCCCTTCCTGCGCCCGGCCGAGTACGCGACGGCGACCTCGCCCGACATCGAGTGGCTCGAGCACACGCTCGGGGAGCTCCCCGAGCGCTACGACCTCTTCGCGCTCGTCCGCTGCACGAACCCCTTCCGCGGCCCCGACGCGATCCGGCGCGGGCTCGACCAGCTCCTCGCCACGCCGGAGGCCGACTCCCTCCGCGCCGTCGAGCTCGTGAAGCAGCACCCGGGGAAGATGTGGGTGCTCGCCGAGGACGGGCGCACGATGAAGCCGCTCCTCGACCAGTCGAACCTCGACGTCGCCTGGCACGCCGGTCAGTACCAGGCGCTCCCGCCCGTGTACCACCAGAACAGCGCCCTCGAGATCGCGTGGACGCGGGTGGTCACGGAGGGCGGCACCCGCGAGGGGCGCGTCCTCGCGCCGTTCCTCACGCAGGGGCTCGAGGGCTTCAACGTGGACGACGAGGAGGACTGGGTGCGCGCCGAGCGCCTCGTCGCGTCAGGCGAAGCGCAGCTGCCCGCGGTCGGGCGGCCTCCGTATCCTCCATCCCCGTGAGAGTCGCCTCGCTCGAGACCCTGATCTGCGACGCCGGCTGGCGTCCGTGGATCTTCGTCAAGGCGACGACCGACGACGGTCTCGTCGGCTGGGCCGAGGTGACCGACTCCCACGGCTCCCCCAAGGGGCTCAGGGGTGTCGTCGAGGACCTCGGCCCCCTCGTCGTCGGCCGCGATCCCCGGGCCGTCGAGGCGATCTACTGGGATCTCTACCGGGCAACGCGCCAGAGCCCCGGCTCGATCGTCGCGAAGGCCCTCGCCGGGATCGAGAACGCGCTCCTCGACGTCAAGGCGAAGGCGCTCGGGATCCCCGTGTACGAGCTCTTCGGCGGGCCGACGCGCGAGTCGATTCCCACGTACTGGTCGCACTGCGGTACCACGCGGGCGCGCGCGTTCGAGGTGACCGGCACGACGAAGCTCGCGTCGTATGCCGACGTGGCCGCGCTCGGGCGCGAGGTCGTGGAGCGCGGCTACGGGGCATTCAAGACGAACGTCGTCGTCCCCGGTGACGACCCCAAGGTGCTCATGCCCGGGTTCGGCGAGGGGGGAGGAACGCTCCGCGCCGAGGAGATCGCGGATGCGCTCGTCCGGCTGCTCGAGGCGTTCCGGGAGGGAACGGGGAACGCGGCGAGGCCCATCGTCGACATCAACTTCAACCTCGAGCCCGAGGGCTGCGTCCGCGTGGCGAAGGCGCTCGAGGAGTTCGACCTCCTCTGGCTCGAGGTCGACCTCTTCGACCCGGGCGCGCTCGCGCACGTGCGCCACGTCGCGCCGATGCCGGTCTGCTCGGGCGAGAACCTCTACGGCAGCCGCGGCTTCCGGCCCTACCTCGAGGCGAGTGGAATGGACGTCGCCTCGGTGGACGTCATCTGGAACGGCTTCCACCAGGCGAAGAAGATCGCCGACCTCGCGGAGACCTTCGAGGTCAACTGCGCGCCGCACAACTACTACAGCCACCTCGCGACGTTCATCGCCGCTCAGTGGTGCGCCGCCATCCCGAACGCGCGCATCCTCGAGTACGACGTCGACGACGTCCCGTGGCGTGACGAGCTCGTGACGGCACTGCCCGAGATCGAGGGGGGCGAGCTGCGCGTCCCCGGGGGACCGGGCTGGGGCGTCGACCTCGACGAGGACGTGATAGCCGCCCACCCGTGGCCGAAGGCGTGAGCTCCTTGTGAACCTCCTCAAGCGTGGCGTCTGGTCGGCAGCGGTTCGGCTCGGCCTCCAGGTGTACGACCCGAGCCCCGAGAACCTCCCCAGGCTCGAGGAGCTGACGGAGTACACCGAGGACTCGAGGCCGGTGAGCGACACGCGTCCGACGACCGCGACCGACGACCTTCCGGACCTCACCCTCGTGCCCGAGGCACTCGCCCAGGTGCTCGACGTCGAGCGCTTCCGCGGCGCCCGGATCCTCGAGGTCGGCCCGAAGTACGGCGTCCATGCGCGCTGGATCGACGAGCAGCTC
>JBFFGH010000039.1:0-16705 GCA_041557575.1 Gaiellaceae bacterium
GAGGACGGGGTCGAGCGAGCGCGCCGGGTTGAACGAGCCGCCCGAGGAGGGGCCGACGGTGACGGCCGCGGTGAAGATGAAGAGCCCGATGAGGAGCGGCGCCATGACGCCCTTCCACGGTGCGCGGTCGTCGGTGGCGACCGTGAGGATCACCATCACGAAGAGACCCGTCGCGATGATCTCCAGAACCAGCGCGGCCCAGTTGTCGATGCCGACGCCAGGATTCGTGTCGAGAGCGTCGGTCACGCTGCTCGTGAAGACGATCGCCATGACGAGGACTGCGAGGAACCCGCCGACGAGCTGGGCGATCCAGTACGGGATCACGTCGCGCCCGGGGAACTTCCCCGCGACTGCGAGCCCGGCGGACACTGCCGGGTTGAAGTGCCCACCCGAGATGTGCCCGAACGCCGTGATCGCGAGCGCGAGCCCGAGGCCGAAGCCGAACGCGATCCCGAGCGGGCTGATCTGGTCGACTCCGACGTCGTTGAACGCCGCGATGCCGCTGAAGCCGAGGAAGAAGAACAGGAACGTGCCGAGCGCCTCGGCGCCCAGCCGTACGGGGAGTGGGTGATCCATGCGACGACCTCCGTTTGCGTTTGGAGAGGCGGTTCTCCGCATTCGTCGGCTTTCCTGCGCTCGATCGGCTCCGCTCGCGCACGCCCGCGCGCCCCGGCTCCTCCTTGCCGCAGAGGGCATCGGTAGTTCCCGTCACGCGGATCAGCGTCCGTACCGATTTGGACAACGCCCGGCGCTGACACGGTTCGTTCATGGCTCCCGTGGAGCCCCGTTGTCGCTGCTCTCGGCCCTGGACGGCCTCGCCATGCGGCCTCTGAGCACGCTCCTCGACCGCTTCCGGCGCGGCGTCGCAGTGCCCGCCGAGGTCGGCGACGAGCTCGCCGCCGAGCTCGCCCCGGTCTTCGCGTCGCTCGAGGGGCTCGAGGCCGAGGCCGAGGCCGTGCGGCGCGCGTACGCCGAGCGGGCCGAGGAGCGGCTCGCCGAGGGGCGCGAGCGAGCCGCCGGCATCTCGGCGAGCGTGCGGGAGCGGGCCGAGGAGGAGAGGTCGAAAGCGGCCGAGGAGCGCTGGAGCCGCGCGCGCGCGGAAGCGTCCGCGCTCGAGGCGGCGGGCCGTGCCGAGGCAGAGCGCATCCACGAGGAGGCGTCCGAGCGGATACCCGTGCTCGTCGCCGACCTCGTCGCGCACATGGGGGAGGAGCTCTCGTGAGCGTGGCCTGGGTCGGTGCGAGCGTCAGGGCTCGGCTCCTCCTCCGCCGCCGGATCGGGCTCGAGGGAGCTGTGAGGCTCGCGTACAGCACGTCCTTGAAGGAGGCGATCCTCGGGCTCTCGGGCACGGCCTACGGACGTGAGCTCGAGCCCGGTCTGGGGCTCGAGGCCGCACAGCGTGCGGTGTCGGCCGCGACGCTCCTCCACCTCCGCCTGCTCTCCGGGTGGCTCCCGCCCGGAGGCGCCGAGTTCCTGCGCGCGCTGGGGGCGTGGTTCGAGCTCGCGAACATCGAGGACCGGCTCGCCTACCTGAACGGCGCGGAGCTCAGGCCCGCATTCGATCTCGGCGGCCTCGCGAGCGCGTGGCCGAGAGCAGCGCAGGCCGTCGGCCCGGCCGAGCTGCGCGACTCGCTCGCGCACTCGGCGTGGGGAGACCCGGGTGGGGGCAGCCCGGAGGAGGTTCACCTCGGGCTGAGGGCCGCCTGGGCGACCCGCGTCGGTTCGGCCGTCCCCGAGGTCGCGCATCTCGTCTCCGGTGCGGTCGCCCTTCTGCTGGCCCGCGAGCTCTTCGTCACCGGCAGGCCGGTGGAGCTCCTGCTCGGACGGCACGTCCCTTCCGTGGGGCTGCAGTGGGAGCAGGCGCGGACGTTCTCCGAGCTCGTCGACGGCCTGCCGGCACGCGCTGCGTGGGCGCTGGACGGGCTCTCGGGGCCCGAGGAGCTCTGGCGGGCCGAGGTCGCCTGGTGGGATCGTGCGGAGAGAGACGGGTGGGAGCTCGTGCGCCGTGGGCGCGAGGGACGGACCGAGGTCGTCGGCGTCGTCCTCCTGCTCGCCGTGGACACGTGGCGGACGGCGTCGGCGCTCGCTGCGGCGGCCGCCGGCGGAGCGGATCTCGAGGAGGTGCTCGGTGGCGCGCGGTGACCTCGCGATCCCGGCCCGCATGAGCCGCGTCGCGGTCGTCGCTCCCCGCGCGCACCTCCGTGACGCCCTCGTCCAGCTCGCGGACGCGGGGACGGTCGAGCTCGTCGGGCCGCTGCCGCCCGCCCAGGGCGAGGAGCTCGAGGCTCTCCGGAGGGTGGAGCGGCGCTCGCCCCGCACCGGGCCGGCCCACGCCTGTGTCGCGCCGGAGCCGCCGAACGTCGTCGAGCTGGAGCGTCGGGGTGAGCGGGCGCTCCTGGCCGGCGAGGTCGAGCTCCAGCGGCGCGGCGAGGCCGCGGTGCGCCATGGCTCGTTCGCGGGCTACATCGGCTGGACGCCGGAGACCGAGCTCGACGGGCTCGCGGAGCGGTTGGCGAAAGCCGGCGCCGCGCTCGTCGAGGTTCCGACGCCGACGTGGGCGGAGCCCCCGACCCTGCTGCGGTCCGTGCGCCTCGCGCGCCCGTTCCGGCCACTCGTCGAGACGTACGGCCCCGCGCGCTACCAGGACATCGACCCGACGCCGTTCGTCGCCGTGTCCTACGTCCTCATGTTCGGGATCATGTTCGGCGACGTCGGCCACGGGCTCGTGCTCGCCGCTCTCGGCGTCGCCCTCCGGCGCGCGCACGGGCGCTTCTCGGCGCTGCAGTCCGCCTGGCCTCTCGTCGCGGCCTGCGGTGTCTCCGGGATCTTCTTCGGCTTTCTCTACGGGCAGTTCTTCGGCCCCACGGGGGTCGTGCCGACTCTCTGGCTGGATCCGCTCGACGAGCCGCTCCACCTGCTCGCCGCCGCGCTCATCGTCGGAGCGGCGCTGCTCGCCGTCAGCTACGCGATCGGGAGCGTGAACCGCTGGCGGGAGCGCGGCCCCATGGCAGCGCTCGTCGCGCCGTCCGGTCTCGCCGGCTCGGCGGTCTTCCTCGGCGGGGCGCTGGCGTTCATGGGCGTGGCCTGGAGCCGCGACGAGCTCGTGGTCGCCGGAGCCCTCCTCGTCGCGGTCGGCGTGGCCCTCCTCGCCGTCGGCTTCTTCGTCCAGGCCGGACGGGGAGCCGGGGCGGCCGCCCAGGCCGTGGTCGAGGTCGTCGACGCCGTCGTCCGGGTCGCCGCGAACGCCGTGTCGTTCGCGAGGCTCGCCGCCTTCGGGCTCATGCACGGCGCGCTCACGGCAGTCGTGTACGACGGGTCCACGGCCCTCTGGAGCGGCGCGCTCGTCCTCGCCGCGATCGCTCTCTTCATCGCGGGCAACGCGTTCACGTTCGCGCTCGAGGCCCTCGTCGCCGGGGTGCAGGCGCTCCGCCTCGAGTACTACGAGCTCTTCTCCCGAATCTTCGCGGGCGAGGGGAAGCCCTTCTCGCCCTGGTCGATCCCGATCGCATCAAGAGAGGAGGAGTCATGATCGAGACGCTCGTCTGGGCCGTCCCGGTCGCGGTCGCCGCCACCGCGCTGGTCGTGGCCGGCGTGCGGCGCGCGCCCCGGCGAGGCATCCGCAGGCTCGTGGCGCTGAACGTCGCGATCGCCGTCGGTGCCCTGGCCCTGTTCGCGGCCATGCTGCTCGGAGCCGCCGACCCGGCGCACGCGCAGGCCGCCGAGGAGGCCGCTCAGCCCGATCGCTGGGCTGCGCTGCTCGGCGCTGCGATCGCCGTCGCCGGATCGGCGATCGGGGCTGCGATCGCAGTCGCGTACACCGGCGCGGCCGCACTCGCGGCGATCAGCGAGAAGCCCGAGATGTTCGGCCGCGCGATGGTGATCGTCGGGCTCGCAGAGGGCATCGCCATCTACGGCCTCGTCGTCGCCGTCATCCTGATCGGCCAGGCATGAGCGGCGCTCGGCCGGCCGTCGGACGAGCTCCGGAGGATCGCGCGTGAGCCTCGTCGTCGCGATCGGGGAGGAGCGCCTCCTGGTGGGCTTCGCGCTCGCCGGGGTCGACGTCCGGGTCGCCGAGAGCCCCGGGGCGGTCGTCGACACGTGGGAGCGTCTCGAGCGCGAGGTCGGGCTCGTCCTCCTCACACCGCCGGCCGCAGCGGCGCTCGCGGAGCGCCGCTCGGAGCGAGAGGACCTCGTATGGGTGTCGCTCCCCGGATAGGGCTGGACGCGATCCGCGAGGCGCTGCTCGCCGAGGCCGCGGGCGAGGCGGAGCACGTCGTCGAGCAGGCCGAGGACTGGGCGGCGGCGCAGGTGGCGAGCGCCGAGGAGCAGGCTCGCGCATTCATCGGCACGGCGCGCGCCGAGGGCGAGCGAGCGGCGGCGCGCGAAGCCGCGACGGAGATCGCGCACGCCCGCCGGCGGGCGCGCTCCCTCGTCCTCGAGGCGCAGCGCGCCGTGTACGACGACGTGAGGCGGGAGGTGCAGGCCGCAGCGCAGGAGCTTCGGTCCCGTCCGGACTACCCGGATCTCGTCGCGCGACTCGCCGAGCACGCGCGCGAGCAGCTCGGCCCGGACGCGGAGGTCGAGCTCGACCCGCCGGCCGGCGGCGTCGTCGCCCGCGCGGGGAACCGGCTGCTCGACCTGACGCTGCCGGTGCTCGTCGACCGCTGCCTCGCCAGGCATGCCTCGGAGGTGGAGAGCCTGTGGACGTGACGGGTGGAACGGTCGTGCGCGTGAACGGGCCGGTGGTCGAGGTCACCGGGCTCCGCAGGGCGTCCATGCTCGAGCTCGTCGAGGTCGGGCGGGCACGTCTCCCCGGAGAGATCGTCGCGCTCGAGAGAGACACCGCGACCGTGCAGGTGTACGAGTACACGGGAGGGCTCCGGCCCGGCGAGCAGGTCCGGGCCAGCGGCGGGTCGCTCGCCGCCGAGCTCGGGCCGGGGCTCCTCGGCGGGGTCTTCGACGGGATGCTGCGCCGGCTCGAGGGGGCCTCCGAGTTCCTCGAGGTCGGTGAGCGCCCGGCGACCCTCGACCGCTCCCTGAAGTGGGGCTTCGAGCCCCTCGTCGCCGAGGGCGACACCGTCGAGGCGGGAAGCGTCCTCGGGCGCGTGTCGGAGACGCCGGCGGTCGAGCACCGCGTGCTCGTGCCTCCCGATGTCGCCGGACGGATCGACTGGCTCGCGCCGGAGGGCGAGTACGCGGTCGACGAGCCGATCGCGCGGATCGCGGACCGGGAGCTGACGCTCCTCCAGCGCTGGCCCGTGCGCCGCGCCCGCCCCGTCGGCACCAGGCTGGACGCAGCGGCGCCCCTGCGGACCGGCCAGCGGGTGCTCGACCTCTTCTACCCCCTCGCGCGCGGGAGCACGGCGGCCGTGCCCGGCGGCTTCGGCACCGGCAAGACCGTGCTCCTCCAGCAGATCGCGAAGTGGTGCGACGCCGACGTGATCGTGTACGTCGGTTGCGGCGAGCGCGGGAACGAGCTCGCGGACGTCCTGCACGAGCTGTCCGAGCTCGAGGACCCGAGGACGGGCCGGCGCCTCCTCGATCGCACGGTGCTCGTGGCGAACACCTCGAACATGCCGGTGCTCGCGCGCGAGGCGAGCATCTACACGGGCCTGACCGTCGCGGAGTACTACCGCGACCAGGGGTACGAGTCGGTGGTCATCGCGGACTCGACGTCGCGCTGGGCCGAGGCGCTGCGCGAGGTCGCGTCGCGCACCGGGCAGCTTCCGGCGGAGGAGGGCTACCCGCCCGGCCTCGCGTCCGCCCTCGCTGCGTTCTACGAGCGCGCGGGGCGCGTGCAAACCCTCTCCGGAGCGGAGGCGTCGGTGATGGTGATAGGGGCCGTGTCGCCGCCCGCCGGGGACATGGCCGAGCCGGTCTCCGCCCACACGCGCCGCTTCGTCCGCTCGCTCTGGTCGCTCGACCGCGACCTCGCGTACGCGAGGCACCACCCCGCCGTCAGCTGGCGGGACTCCTTCTGCCGGGATGCGGACTCCCTCGCGAGCTGGCACTCCCTTCACGGGGACTGGAACTGGGGGGAGCGGCGGCGGCGGGCGCTGAGCCTGCTCGCGGAGGCCGATCGCGTCGAGAGCATCGCGCAGCTCATCGGCGCCGCCTCGCTCCCGAACGGCGAGCGCATGATCCTGCTGACCGGCCGGCTGCTCCGCGAGGCCGTGCTCCAGCAGAGCGCGCTCAGCCCCAACGACTCCTACTGCGAGCCGGCCAAGCAGGCGGCCCTGCTCGACTTGGTGCTGGCGCTCCACGATCGCTTCCTCCGCCTGCTCGAGCAGGGAGTCCCTGCCGAGCGGATCGAGGAGGTGGACCTCGCCGAGGCCGCGCGAGTGCGCGACCGGGCGGGCCCGTCCGATGCCGAGGCGGTGGACGGGGTTCGCGACGCCCTGCTCGCGAGGCTGGAGGCCCTCGCATGATCACCGACCCGCACGTCGAGTACGCGGGGGCCTCCTCGGCACGAGGCCCGTTGCTCGTCGTCGAGGGAGTCGAGGGGATCGGCTGGGACGAGGTGGGGGAGGTGCGTCTCGACTCCGGTGACACGAGGCACGGCGTCGTCCTCGACGTCCATCGCGACTGGGCCGTGGTCGAGGTGTTCGAGGGCACGAGCGGCCTTCGCCTCGACGAGGTACGCGTCTCCTTCTCGGGCCGCACGCTGCACGTGCCCGTCGGAGAGGGCTGGCTCGGGCGCGTCTGCAACGGGCGCGGAGAGCCGCTCGACGGCGGTCCCCCCGTCCTCGGCCGCGAGCTCCGCGAGGTCTCCGGGCGCCCGATCAACCCGGCTCTCCGCGAGACGCCGCGCGACCCGATCCTCACCGGCATCTCGGCGATCGACGGGCTCGCGACCCTCGTCCGCGGCCAGAAGCTGCCCATCTTCTCCGTCGGCGGGCTGCCCCACCTCGAGCTCGCCGCCCAGATCGCGGCGCAGGCGCGTGCGTCGGAGGCCCCGTTCGCCGTCGTCTTCGCAGCCGTCGGGATCACGCACGCGGACGCGGCCGGCGTCCGCGACATCCTCGAGGAGCGCGCGGCCGCAGCCGACCTGGCGCTGTTCGTCAACACGGTCGAGGACCCCCTCGTCGAGCGCATCGTCACCCCCCGCATCGCTCTCACCGTCGCCGAGCACCTCGCCTTCGAGCTCGGCCGCCACGTGCTCGTCGTCATCGCCGACGTGACGAGCTACTGCGAGGCCGTGCGCGAGGTCGCCGCGGCCCGCGGAGAGGTGCCGAGCCGCCGCGGGTACCCCGGCTACCTCTACAGCGACCTCGCGTCGCTCTACGAGCGGGCCGGGCGCATCAAGGGGCGCCCGGGCTCCCTCACGCAGCTCCCGGTCGTGACGATGCCCGCGGGCGACATCACGCACCCGGTCCCCGACCTCACCGGCTACATCACCGAGGGCCAGCTCCTGCTCGACGAGCAGCTGCACACGAGGGGCGTGTACCCGCCGTTCGACGCGCTCGGGTCTCTCTCGCGCCTCATGCGGCTGGGCGCCGGGCCCGGCCGCACGCGGGACGACCACCTGGAGATCGCGGCCCAGCTCTACGCGCTCGCCGCGCGGGCCCGGCAGGTCGCCGACCTCTCCGAGGTCGTCGGAGCCGACGCCCTCAGCCACGGCGAGCGCCGCTACCTCGAGTTCGCCGAGGCGTTCCGGCTCGAGTTCCTGGCCCAGGGCCAGACGGAGGCCCACACGCTCGAAGACACGCTCGAGCGAGCCTGGCGGGTCGCGTCGGTGCTGCCGCGCCGGGAGCTCTCGATGGTCTCGGCCGGCGCTCTCGAGGCCTACTACCAGCCGCGCGAGGGAGAGGGCGGAGGAGAGGAGGAGGAGAAGCGTGCGCCTTCGGGCTCCACCGGGCAGAGCGGGACGTCCCTGGCTCGTCCGCCGCCTCGCCGTGGCGCGCCGCGGTGCGGAGGTGCTCGACGAGAAGCGCCGTGGCCTGCTCCGCGAGCGCGCTCGCCTCGCCGAATCGGTGGACGAGGCGCAGGAGGCGTGGGAGCGCGCGGCGCGGGAGGCGGAGACGTGGCTCCGGAGGGCGCTGCTCGTCTCGGGCCGGCGCGCGTTCGAGCTCGCGCGCTTCTACGTGCCGGAGCGCGCCGACGTGCATCTCGAGTGGCGGCGCTCGCTCGGCGTCGTCTATCCGTCGAGCGCCGAGGTCACGCTCCCTGCGACCCCCGACCTCGTCGCACCGGGCGGCAGCTCGGCGCTCGCGACGGCGGCCGCCGCCTACGGGCGCGCTGTCGCGGCGGGCGCGCACGCCGCCGCGCTCCGAGCGGCGCACGACCGCGTCGAGGCCGAGCTCGCAGCCACGACCCGCCGGGAGCGTGCGCTCGAGCGACGCTGGATCCCGGCCCACGAGGAGGCGCTGGCCGCTCTCGCGCTTGCGCTCGACGAGACGGAGCGGGAGGACGCCGTCCGCGGACGCTGGTTCGCCGAGCGCCCGCCCACGCCGACCGGGCGAGCGAGCTCGGGCCTCGGAGCCGGAGGCTCTCTCCGCGTGCCTTGACCCCGCCGGGGCCCCGCGCTCAGGGCGGGCCCATCCTCCAGACGTCGTTCTCGAGGCGCTGCGCGTTCTGGTCGGGCGGGAGCTCGAATCGCTCACGGTCTCCGCCGAAGGTCATGATCGAGGGACGAACCCCCGCTCGTAGCCCCCGGACGGTCAGTACGTCGAAGTCGTAGCGGGCACCGTCGGCGTCCGCGTTCCAGGGCGGGGACGCCGGCGGATCGAGCTCCGTCCAGGTCGCTCCGTCCCTGCTCGACCAGATGTCGGCCGGGTTCACCGGCTCGCCGTACCCGCCGAAGCACACGATCTCGTTGATCACGACGGTGCACTGGTGGCCCGGCCTCGGGGACCATCCCGCCGCCGCGGTGACCTGCTCCCAGCGTGCGCCGTCGCGCGACCGCCAGACGTCGTTGAAGTAGAGGTCGCGCTCGGGGTCGCAGAACGGGTTCCCGCCGCAGGTGAACCCTCGCTCCCCTCCGAGGAGGTAGATGTAGCCGTCCTTGACGAGGGCTGCGCCGCCGGCGCGCGGCGCCCACGGCGCGCTCGGCGTCACCCGGGTCCAGCGGGCGCCGTCACGCGACTTCCAGACGTCGTTGAACAGGACGCGCCCACTGCCGCCCGTGGACGCGTCGTCACCCTGGCTCCCGCCGAGCACGAAGATCTCCCCGCGATGGACGACCGCGCTCAGGCCGGCCCTTCCCGCCCAGGCCGCCTCGTCGGTCATCTGCCTCCAGTTGACACCGTCCCTGCTTCGCCACACGTCGTCGAAGAACGTCGAGTTGGGGACGAAGGGGAGGCACGGCGCACCCGGCGGCAGGCCCGGGCAGGACGGGAACCCGAAGTTCGGGAGGGTGTCGAAGTTCTGGCCGCCCATGATCAGGATGTCGTCGCCCTGCCTGACGGCGCCGAAGTAGCCCCGTGCGGGCCACGCGCCGTCCGTCGTCTTCGACCAGGTCTCGCCGAGGTCCGAGCTCTTCCACACATCGGCGTAGAGCTGCGTGCCGAACGGGTTGAAGGGCCCTCGGCCGCCCATCACGAAGAGGTCGTTGCGCAGCTCGACCGCCTGCAGCCCGGCACGCGGCGTCCACATGTCCGGGGACGGGGGCATGGTCGGTCTGATGCGCGTCCACTCGTACGAGGACAGGTTCGTGGCCCCGCCGCCTGCGAGTGCAACGCCGGCGAGGACGACGGCCGACGCCGCCGCGATCGCGAGTGAGAGTGACCTCTGCATGAGCTCCCCCCTGGTCGTCTCCCCTTATCCAGAGCCGGTACGTACGCCCCGGCTCTCTCCCTGCACCGCAGTCTAGGCCGGGCCTTCGAGCAGGACAAGGTGAGCTGTCCGTAGTTCTCCCTGACGCGCCGGAGTCCGAGGTCGGCGCATACTCGGCCGCGACAAGAGGTGACTCCCGAGCTCACCTCTGCGGACAAAGAGCCGGTGTTCGGCCGGGACGGCAGGCGCGAAGCCGGCGATCGAAGGGAGAAGTAGCCATGTCGATGCGATGGGCGGCTGCATTGGCGATGGGTCTCGGCACAGTGCTCCTCGCGGCATCCTGCGGGGGAAGCGACTCCGGGAGTGGGGGCGACGCGAGTACGACTCGCGAGGTGATCGAGAAGGTCCAGGCCGCGTACAGGAACAGCGACCCTGAGGCGTATGCGGCCTTGTTCGCTGCCGACGGACGGTTCGAGGACTACAGCGCGTTCGGGGATCGAGCGCAAGGTCGAGGCCAGGTCGAGAGCATGTATCGGCTGTGGTTCACCCACGTCGTCCCGCCGGAGCACACGTACGAGTCCAGGATCCTCATCTCGGACGAGCGCCTGGCCGTCGTGAAGTGGTCGGACGAGTGGTCCGAAGAGGGAGAGAAGGTCCGCCTCGAGGGCATCGGGGTCTACGAGGTCGAGAACGGCGAGATCACCCGTGACTCCGAGTACTACGACTCGACGCCGGTGAAGCCGCCCGGCGACTAGTCCCGGGGCGGAGGTCGGGCTTCAGAGCGGAGGAAGCGGGCGACCGGGCTCGAACCGGCGACATCCAGCTTGGAAGGCTGGCGCTCTACCAACTGAGCTACACCCGCGCCCGAGTAGCGTAGCGCCGTGGATCCGTATGCGTGGTCGTGGAATCCGGAGGCGCTCGTGCTCATCCCGGCGCTCACGGTCGCCTACGCGCTCGCGCTCCGCAGCTTCCCGGCTCCGTGGTGGCGGATTGCCTGCTTCGGGTCGGCGATGGCTCTCCTGCTCGCCGTGAGCATCACCCCTCTCGAGACGCTGGCGATGAACTACCTCCTCCTGATCCACCTCCTCCAGAACGTCGTCCTCGCCGAGTGGGCCCCTCTCCTCGTCGTGCTCGGGATCCCCCCGGCCCTCGCGGCGACGCTCGCGCGCTCCCGCCCCGCCCGCGTGCTGACGCACCCGGGGGTCGCGCTTCCGCTCTGGGTCGGGAACTACATGCTCTGGCACCTCCCCTGGATCTACGACGCGGCGCTCCGGAACCCGCACTCGCTCCTGCACCTCGAGCACGCGCTCTACTTCGCCACCGGCATCGCGATGTGGTGGAGCGTCTTCCAGGACGAGCCGCACCGGCTCGGGTCCGGAGCGCGCGCCGCCTACGTCTTCGCCGCCTTCGTCCTCGCGAGCCCGATCGGCCTCGTCATGGCGCTCGTCCCCGACGTGATCTACGACTTCTACGCCGGCGTCTCCGAGCGCCTCTGGGGCCTGAGCGCGCTCGAGGATCAGCAGCTCGCGGGCATGCTCATGTCCGTCGAGGCGGCCACGGGCTTCTTCGTGGTGTTCGTCTACTGGTTCTTCCGCTTCCTCGCGGAGGAGGATCGGAGAGAGGACGTTGACCGACCTCCGAGCACGGCGTAGGCTCGAGCCGATGCGCCTGACCGTCCTGCTCGCCGCGGCTCTCTGCGCGGTCGCGAGCTTTCTCCCGGCCGCCGGGGCGCGGACGGCCGCGGCCTTCCCGTTCGGGGTCGCCGCAGGTGAGATCCGCTCGACGTCGGCCATCCTGTGGACGCGAGCGCCGAAGGCCGGCGCCGTGACGCTCGAGGTCGCGCCCCGCGGCGGAAAGGCGCGCCGCTACTCCGCCGGCCGGGCGCGCGCAGCGCGGGATCTCACGATTCGGCGCGTTGTTCGCGGGCTGAAGCCGGGAACGACCTACCGGTACGTCTTCAGGCAGGGGGAAGCCAAGAGCCCGACCGGGACCTTCGTCACCGCGCCTGCGCCGTCTGCCGCGGTGTCGGTGCGCTTCGCGTTCTCGGGCGACGCCGACGCCACCCGCGCTGCGAACGGCAAGCCGGCCTACAACCGCTTCGAGGTCTACGGCCGGATGGCGGCCGAGCGCAACGACTTCAACATCAACCTCGGCGACACGATCTACTCGGACAGCGAGGTCGGCGGTGCGCCTGTCGCGAAGACCGTCCCGGAGAAGTGGGCCAAGTACAGGCTCGGCCTCGAGCTCGCGCCGCTCCGCGCGCTGCGGCAGTCGGCCGGGCTGTACAGCCACTGGGACGACCACGAGTTCGTGAACGACTTCTCGCGCGCCGAGAACGGCGGCGCCATCTACGCGGCCGGCGTCAGGGCGTTCACCGACTACGCGCCGGTTGCCGCGCCCTCCAAGGCCACGGGCCTCTACCGGACCGTCCGCTGGGGGAAGCACGTCGAGCTCTTCTTCCTCGACGAGCGCACGTTCCGGAGCGCGAAGGCGGACGACGTGTGTGCGGGCGACCTCGCGCCGACGGCGCCCCAGGCAGTGCGCGACGCCTTCGCAACCCTCGCGCCGCCGCTGAAGAACCAGGTGCCTCCGGCGTGCCTCGCCGCGCTGAACGACCCGGCCCGGACGATGCTCGGCGCCGCGCAGTACGCCGCGTTCACGAAGGCGGTCAAGGCATCGAAGGCGACCTGGAAGGTGATCGTGAACGAGGTGCCGATCCAGCAGTACTACGCCCTCCCCTACGACCGCTGGGAGGGGTACGAGGCGGAGCGCGTGAAGCTCCTGCGCTTCCTGCAGGCGAACGTGAAGAACGTCGTCTTCCTGACGACCGACACGCACGCCAACTTCGTCAACGAGATCCGCTACAAGACCCTCGGCGGAGCGCCCGAGGGCTCCGGCATCTGGGAGGTCGTGACCGGGCCCGTCGCGACGAACACGTTCGCCAAGGAGATCGACAACTTCCTCGGCCAGCAGGGCACCGGTACCGCGATCGGCGCGCTCTTCTTCAAGCCGCCGCCCCCGAACGGGATGGGCATGCGGTGCGCGGCGATCGACACGTACAGCTACGCCCAGGTCACGGTGAGCGCGCGCACGCTCCGCGTGGCGCTCAAGGACGCCCGCGGGAACCCCGTGCGGGAGGCGACCGGCGTCGCCTGCGCGCCCCTCGTCCTCACCGCGCGCTAGCGGCGGCCGGCCCCCTCGCCGGTTGCATCGGGCCGTCGGTCGCCCGAAGAACGACATGGCTCGGCCCGGAGTGCGCAGCGCACAGATCGCCCGGAGGCCCTGCAGCTATCGTCGCCCGGTGATTCCCGCGCCGCAGCCCGAGAACGAGCACGCGAGAATGGAAGCGCTGGAGGCGCTGCACCTTCAGCCGGGTCGCGACACCGTTCTCGAGGAGATCGTTGCGCTCGCGTCCGAGATCTGCGAGGCGCCGGTCTCCCTCGTCACGATCGTCGAGGGAGATCGGCAATGGTTCAAGTCCGGGGTCGGCTGGGACGAGACCGAGACCCCCCGCGATGTCTCGTTCTGCGGGCATGCGATCCTCGAGCCGGAGAGGCCCCTCATCGTCACCGACGCGACGACCGACGAGCGCTTTGCCGACAACCCGCTCGTCACGGGCTCTCCCGGGATCCACTTCTACGCCGGCGTGCCGCTCCTCACGGAGGATGGCCACGCCCTCGGGTCGCTCTGCGTGATCGATCACGTTCCGCGAGAGCTCGGCGACTCGCAGCGCCGGAGTCTCGAGCGCCTCGCGTCCATCGCCTCCATCCGTCTTCGTGCCGAGAGGGAGAGGAGTGCGTTCGAGCGGCTGATCGAGGCGGAGTTGCGGTCCGCGACGGTGATCGATTCGTCGCTCGACGCGATCGTCTCCAGCGATGCGGTCGGGACGATCGTCGCCTGGAACCCCGCAGCGGAGCGCACTTTCGGATTCACGGCCGAGCAGGCGGTCGGAGCACGCCTCAGCGATCTGATCGTCCCGCCCTCGCTCCGAGAGTCCCACCAGCACGGCATGAGCCGCTATCTCGCGACAGGCGAAGCGAAGATCCTCGGCAGGAGGCTCGAGCTGAGCGCGATGCACGCCGACGGGCGCGAGTTCCCGGTCGAGATGACCGTTGCGGAGGTGTCGACGGAGCCTCGGGTCTACACCGCCCATCTCCGAGACATCACCGAGCGCCGGAAGGTCGAGCGGCTGCTCCGAGAGCAGAACGCTCGCCTGCTCGAGCTGGATCGTATGCGCGAGGAGCTGATCGCGACCGTCTCGCACGAGCTCCGCACGCCGGTAACGTCGATCTCCTCGATCGTCGAGCTGATGCAGGAACATGCGGAGCTCCCCGAGCAGAGCCGCGAGCTCCTCGCAGTCGTTCACCGGAGCGCGCAGCGGCTCGGTCGCCTCGTGAACGACCTCCTGCTCATCGCGGAGGACGAGGCGGGCGGCGTGAAGATACGAACCGAGCTCGTCGACGCCTGTGCGATCGTCGAGGACGTCTGTGCGCTCGAAATGCCGGAGGCTGCGCGGCGTGGGCTCGAGATCCGCACCATCTGCACCCTCAGTGAGCTCATCGAGGCCGACCCTGATCGCATCGCACAGGTGGTGGGCAACCTCCTCTCCAACGCCATGCACTTCACGCCCGAAGGAGGCCTGATCGAGGTGCGCGTGTCGCCCACCCAAGCCGACAGCTGGCGGATAGAGGTGCAGGACAGTGGCGTCGGCGTTCCTGCCGGGGAGGTCGAGCATCTCTTCGACCCCTTCTACAGAGCCTCGACGGCGTCCGAGACAGGGGCACGAGGAAGCGGGCTCGGGCTGCCGATCGTCAAGGCGATCGTGACGGCTCATGGGGGAACGGTGGGCGTCGACAGCGTCATCGGCAAGGGGACGGTCGTGCATGTCGAACTTCCCCGGCGTCGCTCCTTGCAGGTCGGGATGACCCGGTGAAGGTCCTCGTCGTCGACGACGAGGCGGAGATCCGCGTTGCGCTCTGCGCCCTGCTCGAGGCGAGCTCCTACACCGTTGTGCTCGCGGGCGACGGGCGCGAGGGTCTTCGCCTGCTGCACGAGGAGCGGCCGGACATCGTCGTGCTCGACGTGACCATGCCCGGGCTCGACGGCTGGCAGACGCTCGAGCGCATCCGTGACGTCACCGACGTGCCGGTGCTCATGCTGACCGCCCACGGACGCGAGCTCGAGAAAGTGCGCGGCCTGATGGGCGGCGCCGACGACTACCTCACGAAGCCGTTCGGCAACCGGGAGCTCCTTGCGCGCATCTCGGCCCTTCTGCGCAGGCCCGTGATGCGGAGCATCGAGCCACAGGAGGTGCGGGTCTTCGGAGAGCTCGAGATCGACGTGACGCGACGTCAGGTGACGCGCGCTGGGAAGATCGTTCCCCTCACCCGCCTCGAGTTCGCCCTCCTCGACGTGTTGAGTCGTTCGCCCAGGCAGGTGTTCAGCCGGGGACAGCTGGTCGAGCAGGTATGGGGCCCTGGTTGGTTCGGAGACGACCATGTCGTCGATGTCCACGTCTCGAACCTTCGGCGGAAGCTCGGCGATGACCCGCGCGAGCCGAGGTGGATCGAGACAGTACGCGGCGTCGGCTTCCGCATGGCCTCTGCCTAGACCGGGTCGCCCGCGCCGAGACCGCCTCCGGAGCGCCGAGGGCGATCCTGACGACAGATCGCGACTGCGACACCGGAGCGCAGTCCGAGCTCGCTACTCGCGTCTAGCGGCTTGAGGAGATCTTGAGACTCGGCAGAGAAGACGTTGACTCGTGGCCCCCACACTGCTCCCTCGTCAACTGTCGGCCCACCGCCTGCACGCGGTGTCGGTGAGAGAAGGAGCAGAACATGTGGAAGAAGAGGATCTACGTCGCGCTTGCGACAGCCGTACTCGGAGCGGTGGTCATCAGCGCTGCAGCGATGGGCGACGTGGTGAAGAACAACGTTGCAGCATCCGGCGGCGTCGGCCAACAGCGGCAGGTGCTCGAAGGCCAGACGACGAGCATCAACTACTGGATCGAGGACAGCGGTCAGTGTGATGCGGCTGACGGCTCGCCCGCAACGATCACCATCAACCGGCCGGCTGCCGTCTCAGCCAGCCCGGCAAGCCTGGTCTTCACGAAGTGCAACGAGTCGCAGAGCGTGAACTTCTCGGCCCCGCCGGGACAGTACGACTTCGCGGCGGTCTCGGTCAGCGACACGAACGGCAGCTACAACGCAGCCCCCACGGCGTGGCGGCTGATCGTCCTCGCAGACGGCGACCGCGACGGCATTGCGGACGGGAGCGACAACTGCCCAAGTGCCGCCAACTCTGACCAGAAGGACTCCGACGGCGACGGCATCGGCGACGCCTGCGACACCGTGACGCCCCCGTCGAATCGCGCCCCGGCCATAGCGACGGCTGCGCTCGATGCCAACGGCATCGAAGGTCAGACGCTGACTGCGTCCGGGTCGTTCACCGACGCTGACGGCGATACCCTCTCGCTCTCGGCGAGCCCGAGCGCGGGCACGTTCGCGGTCAACGGGAACGGCTCCTGGACGTGGACGCTGGCAACCGACGATGACGTCGCACAGGCGACGGTCACCGTGACCGCGAGCGATGGCCGTGGCGGGTCGGCGGAGGACTCTTTCCAGTTCTCTGCGGCGAATGCCAACCCGGCGATCGGAACGCTCGCGCCGATCCGCGACGCGCTCGGGTGCAGGCCGTCGCTCTCGTTCGTCTTCAGCGATCCCGGGGCAGCGGATACCCATCTCGGGTCGATCGACTGGGGCAACGGCAGCACGTTCGGCTTCGCGACGTCGCCCGTGAGCGCCTCGGGCGCATATGCGGCGGCCGGCTCGTACAGGATCGCCGTCAGCGTGGAGGACGACGACGGTGGCATTGACACGAAGTCGACGAGCGACTACCGCGTCTTCAACAATCCGGGCTCCATCCTCCAGCCGGTCAACGACACGCGGAATGGTCAGCCGATGAGCTACTTCAAGCTCGGCAGCACGATCCC
>JBFFGH010000040.1:0-16526 GCA_041557575.1 Gaiellaceae bacterium
CCCACTCCCGCCGAGCTCGAGGCGA
Source organism: Gaiellaceae bacterium (assembly GCA_041557575.1). GTDB lineage: Bacteria > Actinomycetota > Thermoleophilia > Gaiellales > Gaiellaceae > GMQP-bins7. The sequence continues at coordinate 26 of JBFFGH010000040.1, forward strand.
TCGACGAGATGTCCGGAACGGACAAGTCTCGAGGTATGCACCGCACGCGACTTCGCGGCACACCCGGCACACCCGACCCGCATGGCCATGCGGATCCGGCTCTACCGCTCGGGCTGGAATGGGCCCGCCTGGACTCGAACCAGGGACCAACCGATTATGAGTCGGCTGCTCTGACCAGCTGAGCTACGGGCCCGCCGGGACGAGCGTATCCGACGGTTCCGCTTCGCCGGGAACCGCTCGGGCTGACACAATGTCGATCCCGTGAAGACGTTCCAGCTCGAGCATCGGCTGCGCACCGCCGGCGGGCTCGCCGTCACCGACATCACCGAAGAGGTGCGGGAGGCGGTGCGCCAGAGCGGGGTCACCGACGGCATCTGCAACGTCTACTCCCCGCACACGACCTGCTCGGTGCGGGTGAACGAGTGGGAGCGCGGCTTCCTCGAGGACTTCGCGGTGCTCCTGAAGCGGCTCGTGCCGACCGAGCACTACTACGCCCACGACGACTGGGACCGTCGGACCGAGAACGTCTGCGAGGAGGACATGGAGATCGGGAACGGCCACGCCCACTGCATGTCGATGCTCCTCGGCCCGGCGGGCGAGGCGATTCCCGTTCAGAACGGCGAGCTCTGCCTCGGCCAGTGGCAGCGCGTGCTCTTCCTCGAGCTCGACCGCGCGCGAGACCGCCGTTGGCTCGTCAAGGTCGTCGGCGTCTGAGCCTCACTCCGGCGTGACGTAGGCGGCGGTGATCCCGCCGTCGACGACGAACGCCGCCGCATTCCCGACCTCCCCGCGCGCTCCGGAGATCGGCTTGCCGACGTTGCGGGACTCGATCTGCGCGAGCTCCTCCGCGTTCTCCTCCACGAGGGTCGCGAGTCGGCGCAGCAGTCAGGCGCGATCCGCCGGGGCGACGGCACTCCACGCCGGGAAGGCGTCGCGCGCCCTGGCGACAGCCTCGTCGGCCTCGTCGACGCCTGCCTGCTCGAGCTCCGCGATCGGCGCCGCGGTGGCCGGGTTCAGGACGGTCAGAGCCATCGCGCGGACTCAAACACGCTAGAGACCAGGAAGACCCCGGCTCTGCCGGATCCGCCAGAAGCCGTAGACGATCCAGGAGAGGATCGGAAACAGGAACAGGGCGACGATCCAGAGCGCCTTGCCCGTTCCCGAGAGCGCGGACGCCGGCTGCCGCAGGACGTCCACGACGAAGAAGAAGTAGAGCAGGACGTACATCGCGATGAAGAAGAAGGTCAAGCGGGGCTCCCTTCGGGCTGACGAGGAAGCGTGAGCCTACTTCTCTCGCGCGGCTCGATACGCGCGAGCCTCTGCGACGAGGGCCTCGAAGAGCGCGCGGTCCTCGCTCTCCTCGGGATGCCACTGGACGCCGACGACGAAACGCCGGGAGGGATCCTCGAGCGCTTCGAGCGTGCCGTCGTCCGCCCAGGCGGTCTCGACGAGCCCGTCCCCGAGGCGCCTGATCGCCTGGTGGTGGTGCGATGTGACGTGCGTGCCGTCCCCGAGCAGCGACGCAAGACGCGTCCCGGCCTTCACCTCGACCGGGTGGTGCGTGAACTCGCCGGGGACGTCCCTGTGCACGACGTGGCGGGCCTCCTCCGGGAGGTGCTGGATGAGGTCGCCGCCTCGGGCGATATTGAGGAGCTGGAAGCCCCGGCAGATCGCGAGCGTCGGCATGTCCCGCTCCAGGGCGGCGTTGAGCAGGGCGAGCTCGCCGGCGTCGCGGTGCGAGTGCGGGACGTCGGTCTCGGGGTGTGCGTCGGCCCCGTAGAGCACCGGGTCGATGTCCGCGCCGCCGGAGAAGACCATCCCGTCGACGGCGTCGAGCGTCTCGTCGATGCCCTCCTCGCTCGGAGGGATGACCACTGCTCGTCCTCCCGCGTGCTCGACCGCCTCGACGTATGCGAGCGGGACGAGCGCGGCCGGGATGTGCCACACGCCCCAGCGCGCGTCCTGCGCGTACGACGTGATCCCGATCACGGGCCTCATGCGGGCTCGGTCTCCACAATCCAGAGTGTGCCTTCTCCACATTCCCTGGGCGTGCCGTCGGCCGGCTCGAGGGAGACCCGGAGGACGCGCAAAGTCTCTCCGCCGATCTCGGCAAGAGCGCCGCGGTCGCCCTCGACGGGCGTCCTCGCAACGGGGCTGGAGGGATTCGGCAAGGGCCGGCTCGCCGACCTCGAGTGCGCCTGATGCGCGCAATTTGCGAGAACTTTCTCTTCCGGCGGGTCTTGATCGGACATGTCCGATCGCGTAGGTTCTTGCCTGCGCCGAGCACGGGGCGCCGGTAGGACGAAGCCCCCCGAGGAGCACTACGCGGAAGCGGAAGGTTCGTCGGGAAGGTGGACGAAAGCGTTCCCGGCTCGGCGAACTCTTTGGCTGGGCCTCGGGCCCAGCCTCTTTTTTCCCCTCGTCCGATCTAGAGCACACGCAGACTTCTGCAGTCTGACCCTGTGTGAGAAGAAAAATTCGCAAATTGCGACAACTTCTCTCCAGGGAGGCCTTGACGGCGTTCGACAGGGCCCCTAGGGTGCTGCTTGCACCGAGTACGGAGCGTCCGAGGTTGATGGCCCTCCGATCGGCAGCCGCTTCGGCGGCGGTCAGTCGGAAGGCCGGACGAAGGCGCCACCGGCTCGGTGCATTTCGTTGTGCGCTCTGATCCGCGATCTACGAAGCGCGCACGTCCGGTCCGGCCCGCCGCGGCGCCTCGCGGGTCGCTCGGGGAACCGCCCGACGAAGAGCTCGAGGTTCAACGGAGGAGGCCGGCCGGAGCCGGCACTCCAGCCGGTCGAACGTGATCGTCCGGTCGCACTGTCCGGCCGCACTGTCCGGCCGCACTGTCCGGCCGCACTGTCCGGCCGTGCTGGGAGCCCGTCCAAACGTTTCACCGCAAATTGCGAGATCTTCCTCTCCCCGAGCCCTTGACCGGCATCGAGGCGGTCCCTAGATTGCCCCGTGCACCGAGTACGGAGCGTCTGAGGTTGATGGCCCTCCGATCGGCGGTCGCTTCGGCGGCGGTCAGTCGGGAGGTCGGACGAAGTCGCCACCGGCTCGGTGCATTTCTGTTTGGGCGAGGAATATCCTGAGCCCTCGTGCGCCGTCTCCTCGCTCTCGTCAGCTCGATCGTCTTCGTCGACGCGATGCTGTTCACCGCGCTGACCCCGCTCGTCCCCGGCTACGTGGACGAGTTCGACCTGTCGAAGACCGGAGCGGGGCTCCTCGTGGGTGCGTACGGTGCGGGCGCGATCCTGGGCGGCATCCCCGGCGGCCTCGCGGCGTCACGATGGGGCCCGAAGCGCTCGGTCGTGGGCGGACTGCTCCTCCTCGGGGCCGGGAGCTTCGCCTTCGCCGCGGCTGACACCGCGGTCACGCTCGGGACGGCGCGCTTCGTGCAGGGAGTGTCCAGCACGGCGACCTGGGCCGGGGCACTTGCCTGGATCGCCGTCGCATCCCCGCGTGCACGGCGCGGTGAGGTGATCGGGACGGCCTTCGCGGCGGCGGTGTTCGGCTCCGTCCTCGGACCGGTCTTCGGCGGTGTCGCGGAGCTCGCGGGGATCCGCGCATCGTTCACCGTGGTCGGCGTCGTGGCGCTGGGGTTCGCGCTCCTGGCAGCGACCTATCGCTCGTCCCCCCGCGAGCCGCTCACCTCCGCGGGGCTCTCGTCCGCCCTTCGGGACCCTCGGTTCCTCGGCGGGCTCTGGCTCAACACCTTGCCGGCCATGCTCTTCGGGACGATGGTCGTCCTCGCTCCACTCGCTCTCGACGAGGCGGGCTGGGGTGTCTTCGCAATCGCCTCGGCGTGGTTCGCCGCAGGTGTCGTGGAGGCCGCGATCAACCCCTTCCTCGGCCGCGCCACCGACCGCGTCGGACGACTGTTCCCGATCCGGGCCGCTCTCGCGGGCTCTGTCGTGGTCGCATGCCTCCTGGCCGCGTCGTCGACGCCCATCGCCGTCGCGCTGCTCGTGACGTTCGGGGCCATCTGCTACGGGAGCCTCTACACGCCGGCCATGGCCCTCGCCTCCTACCGCGCCGATGTCGCCGGCCTCGCCCAGGGCCTCGCATTCGGGATCATGAACACGGCCTGGGCCCTCGGCCAGTCCATCGGGCCGGCGACCGGCGGAGCGCTCGCGGACGCCGTCGGCGACCCGGGCCCGTACCTGCTCGGCGCGGCCCTGTGCGCGCTGACGCTCGCGGCCACGTGGCCGATCGCCTCCAGGAACGTGAGACCGCATGCGGCGTGAGGACTGGGATCAGCGGTACGCGGAGGCGGAGGCCCTCTGGACACTCCTACCGAACCGGTTCCTCGTCGACGAGGTGTCCTCGCTCCCGCCGGGCAGGGCGCTCGACCTCGCCTGCGGAGAGGGCCGCAACGCGATCTGGCTCGCGACGCTCGGCTGGGACGTGACCGGGGTCGACTTCTCGTCGGTCGCGATCGAGAAGGCGAGAGCACGCGCCGATCGCGACAACCTGGGAGCCGCGTTCCACTGCGCCGACCTCCTCGAGTACGAGCCCGAGGTCGGCGCCTACGACCTCGTGCTCGTCTTCTACCTCCAGGTTCCGGCCGCGGAGCGGCTGATCGTCCTCGAGCGCGCGGGCGTCGCGCTCGCACCGGGGGGCATCCTCCTGGTCGTCGGGCACCACCTCGACAACCTCACCGAGGGAGTCGGCGGGCCCAGCGACCCCGATCGCCTCTACACGCCCGACGACATCGTCGCGCAGCTCCCGGGCCTCGAGATCGAGAAGGCCGAGCGCGTGCTGCGCGACATCCCCGACGCCGACCGCCCTGCGATCGATGCCCTCGTTCGCGCGCGCAAGCCGCGCGGCTAGCCGCGGGCGAGGTCGAGCACCGGCGGGAAGCGCTCGAGCGCCCACTCGGTGTCGAGAGGCTCCAGGCGGTAGTCGCGCCCGTTGACGAGCACGTAGTCGCCCCGCCGCGGATCCATGGGCAGCCGCGACTCTGCCGGGTACCAGCGGTTGTGCCGGTCGATGAGGTCGTTGACCTCGTCGAAGCTCGTCGCCCGCACGGCCGCGGTCCACCGGTGCGCGAACTCCCGCTCGTCCGAGCACTCGTCGCCAAGCGCCCGCCAGGCCTCTCGGAGCCGAGCCTCGTGCTCCCCGGTCGCGTGCTCGATCTCGCGCAGGCGCAGCATGTACGGGAGCGGGCCCCTCGTCGCGACGAGGTAGGCATCCGCGCTCGGCCTGAAGAGGCGCGGGCGGATGGGAAGCGGCTTCCCGCGAAGATCTATCGAGCGGAGGTCCTCCTCGAGCCCCTCGCGCTCGCGTCGCTGCCTCGGCGTCTCCGGCAGGACGACGCCCTGACGCATGATCGCTTCGCGCTCCGCGCGCTTCACGCCTTCATTAGACCTGCCGCGGCGAGATCGCGGCAAGCAGGCGCGCGAGCCACGACCGGGCCGGTGGCTCGGCGGCCTCGTCGGCCTCGGCCTGCTCGAGGTCGAGGGTGGGGCCGGGCTCCGCTTCCGGCTCGTGCGCCTCGGCCTCCACGACGAGCTCGGGCTCGGGCCGGCGCTCGGGCTCGGGCTGGCGCTCGGGCTCGGCGTGACGATCCGCAGCAGGCTCCGGCTCGTCCTCGCGCTCCGTGACGTGCATCAGCTCTTGCGCTCCACGGCGCTGCTCGAGGCGCTCGAAGTCCCCGCGGATCGCGGCGCGCATGTCGTCGAGGTGGCTCTCCTCGCGCACGGCGGGTCTTTCACGTCGGGAAGCCCGACTCCTGCAGCCGCGTCAGCGGGGAGTTGCGAACGCGGCGGTCCACAGAACCGACCGGCCAGATCCGAGCAGGCCCGGGGCAGGCGCGGAGGCGACGCCGAGATCACGGAAGTCGGGGTCGAGGAGATTCGCACGATGAGACGGCGATCTGAGCCATGCCGTGACGACTGCCCGCGGCCCGACCTTCCCCCACGGCCCCGCGAACAGGTTCTCCCCGAAGTACGCGAACCGATACCCCGCGGCCCGAACCTCCGCGCTTGCTTCGGAGCCGCACGGAGTGTGGGAGAGCTGCCCGCACTCGGCCACGACCCGGCCCTTCATGGCCGCAGCCCGCTGGAGCGAGCGGCGCGACACGAGCCTTCGGACTCCCTCCCGAGCCCTCGCCCAGTTCACGAGGCAGGTGACGGTCCGTGCCTGTGAGGTCAGCGAGGAGCCGCCGTTCTTTCCTCCCGCGCACACCGCTGCCGGCGCGAGATACGCCTCCCAGGCGCGACCGGCCCCGTCCGCCCGACCCGCGACGAGCAGGAACGCGACGAAGAGGGCGGCTGCGCACGCGCTCACGAGAAGCCGCACCGACGCCGAAGTCGTCGTGGACGCCATCGACTCAATCCTCGGCCGTTGCGCCTTCGAGATCGCTACCCCGAACGAGGGATGTCGAGGCGCTCCGGCTCGGACCCGTGCCCCCTCGTCACACACCATCGCGGGACTCTACCGCGTCCCCCGGGTGGTGGCTTCTCCAAGTCGCGGCGGCGACGAGGCCGAGCACCAGAGTCGGGAGCACGCTCAGCGCCCGGTACAGCAGGGTCGCGGTCACCGCTTCCGCGCTGGGGGCTCCGAAGGCGACGAGTGCCCCCGTGAGCCCGATCTCGACGAAGCCGACGCCGGCCGGCGTGAGGGGGAGCGAGCCGATGATGCGGACGAGGGCCCACGCGGCGAACGCCTCGACGAGGCTGACCTCCGATGCCGTCACGCCGATCACACGCAGGCAGACGAGCAACAGCAGGAAGACGGTCAGATGACCGAGCAGGGTCGTGAGCGTGATCACGTGCCAGCGCCGCCGCAACAGCCCGAGCGCCGACGACCGGAACCGCACGAAGCTGTCTCCGCTCCAGAGCACGGAGCCCTTCCGGAAGACGCGCCGCACACGGCTCACGAGGTGGGCGGCGAGGTCTCCGAAGGTGCGCGCCCAGCGCTGCTTCAGGAGCCCGAGCGCGAAGCCTGCGACGACCGTCACGAGTACGACCGCGCCGATCAGTGCAGCCGTCGTCAGACCCGGATGCCGCTCGCCGGAGGCGCTCAGGAGCGCGAGGGCCACGACGGGGAAGGCGAGGCTCGCAAGTTGGTTCCAGACGCCCACGACCGCAACGGCGAGCCCGACCGGCCGCCGGTCGAACCCCCACGAGCGAAGCATCGAGAACGAGCCCGCCATCCCCACGGCGGCTCCCGCGGGCGAGACGATCGAGAGCGCGGTGGACGCCTGGGTCAGGACCATCGACTGCCGGAAGCGAAGACCGGGCAGTGCGGCCATCCACGGGGGTGCGAAGGTCACGAGGTTGAGCACGACGGCACCGGTCAGGAGAAGCCACTCCTGCCAGCCGAGACCTCGGACGACGTCGAGCACCGAGCGGTAGTCGGCGATGCGCGGCAGGAGGAACGCGAACACCGCGACGACGATCGCGACCGTCGCCGCGCCCCCCAGCAGTCGCTTGTGGGTCCTCGTCAGCCTTCCCCGAACAGGGGTTGCGCCGTCCGACATCGCGAGGAACCTACCGAGGAACCGGAATACGAGATTGGAGGAGCAAGACATGAGGATCCGGAAGCGCCTGACGTTCACCCCGGCGACCGCGATCGCGCTGGTCGCACTCTTCTTCGCCCTCGGCGGATCGGCGTTCGCGCTCGGCGACAGCATCTCGGCCCAGTTCGCGAATCAGAAGCGGTGCGCGAACGGCGCCGTCCGAGGCGTGGCCGTCGTCACCGGCAACCCGAGTGCGGGCATGGCGAACCTCCCGGACACGTTCACGTCCGGCAAGGCGTACTTCTCGCGCCGCTTCAACTGCAAGGGCAAGGCGGTTCAGGTGCGCCGCGTCGAGACCGGTGTCTACGAGGTTCGATTCGTCGGGGTCTCCGGCGCGAGCGGCGTCGGCAGCGGCACGGGCGACTCGTACGCGACGGTCGAGCCGACTCCGAGCGGCACGTTCAAGGTCACGATCCACCCGGCCGGACGCGACGACCGGGTCGATGCGCCGTTCACGATCATCGTCGCCTAGCGAGCTACGGGAGCCGAGGAGCGAGCACCGCGGAGAAGACTCCCGCCAGCAGAAGGAGCCCGGCAGCGACCGCCACGAACAGGAACGTGACCTCGGTCTTGCCGGGCTCGCGGCCGAGACGTGAGCCCAGGTTCGCATAGGCGCGCTCGAGCGACTCCGCCGTCCGAGCCTCCGAGAACTCCCCGCCCGTCACCTCGGCGATCGCGTTCAACGTGACCGGGTCCGGCGGAACCGGGATCAGTCGATCACTTCCTCCGCCCTGCCCCGACCCACCGAACCAGCCGAACGATCCGCGATCGATGACGCCGTCGGGCGTGCCGAGGGCGATGGTGTACACGGGGATGCCCGCCTCCTTCGCGAGCGCGGCGCCCTCGAGCGGCTCGAGGAGCCCGCGGGTCTGCGCACCGTCGGAGAGGAAGAGGATCGAGACGGGGCTCTCCGCGCCGTCGCTTCCCGCCTGGGCAAGCAGGCGAGTCGGGCCCCGGAGGTCACGCGAGGCGATCTCACCGTCTACGGACGGTTGCCCGGTGATCCGCCGACCGAGCTCGACGGCGGTCTGCAAGGCGTCGCCGATCGCCGTGCCTCCGTACAGGAGGAAGTCGTCCATCTCGTCGACCGCCTGTCCGACCAGCTCGTGCTTCGTCGTCGGCGGTGTCGCGACCTGCGTCTCCCCGGCGAAGACGACGAGGCCGACGCGGAGATCGCCCGGGGCCTGGTCGAGGAACGTCCGGACCGCCTCCTGGGCGGCTCCGAGGCGCGTCGGCTCGACGTCCTCCGCCTGCATGGAGCGAGACGTGTCGACGACGAGGATCACCGTCGCCTTGTCCTTGACGACGGTCCGGTTCACCTGAGGCCGCGCGAGAGCGAAGAGGAGCACGCCGAGACCGAGCAGGAAGACCGCCGGCGCCACGAGCCTCAGCCACGACCTCGCCGACACGAGGGTCGCGAGCACGTCGACGTTCGTGTACCGGACCGCGTAGCGCATGCGCCGCCTCTCTGCGAGCAGCCACATGCCCACGACCGCGGGGAGCAGGAGCAGGCCGAGCAGGAGCCAGGGGCTGAGAAAGCTCATCGCGCCACCGCGCAGACGGCGTGAACCTGGACACGAGCGCGAACGCCCCCGATCTCGGCGTCCCCGCGCACGCGCACGACGACGCGGTTCCCGAGAATCGACTGCACACCCGAGACGCTCTTCACGAGGCTCGCGCTCGGCGGCGTCCTGGTCGCGAAGGCGAACGCATGCGACGCTCCGACGAGGCGCTCGCGCGCCGCGCACGCCTGCGACACGGTCGTCGTGCCGGGACGCACGCGAGCGGTCTTCACGCGCCGCGTCGCCGGCTTGCCCGGCCTGAAGGCCGTCACCGACGTCGGCACCCGCCCTCCACCTCCCGTCGCGGGGATGCAGCCGACGAACGGCTTGAACGAGGCGGCGCGGCTCGAGGATCCCACGTGGGTCGCCGTGAACACGACAGACCGGGACGTCGTGATCCCCGGAGTCACGGGACTCCCGAGCGAGCCGACGAACGTCACGCGGATCGCCCGCTCGCTGATCCGCGCGTCGAGCCCACCGGCGACGTGGCCGCGGGGACAGGTCATCTGCCACTCGGCGCTCGGGCGACTCGTCCCTGCGGACTTCGGCACGACGACCCACGGGCCGGCGATCGGAACGCAGACCATGAGGCCCTCGCACTCGTCGGCTGCGCGCACCGACGATGCCGCAGCCAACGACAGTACGGCCACGGCTCCCGCCGTCACGAGGCGGAGGGCGATCACGGGACGCTCCGGAAGAGGAAGGCGGAGATCGCGGCCGCCACGAGCAGGAGCGCGACGCCGGCCGCTGCGAAGACGTCGGTGATCTCCCGAGACTCGTCTCTCGTGCCGAGCCGCGAGCCGAGCTCCTCGTAGACCGTTCGCAGCCCTTCCGCGTCGGGAGCGGCGAACAGCTCGCCACCCGTCGTCAGAGAGACCTGCTGCAGCGTCTCGGGGCTCGGCGGGACTCGGATGATTCGTCGCAGCCCGCCGGGCAGCGTCTCCTCCACGACTCCGTTTCCGGTGCCGACGAGCACGGAGTAGACGGGCACTCCCTGCTTCTTCGCCTCCTCGGCCGCGTCGGCCGGCTCCAGCCGGCCGCCGTCGCGTGCCCCGTCCGAGATCAACAGGATCGAGCGCGGAGGGGGCGGCTCCGTGCTCGCCTCGGTGGGACGACCGATGCGGAGCGAGAGCGCGACCGCGTCGCCGAGCGCCGTCCCCTCGCCCGGGACGAGAGCATCGAGCGCAGAGCCCACGAGCTCGCGATCCTCGGTCGGCACGACGCCGACGGCGGCGCGGCTCGCGAAGGACACGACCCCGACTCGGAACTTCTCCGGAACGCCCGCGAGGAACTGCTTGGCCGCCGCCCTCGCTGCGTCCAGCCTCGTCGGCTGCACGTCCGTGGCCTTCATCGAGCGGGAGACGTCGACGGCGAGGACGATGGTCGCCTCCTCGCGGGGGACCTCGACCGTCGCGTGCGGCCTCGCCACGCCGACGATCATGGCCGTGAGTGCCACGAGCGCGATGACGACCGGGAGCGCGCGCAGGCGGCCGGGCGACCTCTCCACGACGTTCGGCAGGAGGTCGGGGTTGCCGAAAGCGGCCTGGGAGCGCGTGCGGCGGCGCTCGTGCCACGCCCAGACGACGGCGAGCAGCGGAACGAGCACGAGCCCGACGAGGGCGATCGGCCAGCCGAACGTCATCTTCGACTCCTGCGGAGAAACACGACGAGCGGACGGAGCCAGTCCTCGGAGGTCGTGAGCACGACGTGCCGGGCCCCCGTCGACCGAATCTCCCGGGCGACCTCGTCGCGCTCCGCAGCCGCGGCCTCCGCGAAGCGCTCGCGCAGGCGACGGCTCCGCGTGTCGACGCGCAGCTGCCGCCCGGTCTCGGGGTCGACGAGCCAGAGCAGCCCGACGTTCGTGAGCGCCTGCTCACGCGGGTCGCGGATCTCGACGGCGACGACGTCGTGCTGCCCGGCGAGGGTCAGGAGCGACTTCCGCCAGTCGCGCGGGCCGCGGAAGTCGGAGATGACGACCACCAGGGACTTCTGACTGACGAGCGAGTCGGTGTGTATGAGGGCAGAGCCGAGCGACGTCGTCCCGTTCCGGGCGGGCTCCTCCATCTCCCTGAGCGCCGCGAGCAGGCCCACGAGCCCGACCCGGCCCTGCCGCGGAGGCAGCACATGGGTCTCCTCGCCGCCGAACGTCACGACGCCGAGCCGGTTTCCACGCCTCGTCGAGAGGTGCCCGAACGCGATCGCGACCCCCTCGGCGACGTCGGCCTTCCTGCGCTCGGCAGTGCCGAACTGCATCGAGGCCGACACGTCGAGCGCGAGCCACGTCACGAGGACGCGCTCGGCGAGATCGACCCGCACGTGGGGCTCGCCGGTCCGTGCGGTGACGTTCCAGTCGATGCGGCGCACGTCGTCGCCGAGCGCGTACGGTCGAACCATCGCCAGCTCCGATCCTGCTCCCAGCAGGCTCGAGCGGAAGTCGCCGGCGAGCAGGCCCTCCACCCTCCTCCCGACCGAGACGTCGAGCACCCGCAGCAGTCCTTCGGCCATGGGCCCCGGGCCCGGACGCGAGCGGGTCGGGGAAGGAAGGAGCGAGCTCGCGGAGGTCACGCCGCGGATTGCCGGGCGAGATCGAGCTGCGGCACGGGCACGACTCCCAGCACCTGGTCGAGGATCTCGTCCGAGGTCACGTCCTCGGCCAGCGCCTGGTACGAGAGCACGAGGCGGTGCCGGAGCGCATCCCTGGCAAGTGCCTGTAGATCCTCGACGAGCGCGTACTCCCGGCCGCGTACGAGCGCGAGGGCCCTCGCACCCTGCACGAGGCTGATCGGGCCGCGCGGGCTCGCACCGAACGAGATGTACGACGCGAGCTCGGGAAGCCCGTGCGCCGCGGGCTCGCGCGTCGCCGTCGCGATGTCGACCGCGTAGCTCACGAGCGAGGGGTCAACGTAGATGTCGAAGACCGCGCGCTGGAGCGCCCTGAGCTCCTCCAGGGACAGAGCCTGACGGAGCTCGGGCGGGTCGACGAGCTGGCGCTGCACGACCGTGAGCTCCTCGTCGTGCGCCGGGTACCCGATCACGACCTTCAGCATGAAGCGGTCGATCTGCGCCTCCGGGAGCGGGTAGGTCCCTTCGGACTCGATCGGGTTCTGCGTCGCCATGACGAGGAAGGGCTCCGGAACCGGGTACGTCTCGTGCCCGATCGTCACCTGATGCTCCTGCATGACCTCGAGCAGCGCGGACTGCACCTTCGCCGGCGCGCGGTTGATCTCGTCGGCGAGGAGGAAGTTGCAGAACACCGGGCCGAGCTCCGTGTCGAACTTCCCCTCTCCGGGCCGGTAGATCCTCGTCCCGACGAGGTCCGAGGGAACGAGGTCGGGCGTGAACTGAACGCGCGCGAACGTGCCGCCGAGGACCCCCGCGGTCGTCTTGATGGTCAGCGTCTTCGCGAGCCCGGGCACTCCCTCGATCAGCAGGTGGCCCTGGGCGAGGAGGCACACGAGGACGCGCTCGAGCATCGCATCCTGCCCCGCGATGATCCGGCGAATCTCGATCAGCGCCTGCTCGAGGAGCTCGTTGGCCTGCTCGGGAGTCGGCTGGGACTGGGCTTCGCCCTCGGCGGTCATCGGCACTCCCTTCTGTCGCTGTCGCGCCCCGAAGCGGTATACGAAAGCATGCCAGCCTGTGGATTGGGTAAGAACGCCTTGAAGATCGCCTCGAGGTTGCCGATCGCCGCCCCGGCCAAGCGGGTCCGCCACACGGGGCCCGGACGGGCGGGAGTACGATCGAGACGATGGATGCGCCAGCCGCGATCGAGACCGTCGGGCTGTCGAAGACGTACGGAGGCCGCGTTCGCGCGCTGGTCGGCCTCGATCTCCGCGTCGAGAGGGGCGAGGTGTTCGGCTACCTCGGGCCGAACGGCGCGGGCAAGAGCACGACGATCCGGCTCCTGCTGGGGCTGATCCACGCAACGGCGGGCCGGGCCTCGATCCTCGGCGTGGACGTCCACTCCGACGGCGTCGCGGCGCGTGCGGTGACCGGCTACCTCCCCGGCGAGCTCCGACTGCACGATCGCCTCACCGGTGCGGAGCAGCTCGACTCGCTCGCGCGGCTTCGAGGAGGGGTCGACGAGCGTCTCCGGGACTCCCTCTGCGAGCGATTCAGCGTCGTCCTCGACCGGCCGATCCGGCAGCTCTCGACGGGGAACCGCCAGAAGCTCGGCCTCATCCAGGCGTTCATGCATCGCCCCGAGGTCGTCGTCCTCGACGAGCCGACCGCGGGGCTCGATCCGCTCCTCCGCGGGGAGATGAGGGGTCTGCTCCGGGAGACGGCGGATGCCGGCGCGACCGTGTTCCTGTCGTCCCACTCGCTCGACGAGGTGCAGCACGTCGCCGACCGGGTCGGGATCATCAGGGAGGGCCGCCTCGTGGACGTCGACGCCGTGGAGACGCTGCGCGAGCGGGCCCTGCGACACGTCTCGGTCACCTTCTCCACAGCGGTCGACCCGACACCGTTCGAGCGGATCGACGGCGTCCGCGTCGTCGGCATCGACGACTCGCACGTGCGGCTCTCCGCGCCCGAGACCGCGATGGACGCGCTCGTCAAGGAGGTCGCACGCCACCCGATCTCCGACTTCGTGTCGCAGCCGGCCGACCTCGAGGAGATCTTCCTCGAGCTCTACGAGGAGGCAGACGACGGCAGCTGAGCTCTTCCGGCGCGGGATTCGCGACCACCGCCGAGCGCTCGTGGGCTGGTGCGTGGGCATCGCGGCGTACGTCGCGCTCCTCGCGGCGATCTTCCCGTCGATCGAGGGATCGCCCCAGATCGACGAGCTCGTCGAGAGCTATCCCGACGTCCTGAAGGAGCTCGTCGGGATCGGCCAGGGGGACATCACGACCGGCGCCGGGTACCTCGATGTCGAGCTCTTCAGCTTCATGCTCCCCCTCCTCGTCCTCGTGCTGGCCATCGGATCCGGCGCCAGGGCCTTCGCGGGGGAGGAAGACGCAGGCCGACTCGAGCTCGTCCTCTCGTACCCGGTCAGACGACGCAGCGCCGTGCTGGCGAAGGGCGCCGCAATCGGTGTCGAGATCGCCATCGTCTGCGCCGTCACCGGTGTCGCGATGGCGCTTCTCGATCCCGTCGTCGGGCTCGACCTCTCCGCCGTCAAGCTCGTCGGGGCGATGGTCTCGGTCGGGGCGGTAGCCCTCTTCTTCGGGTGGCTGGCCCTCGCCCTCGGCGCGGCGATCCCGAGTCGGGCGCTCGCCATCGGGGTACCCGCGGGCACCGCGGCGGCCGCCTACCTCGTGGGCGGCCTCCACGGGCTCGCAGGCTGGCTCGACCCGTTCCGCTTCCTCTCCCCCTTCTGGCTCGTCGGGTCGGCTCCGCTGCGGAGCGGCATCGACGGCGTGGGGGTTCTCGTCGTGCTGGCGGCTGCGCTCGTGGTTCTCGTATCCGGCGCGCTCCTCGTCGAGCGCCGGGACCTCGAAACTCCCTGACCGGCCGTCGGTCACACGTTGTCCGGCGGGCGACCGCGAACGAGAAGCTTGGTAGGGTTCGTGCCCTCGACGGAGGCCTCCCGGTTCGGGGGAGGCGCAGCCTGGACGGTCGTGGCGGTGCGGCTGAGCACCCCGCGCGGGAGCAATCGAGACGACTTCGGGAGCGGCTGATGGCAGAGACGATCTTCGAGCGGTACGGGGGGTTCGCGGCCGTCCGCCGCGTTGTCTCCGACTTCTACGAACGCGTGCTCGACTCACCGGTGATCGGCTACCACTTCGAGAACGTCGACATGAAGCGCCTGCTCGACCACCAGGCGCGGTTCATCTCGTACACGATGGGAGGCCCCGCGAGCTACACCGACGAGCACCTGAGGCGCGTCCACGAGCGGCTCGGGATCTCGGCGGAGGAGTTCCGCGAGGCGCTCGTCCTCCTGACCGAGACCCTGGAGGATCACGGCTTCGAGCAGCCGGACGTCGACCACGTGGCGTCCGAGCTCCGCCTCCGCCAGGGCGTGATCGTGACTCGATGACGACGATCGACGACGCCTTCCTCAAGAACCTCCTGCAGACGGTCTCCGACGCCGTCGCGGTCGTCGAACCCGAGACGCTCTCGATCGTGTTCGAGAACGGGCGGTTCTTCGAGTGGTTCCCGCCGAGCGAGGACGTCGAGGACGACTCGCTGGCCGGGAGGCTCCCGAGCCTCGACCTCGAGCTCGCCCGGTCGCGGATCGAGCGCCGCGGGAAGTACTCCTTCGAGGCCGAGGCGGGAGCGGGCGCCAGGCAGGTCAGCCTGGCCGGGGAGCTTCGGATGAGCGAGCTCGGAGGAGCTCCCTACATCATCGCCGAGCTCCACAACATCACGAAGCAGCGCGAGGCCGAGTACCTGCTCGACTCGTACTCGAAGATGCAGGAGCGTCACACGCGCGAGCTGGAGCGCGAGAAGGAGCGCGTCGAGAAGCTTTTGCTCAACATCATGCCCCGCGCCGTCTACGAGGAGATGCGCGACTCGGGGTTCACGACGCCGCAGCGCTTCGACGAGGCCACGATCCTCATGCTCGACTTCGCCGGCTTCACGGACATGGCCATCTCGCGTGACCCGACCGGTCTCATCACCGAGCTGAACGACATCTTCACCGTCTTCGACCGCATCGTCGAGCACTTCGGGGCCGACCGGATGAAGACGATCGGCGACGCGTACATGGCCGTCAGCGGGCTTCCCGAGGCGAACGTCGACCACGCGCAGTCGATCGCACGCGTCGCGCTCCGCATGCGGCGGTACATCGAGAAGCGCAACGCGACGCACGCCGAGCAGTGGTACTGCCGGATCGGCATCCACTCGGGCCCCGTGATCGGCTCGATCGTCGGTGTCCAGAAGTACGTCTACGACGTCTTCGGCCCGGGAGTGAACCTCGCGTCCCGCATGGAGGAGATCGCCGAGCCGATGCAGATCCTCGTCAGCGCGGACACGCACGCCCTCGTCGAGCACGACTTCACGTTCGAGGATCTCGGCCAGCGAGAGGTCAAGGGGTTCGGAACGCAGGACGTCTACGCGCTGGTCGGGGAGGCACTCACGGCTCGCCGCTAGTCGCTCCCGGCGAGCGACTCGACGACCGCGACGGCCTTCACGGATCCGTCGACGACGAACGCGAGCCCACGGCCGGTGCCGTGCGGGAACTCCCGGAGCTCGAGCTCGTCCTCGAGGTCGACCGGTTGGCGGAAGTCGAGACGAGCGCGGTGCGGGAGCCGAAGGTCCGGCCCCGACGTGCGAAGGCGGTCCTCGATCGCCTTCCAGTAGGCCGCGTTGTTGACGTGCCCCATGAGGTCGACGTCCGTGGCGCGGAGGGGCCAGGGCGCACGCGGGGCATCGGGCGGAGGATCGGGCAGCGTGAGCCGCGTGGATGCGCTCCTCCCTTGCGCCGCCTCCTCGTAGTCGCCGAAGCCCTCGCCGATGCGTGCCGGTC
>JBFFGH010000041.1:0-16467 GCA_041557575.1 Gaiellaceae bacterium
GAGAGGATGAAAGGAGACCCGGAGGCGGAGCTCGCGGAGGCCGGGTCGGCTCCCGCGGGCACGGCCGTCGCCATCGGCGCCCGGGGCCACGGGTCGGTGCGGAAGACGCCCTTCGCATCGCTCGTGAACCCGTTCCGCCAGCGCACGACCACGCGGAAGCGGTAGGTCGTGGCGGGCTCGAGCCCTGCCAGCGTCGTCCGGGACGTCAGCTTCCCGCGTGCAGCGGTGGTCGGAGACCAGATCCCGTAGCGCTCGTCGAGGCCGACCTCGACCACGATGCGGCCCGGACCGGAGACACTCCACTTCACCGTCGCGGAGAACGGGCTCGCGTCGACGCCGAGGATCTCCGGGACGGGTTGGCGGAACGCGCTCGTGCCGCTCGAGGCGCACACGGCGACCGTCGTGAAGACGAGCAGGAGAAGGGTTGCCGGGAGGCGCCGCACGGTAGGAAGGTCGGCACCTCCCGAGACGCCGACGTTCCCTCGTTCGAGGGAACGCGTCCGGGTGATGGAGCGGGCGTGGGAGGGGGTGCTGCTGGTAGCGTGCGCCCCCGTGTCCGCGGCAGTGATGACGACGAGCGAGGGGCCCGTCGAGCTGGAGCTCTTCGACGACGACGCCCCGAAGACCGTCGGCAACTTCCGGACCCTGGCGGAGGACGGCTACTACGACGGCCTGACCTTCCACCGCGTGATCCCCGACTTCATGGTTCAGGGCGGCTGCCCCCGCGGTGACGGGACGGGCGGCCCCGGCTACTCGTTCGAGGACGAGTTCAACCGGCACCCGGTCGCGCGCGGGTACCTCGCCATGGCCAACTCGGGCCCGAACACGAACGGGTCGCAGTTCTTCATCGTCACGGCCGACGCGTGCCCGTGGCTCGACGGCAAGCACACGGTCTTCGGCCGCGTGACCTCGGGCATGGACGTCGTCGACGCGATCTCGCACGTGGCGCGCGACCCTCGCGATCGGCCCCTCGAGCCGGTCGTGCTCGAGTCCCTCCGCATCTCCTGACTCCCGGTCGCCTTCCGCGGGCCCGGTGTCCGGCAGTCCCTGATCCGGCCCGGAGGTAGGCTCCGCCGCATGGATCTCGACGGCAAGACCGCGATCGTCACCGGCGCGTCGAGCGGGATCGGCGCCGCGACCGTGCGCGCTCTCCGCGATGCAGGCGCACGGGTCGCAGGCGGAGCGCGGCGGGTCGAGCGGATCGACGCGGACATCGCGCTTCCCCTCGACGTCACCGACGAGGAGAGCTGCGCGGCCTTCGTCGGTCGCGTCGTCTCGGAGTTCGGCGGCGTCGACATCCTCTTCAACAACGCGGGCCTCGCACTCGGGCGGTACCCGTTCTGGGACTCGAACCCCGAGGACGAGGCGACCGTCATCCACACGAACATCGACGGCGTGATGCGCATGACCCGCCTCTGCCTGCCGCACATCCGCGACGGCGGGCACATCCTCTTCACGGGGTCGGTCGCGGGCCGGGTCGCCTACGAGAACGCGGCCTCCTACGTCGCCGCGAAGTTCGGCCTTCGCGGGTTCGTCTACGGCCTCCGCGAGGACCTGCTCGGGCGGCCGATCCGCGTGACGACCGTGGATGCCGGCCTCACGGAGACGGAGTTCTCGCTCGTCCGCTTCAAGGGCGACGAGGAGAAGGCGAAGTCCGTCTACAGGGGCACGGACCCGCTCAGGCCGGAGGACATCGCGAGCTGCGTGCTGTTCGCGGTCACGCGCCCGGCCCACGTCAACGTCGACGAGATCGTCGTCAAGGCCCTCTGCCAGTCGAGCGGCGGCCGGATCCTCCGTCGCGAGGAGTAGCTCGGCACCGGTGAGCCTCCGGTCGCCCTACGACCGCGAGATCTTCCGGCTCGCACTGCCCGCGCTCGGCGCGCTCGCCGCCGAGCCGCTCTACCTCCTCGTCGACACGGCCATCGTCGGCCACCTGGGGCGCTCGCAGCTCGCCGCGCTCGGCATCGCCTTCATCGTCCTCGGCGGCATCTTCGCGATCTTCAACTTCCTCCAGTACGGGACGACCGCGCAGGTGGCTCGTGCGGGAGGGGCCGGAGAGACCGCGACCGCGCGCAGGCTCGGCGCCCAGGCCGTCTGGCTCTCGGTCGCGTTCGGGCTCGCCGTCTCGATCGCGGTGGCGGTCCTCGCCGGGCCGATCGTGGCGCTCGTCGGCGGCGAGGGGGAGACCGCGGACCTCGCAGTCACCTACCTGCGGATCGCCGCGGTCGGCTTCCCGGCGGCCTTCGTCGCGCTCGGCGGGCAGGGCTTCCTGCGCGGGGTCGCGGACCTGCGGACACCGCTCGTCATCCTCATCGCGGGGAACGTCCTCAACCTCGTGCTCGAGGTCGTCTTCGTGTACGGGCTCGGCTGGGGGATCGAGGGCTCAGCGTGGGGAACGGCCATCGCCCAGCTCGGGATGGGCGCGGCGTTCGTCGTCGTGATCTTGCGGCGGCTCGAGCCCGGCGATGCCAGGCCGAGTCCCGAGCTCGGCCGCCGCGTGCTCTCGCTCGGGAAGTGGATCTTCCTGAGGACGACGTCGCTGATGGGCTCGTTCCTGCTCGCCGGAGCGGTTGCGACCCGGTTCGGAGACGCGTCGATCGCGGCGCACCAGGTCGCCTTCCAGCTCTGGGTCTTCCTCGCGCTCGTCCTCGACTCGGTCGCGATCGCCGGGCAGATCATCGTGGGCCGTGAGCTCGGTGCCGGGAGGAGGGAGGCGGCCTACGGGGCGAGCGAGCGGATGATCTGGCTGTCCGTCGCTCTCGGAGCGGTCTTCTCGGCGGTGATGCTGCTGCTCGCGGGCGTGCTCCCGCGCGTGTTCACAGGCGATTCGGCGGTGATCGACGAGGCGGCTCTCCTGTGGCCGATCTTCGCGCTCATGCAGCCGCTCAACGGAGCGGTCTTCGCGCTCGACGGGATCCTCATCGGCGCGGGCGACGGGCCCTTCCTCGCGGGCTCGATGGTCGCGGCCTTCCTCGCCTGTGCCTCGGTGCTGGTCGCGGCGCTCGTGGGCGACTGGGGGATCCGGGGCGTGTGGAGCGCGCTCCTCGTGCTCATCCTCGTCCGGCTCACGCTCATGGCCACGCGGTTCCGGCGCGGCCGCTGGCTCGTGACCGGATGGACGTAGGCTCTCCGACGTGAACGTCCTCGGCGGAGAGCTCGAGCCGTGCTCCTTCGATCCGGTGACCGGCTTCTTCCGCGACGGCCATTGCCGGACCGAGGGCCGCGATCCGGGGTTCCACGCGATCTGCGCGATCATGACCGAGGAGTTCCTCGCCTACTCCGTCTCCGTCGGGAACGACCTCGTGACGCCGAGGCCCGAGTGGCACTTCCCGGGCCTGCGCCCGGGCGACCGCTGGTGCGTCGTGGCGGCCCGCTGGCAGCAGGCGCTCGAAGCGGGGGTCGCTCCGCCGGTCGTGCTCGAGGCGACCCATGCCTCCGCGCTCGAGTTCGCCTCGCTCGCCGACCTCGAGGCGCACGCGGCGAGCGGCGACGGGTGAGCCTCAGGCTCTCCCGAGCCAGTTCGCCGTGACGGCGACCTCCTCGAACCCCGTGCGCAGGATGTTCCCGTGCGAGTTGGACGGGAGGCCCTCGCGGCGCTCGCCCGTCTCGGTGAGCACGACGTCGCAGCCGAGCTCCCGCGCGCGGCGGATGCGCTCCGCCAGCAGGGCGCTCTGGGCTCCCCTGCCCCGGAACTCGGGGAGGGTGGCGGCAAAGGCGAGATAGGCGGCGCCCTCGGCGACGTACATCGCGGCCGCCGACGCCGGTGTGTCGCCGTCGAGCGCGAGCCAGCAGCGCCATCCGGCACCGGGCGCGCGGGCGATCGTCGGAAGGAGGTCGTCGGGCAGTCCGTATCCCGCGCACACGACCGTCGCGAACGCCGTCTCGAGCTCGCGCCCGCGAACCTCCTCGAGCCGGAGGTCGGTGGCGGCCGCCGGCGGGTCGTCGACGCCTCGCCGGAACGCCATCCATCCCCACCCTCGCTCGAGCCCGCGTGCCTCCAGCCACCCGGGCAGCTCCGGAGGCCGGGCCGAGGGCGCCACGGCGACGTAGTACGTCGTCCCGACGCCCATGGCGGCGATCACGGCGTCGACGTCGTCCTCCGTCGCCGGCCTGTCCACTCCGAGCCCCACCGCTCGGTTGAGCATCGGGCTGTCGAGCCCCTCCGGATAGCGCATCACCACCGCTCCGCCCGTCTCCTCCACCACGGGAGCGAGGGACCTGAACGCCTCGAGGACGACGCGCTCGTCGCGCGTCATGCCCCCGGCTCTCGCCGCTTCTTCCAGTACCGCTCGAGCCCGCGGAAGTGGTGCCAGTACGGCCCCGCGCGCTCGTAGTCGTCCACGAGCTCGGGGTCGGACTGCGACACGTCGAAGCGGGCCGCCGCCACGAACGTCTCCTCGTCCATCCCGTCCTCGACCCGCCCCGCCCAGCGCGCGATCGTCTCGCGGAGCGACGAGAGGTGGCCCGCGACGTCGTGGTGGACGCCGAAGTGGATGAGCGCGAGCGCGCCGGGAGCGCGGAGGCCGATCTCCTCGATCGTCCGCTCCCAGGCCTCGAGGTCGATCTCGGGAGGCGGCATCGGCGGCATGACGAAGTGCGCTCCCGTGAGCCGGATGCCTGCCGCGTCACCCGCGTAGAGCGTGCCGTCCTCGGTGAGGTACGAGACGTGATGCCAGGCGTGGCCCGGAGTCGGGAAGCAGTCGAGCCCGACGACCCGGTCCCCGACGACGTGGACGTTCTCGGAGGGGATCGGCGCGAGCTCGCCCCAGAGGTCGTCGAAGAGGTCGCCGTACAGCCGCCGCGCGCTCGTCTCCAGCTTCGACGGGTCGACAAGGTGCGGAGCGCCGATCTCGGAGACGTGCACCTGCAGGCCGGGGTGCTCGCGCACGAGGACGCCCGCCGCGCCCGCGTGGTCGAGGTGGATGTGCGAGAGGAGCACGTGCGCGAGGTCCGTGAGCTCCAGGCCCCGCTCGCGCAGTCCCGCCTTCAGGGTGTCGACGCACGACGCGGGGCCGCAGTCGAAGAGCGCGGGCCCGTCCTCGGTCTCGAGGAGGTAGCAGCCGACGATCCCCGGCCCGGAGTGGTGGAGATCGATCAGCCCGGGCGTCATGCCGAGAGGGCGTGGTCGAGGTCGGCGACGAGATCGTCGACCGCCTCGATGCCCACGGAGAGCCGGATCAGCGTGGGCGGGACGGCGAACGGCGCGTCGGCGGTGGATGCGTGCGTCATCCGGCCGGGGTGCTCGATGAGGCTCTCGACGCCGCCGAGGCTCTCCGCGAGCTTCCAGATCCTCGTGCGCGCGGCGAGCTCCACCGCCTCCTGCTCGTCGGCGACGAGGAAGGAGACCATCCCGCCGAAGTCGCGCATCTGGCGGGCGGCGATGTCGTGGCCCGGATGCGTCGGCAGACCGGGGTAGAGGACGCGCTCGACTCTCTCGTGCTGCGACAGGAAGTCGGCGACCACGTGGGCGTTCGCACAGTGGCGCTCCATGCGGACGGCCAGGGTCTTCGCTCCCCTGAGGACGAGCCAGGCGTCGAAGGGGCCGGGAACCGCGCCGAGCGACCTCTGCAGGAACGCGAGCTGCTCCGAGATCGCGTCGTCGTTCGTCGCCACGAAGCCGCCGACGACGTCCGAGTGGCCGCCGAGGTACTTCGTCGTGGAGTGGACGACGACGTCGGCGCCGAGCGCCAGCGGCTGCTGCAGGTACGGCGTCGCGAAGGTGTTGTCGACGACGACGGTCGCGCCGGCCGCGTGGGCGACCTCGGCGGCCGCCGCGATGTCGACGACGTTCAGCGCCGGGTTCGTCGGCGTCTCGAGCCAGACGAAGCGGGTCCGCTCGTCGAGATGCTCCGCGAGGTTGGTGCCGATCTCCTCGGCCGACAGGTACGTGAACTCGTAGCCCTTCGGCTCGTAGACCTTGTCGAACATGCGGTAGATCCCGCCGTACACGTCGTTCACCGAGACGACCCGGTCGCCCGGCGAGAGCAGGTGCATGAGGGTGGTGACGGCGCCGAGCCCGGAGGAGAACGCATGCCCGTGCTTCGCGCTCTCGAGCGAGGCGAGGCACTCCTGGAGCGCGGTCCGCGTCGGGTTGGCGACGCGTGAGTAGTCGTAGCCCTTGTGGACGCCGACCGCTTCCTGCACGTACGTCGAGGTCTGGTAGATCGGCGTCGTGACCGCCCCGGTCGCGGGGTCGGGCTCCTGGCCGACGTGGATGGCGCGGGTCTCGAACTCCATCCAGGTGATCCTAGTGGCGGTGCTCCACGCGCTCGACCCCGATCGTCCGGCGCAACCGGTCGAGCGCGCGCTCGAGGGCGTCGTCGAGCGCCGCCGACCGCCGCACGCCCGTCTCCCGGTGGAGCGCCTTCACGACGAGCGCGCCTTCCCTGCGCTCGGTCTTGAGATCCGCCCGCCCGACGATCCGGTCGCGCCAGAGGAGCGGGAGCACGTAGTAGCCGTACTGCCGCTGCGCCTGCGGCTTGTAGACCTCGATCAGGTGGTCGAAGCCGAGGACGCGGCGGGCGAACGGCCGGTCCCAGAGGAGGTTGTCGAAGGGGGAGAGGAGGGCGCTCACGGTGGGTCTCGGCGGGTCGAGGTCGCGGCCGGCGGTGACGAGGACGTCCGCCTCTCCGTCCTCCACGCGCAGCCGCTCGAGCAGGCCGTCCTGCACGAGGCCGTCGACTGCCGGCCTGATCCGCGCCGTCCCGCCCCGCAGGCGCCAGTGCTCGACGATGCCAGCCTCGGTCAGCACTCCCCGCGAGCGAACCGCTCGCGTCACGAGCTCGCGCAGCCGCGTCCGCTCGTCGGGCTCGGGCGCGTCGAGGATCTCCCGCGGGATCACGCGCTCGGCGAGGTCGTACAGCCGCTGGAAGCCGCTCACCCGTCCGGCGATGACGACCTCGCCCGAGTTCCAGAGCGCCTCGAGCATCACCTTCGCGGGCTTCCAGTTCCACATCCCGCCGCCGCCCTGTCCTTCGAAGTCCCGCGAGGCGATCGGGCCGCGCTCGCGGATGGCCGCGCGCACCTCCTCGGCGAGCTCGGGGCTCCCGCCGATGACGTCGCCGTGCCACGGGTGGTGCGCTCGCATCGGCCCGCGGAAGAGCGGCCACTCCTCGACCGGGATGAGCGACGCCTCGTGGGCCCAGTACTCGAAGATCCGGCCCTTCCCGAGGAGGCGCGAGACCGTCTCCCGTGGATACGCGCCGACCCGGGCGCCCAGCGTGATCCGGTGGCTCCGCTCGACGGCGGTGATCGAGTCGAGCTGGACGCACGAGAGCGCGCGGATGGCCTCCTCGACCTCGCGGGCGGTGCCTCTCCGTGACCGCGAGGCATACCCCTGGGCGTCGATCGCGATCCGGCGAAGCGCGGTGAGTGAGATCGTCCTCACGGGCGCTCAACGCTAGTCGCGGCGGGTGCGTTCCCGCGCGCGCGCTCGCGGCAGGCGGAGGCCGGGATCGCCGAGCTAGTCCGGGACGCGGCCTTCGAGGATCTCCGCCAGGCGGTGCGCGTCGAGGTTCCCGCCCGAGACGATGCAGACGAGGCGGTCGCCCTCCACCCGTCCCGACAGCGCAGCCGCCACGGGCAGGCCCGCCGCGCCCTCGCCGACGATCCGGGCCCGCTCGACGAGCGTCTTCACCGCCGCCGCGGCCTCCGCGAGGGAGATCGCGAAGGCATCGGTCACGAGCGGGCTCGCGAGCCCCCACATCTTCGGGAGCAGCGCGCCCGACCCGGCACCGTCGATGAACGACACGGTGTAGTCGATCTTCACGGGCACGCGCCCGTTCTCGATCGCCGCCGTCACCGGCGCGCCGGTCTCCGGCTCGCACACGTAGACCCGCACCTCCGGGCGGAGCGCCTTGACCGCGCTCGCGATCCCGGTCGTGAGGCCCCCGCCGCCCCACGGGATCAGCACCGCGTCGAACGCGGCGAGGTCCTCGACCAGCTCGAGCCCGATCGTCCCGTTCCCGGCGATCACCGGGTCGTCCTGTACCGGGTGGACGAAGAGCCCCTCCACGCCGTCCAGGTGGCTCGCCTCCATCGCCTCCCACCACTCGTCCCACGCCACCCGCACGATCCGCCCGCCGAGCCGCTCGACCGCGGCGAGCTTCGTGGCGGCGGCGTTGTGGGGTGCGATGATCGTCGCGGGGACGCCGAGCTCGCGAGCCATCCACGCGACGCCCTGGGCCATGTTCCCGGTCGACGTCGTGACGAGCCCGCGGGCGACCTCGTCCGGGGGCGCGCTCAGCACCGCGTTCGCCGCGCCGCGGATCTTGAACGAGCCGATCGGCTGCAGGCTCTCGAGCTTGAGCCAGATCTCGGCGGGAGCGCCGTCCACGTGCAGGCGGACGAGCGGTGTCCGGAGAGCGACGCCTGCGATCCGCTCGCGGGCGGCCTCGATCTCCGCGAGCGGGATCAGAAGGGAACCTCGGCGCCGACGCCGCGCTCGCGCGCGCGTCGGCCGACGAGCGCGGCGGACGCGAGGTCCTCGACCGCGATCCCGAGGGACTCGAACACGGTGACCTCGTCCTCGTGCTCCCGTCCGGGGTGCATCCCCGCGAGCACCTCGCCGAGCTCGGCCCTGATGTGGTCGGGGCCGACCGCTCCCTCCGCGGCCGCGAGGATGTAGTCGCCGGCCTCGTTCAGGCACGACTCGCGGCGATCGGTGAAGAACGACGAGTGCGCCACTGTCTCCGTATCGAGCTCGCGCGCCGTCGGGAAGCAGGAGCCGACCGCGTTCACGTGCGCTCCCCGTGCGAGCCAGCGCTTCTCGACGATCGGCTCGGTCGCGGCCGTGGTCGTGCACACGACCTCGGCGCCGAAGAGCGCCGAGTCGACGGAGGGAAAGACGGTCGCGCCGACCTCGCCCGCGAGCTCCTCGGCCCTGTCGAGGTCCCGCGACCAGATCCGGATCTCGGGGTCGTGGAGCACGGCCCTCATCGCGTGGACGTGGCCGCGCGCCTGCGCGCCCGATCCGAGGATGGCGACCCGCTGCGCGTCCGGGCGTGCGAGCGCGCGCGTGGCCACCCCCGACACGGCGGCGGTGCGGATCTCGGTGACGGCGGACGCATTGATCACGGCAGCGAGCTCGCCGGTCTCGCCGTCGTGGAGGAGGACGCCCCCCATGTGCGTGTCGAGGCCGCGCGACGGGTTGGAGGGCACGACCACGATCTCCTTCAGCGCCCAGGTGGCTGTCGGCTCTCCGCGGTACGCGGGCATGAGGCCGAACAGCCCCTCCGCTCCAGGTGGGCGAACGATGGAGCGGAGGGGTTGGAAGAGCTCTCCGCGCGCGAGCGAGGCGAGCACCTCCGCCATCGCCTCGACGCACGACTCCATGTCCAGCAGCTCGCGGACATCGCTCTCGGAGAGCACGAGAACACTCATGCGAACAACCCTCGCAGATGGGCGAGCTCGTCGCGGGACAGGTCGAGCGCCAGCGCCTCGCGAACGGGCTGGAGCTGCTCGACGCGCGTCGGCCCGACCACGACCGCGGTGATCTCGGGAACGGAGAGGGCCCACGCGATCGCGAGCCCCGCCATCGAGACGCCGCGGCCGAGAGCGTGGCGCTCGAAGGCCTCGAGCGCGTCGAAGACGGCGTCGCTCTCGTACTTCCGGTAGCCCTCCGGACGCTGGGTCATGCGGGAGCCCTCGGGGTACGGCTCGCCGCGGCGGTAGCGCCCCGCGAGCCAGCCTCCCGCGAGCGGCCCGAACGCCTCGTAGCCGAGCCCGTGCTCGTGGCACACCGGGAAGACCGTCTGGGAGTCGTCCTGCTCGAGCAGCGAGAACGAGTTCTGCACGCACTCGTAGCGCGCGAGACCCTCGAGCTCCGAGATCTCGAGAGCGACGGCGAGCTGCTCAGCGGTGTGGTTCGAGGCGCCGGTAGCGCCGATCTTCCCCTCGCGGACGAGCTCGTCGAACGCCTGGAGCGTCTCCTCCTGCGCGACGTCCGGGTCGAAGTCGTGAGCCAGGTACAGCGGGATGCGCTCGATCCCGAGCCGGCCGAGGCTCGACTCGACCTGCCTGCGGATGCGGGCCCGCGAGAGCCCGCGGTCGCCGCCTGCCTCCGTCGGGTTGAACGTCTTCGTCTCGATCGTGATCGCATCCCGCACCGACGAGCCCTTCGTCGCGAGCCACTCACCGATCCAGGTCTCGCTGCGGCCGCCCCCGTAGGCGTCGGCGGTGTCGAAGGTCGTGAGCCCGAGCTCCCAGGCCGCGTCCATGATCCGGAACGCCTCGTCGTGGGGGATCCCCTGCCCGAAGAGCGCCGGGGCCGATCCGACCCCGCCGAAGTTCCCGCACCCGAGGATCAGCCGCGAGACCGAGACACCGCTCCGCCCGAGCTCTCGCGACTCCATCGCTCGATCCTACGCCGCCTCGGCGGGTGCCGCGCGCGGCGCGAGGGCGAGCCGTACGAGCAGCGCAACGCCGGCGAGCGAGGCGAACGCTCCCACGACGAAGACTCCCCGGTACCCGGCCACCGACGCGACCGCGCCGAGGGAGACGGCCCCGAGTGCGAACCCGACGTCGGCAAAGGCGCCGAACGTCCCGACGACCGACGATCGCTCGCTCTCGGGCGCAGCGTCGACCGCGAGCGTCATGAGCGACGGGAAGGCGAGAGCGGTTCCGCAGGCGAAGAGCACGGTCCCCGCATACAGGCCGGTGGCGGTGCCCGACGCGCCGATCGTGAGCAGGCCGGCGGCGAGCAGGCAGAGGGCGAGGCCCGACGCGCGTCTCGGCCCGAGGCGGTCGGGGATCGTCCTTCCGAGGATCCGGATCGCGATGACGATCGCGGCGTAGACGAGGAAGATCGTCCCGGCGCCGTCGAGCCCCAGGTGGCGCGCGTACACCGCGACGAACGCGTTGAAGCCCGCGAATCCGAATGCGGAGGCGATGAGGACCGTTCCCGGTGCGAGCGCCGCCGGATGCACGATCCGCGTGCGCCCCACCCGTTCGCCGACGGCAGCGGCGGGGCGTGTCTCCCGGAGCGCCACCGCGATCAGCCCGGAGGCGGACGCGAAGGCGGCGGAAGCGAGCCAGACGGCGTCGTAGCGGTCGCGTCCGAGGATCGTCTCGCCGAGGAGCGGGCCGACAGCGAGCCCGCCCCAGACGCCGAGCGAGTAGAGCGAGATCGTCTCGCCGCGCCGGTCGTCCGGGGCGAGGTCGTTGACGATGGTCGCGAAGCCGACGAACGCGGCCGCCTCGCCGACACCCGTCGCGAGACGCAGCGAGGCGAGCACGAGGAGCGAGTCGGCGAGGGTGTACGAGGCGATCGTCGCCCCCATGATCAGCGGCCCCGCGATCACGAGCAGCCGTCGTCCCCGGCGGTCGCCGAGGCGGCCCGCGACGGGCTGGCAGAGGAGCGCGGTCGGGCTCGCAGCGGCGACGGCGAGGCCGATCCCGATGTTGCCCGCGTCCAGCGGGCCCTTCGCGAAGACGGGGAGGACGGGGAGGAGCATCCCGATCGAGAGGAAGATCCCGAACGTCCCCGCGACCGCGAGCACGAAGGGGCCTGTGACGAGTCTGCCCGGTCGCGACACGGCGCGATCCAACCAGATCACGGTCGCCCCGAGAGGAGCGAGGTGGCCGGGGAGCCAGTGCCTCGGACGAGCGAGGCGCAGCCGCCGAGATTCACAGCGAGGCTCATTGGGAGGCTGCGCCCTCGATCGCCTTCAGCCCGATGGTCGCGACGTGCTCGGTACGTGGGACTGCGCTAGCTTCCAGGGATGGCAGGAGATATAAGCCTCGCCGAGCTCCAGCTTGCGACCAGGAACCACGGGATGCCCCTCGAGGCCCTCCGGTGGGACGTCACGCCCGTCGGGCTCCACTACGTCCTCATCCACTACGACATCCCCGAGGTCGACACGGCGTCCTGGCGACTGCAGGTCGGCGGCCTCGTGGAGCGCCCGCTCTCGCTCTCGCTCGACGACCTCCGCGCGCGACCGGCGAGCGAGGTCGCGGTGACGATGGAGTGCGCGGGGAACGGCCGGGCGCAGCTCGAGCCCCACGTCGAGAGCCAGCCGTGGCTGCTCGAGGCGGTCGGGACCGCGCTCTGGCGCGGCGTTCCGGTCGCCGCGCTCCTGGACGAGGCCGGCCTCGGCGAGGGCGCGACCGACGCTCTCTTCACGGGCCTCGACCGAGGGGTCGAAGGGGGCGAGGAGCAGCTCTATCAGCGAAGCGTGTCTCTCGAGGAGCTCCGGGCCTGCGAGGCGCTCCTCGCGTACGAGCTGAACGGCGTGCCGCTGCCGCCGCAGCACGGCTTCCCGTTGCGGCTCGTCGTTCCCGGCTGGTACGGGATGACGAGCGTCAAGTGGCTGTCGGAGATCTCGCTCTCCGACGCGCCGTTCGACGGCTACCAGATGAGCCAGGCCTACCGCATGCGCTCGGCGGAGGACGAGGTGGGCGAGCCGGTCAGCCGCATCGCGCCGCGCTCGCTGATGGTTCCTCCCGGGATCCCCGAGTTCCTCAGCCGCTCGCGTGTCGTCACCGCGGGGCCCTGCGAGCTCCACGGGCGCGCCTGGTCCGGGGAGGGTGAGATCGTCGGCGTCGAGGTCTCGACGGACGGCGGCGCGAGCTGGGCCGCCGCGGAGCTGGGAGACGCCGCTCTCGGCCGCTGGGCGTGGCGCGCCTGGAGCTTTCGGTGGGACGCCGAGCCCGGCGACTACGTGCTCTGCTGCCGCGCGCGCGACGGGGCAGGGAACGAGCAGCCGCTCGAGGCGCCATGGAACGTCGGCGGCTACATGAACAACTCGGTGCACCGGGTCTCGGTCACAGTCACGGGCTGAGCACAGAAAGACGAAGCCCGCCGTGCGGCGGGCTTCGTGTGGTGAAGCGGGCAATAGCCCGCAACCGGCTGAGACCCTGACTCAGTGTACTCCTGCCGGGAGTACGAACCGCTCGTGCACAGGCAGGTTGGGGCGGAGGGCGCTGGACTCGAACCAGAGCCGGATCTCTCCGACCGACCGGGTCTCAGCCGGTCATCCCACCTCGGGACTTCACCCTCCGCCGCCGACTGCACCGTAGGCGCGATCCGATCCGTCGAGACGCTCCGTGACCGGATCGGCGCCGATGAGGAGCACATCCGTGACCTATCGTGTCGCCATGCGTCTCGTCCTGGCTCTCTGCCTCACCGCCACCGTGGTCGCCGCCTCCGCGACCGCTGCCACGGCGAAGACCGTGGCGCTCAAGCTCGACGGCAAGCAGATCCGGCCCGAGCTCGCCCTCACGTCTACGCAGCGCAGCGTCGGGCTGATGCACCGTCAGAAGGCTCCCGGGGACGGGATGCTCTTCGTCTTCACCACCGACACGACGGGCGGCTTCTGGATGAAGAACACGCTCGTCCCGCTGAAGATCGTCTTCTTCAACTCGAAGGGGAAGCGCGTCCGAACGCTACGCATGACTCCCTGCACCGACGAGCCGTGCAAGATCTACGCCCCCGGGCGACGGTACCGCTTCGCCCTCGAGCTTCCCGCGACGGACACACGGCCGGCGAAGCAGCTCGGGCCTCTCGTCAAGCTGCGGCGGCTCGCGCGCAACGCGACCTGAGCGCGCCGCACGTGTCTCGGCTCGCACTCGTCCTCGCCGTCCTGCTCGTCGCGCTTCCCGCGAGCGCCGCGCGGTCGCCCGTCGTCGTCATCGATCCCGGCCACGACCTGCGAGCGAACCTCCGGACCGAGCCGATCGGCCCCGGCTCGAGCACGCGGAAGATCAAGGACGGCGGCGGAACCAGGGGCGTCGTCTCCGGGCTCACCGAGGCGAAGCTCAACCTGGCCGTGGCGACGCGCCTGCGCTCGCTCCTCCGGCGCGCGGGCGTGAAGGTGGTGATGACGAGGACGCAGACAGCGGGGACGAGCATGGGGAACATCGCACGCGCGCGGATCGCGAACCGCGCCTCGGCCGATCTCTTCCTGCGGGTTCACGCCGACGGCTCGACGGACCCGCGCGCCCGGGGGACCCATACGCTCCATCCCGCACGGCGTGCGGGATGGACTGACGACGTCTACGCGGACAGCCGGCGCGCCGCGCGGCTCGTCCAGCGGGAGCTCGTCCGCGCGCTCGGCTTCCCCGACCGCGGGCTGCAGGAGCGCAGCGACATCACGGGGTTCAACTGGTCGAACGTGCCGGTGATCCTCGTCGAGATGGGGTTCATGACGAACCCGACCGAGGATCGATTGCTGGCAAAGGCGTCGTACCAGCGGCGCGCCGCAGTCGGCCTGTGCCGCGGGACGCTCCGCTTCCTCGGCCGCTCGCCGGCCGCCTGCGGCTGATCGGGCGAGAGCGGCCTCGCGCAGCCGAGACCGGCTACTCCCATGTCGTGACTCGACAGACAAGACCAAGGTCGTGTGGCAAGGGGCGTGCAGCCTTTCTCGTCTGGGCACGGCTGTAGGCTCGCCTCAGTGCTCCGAGCCTGCTACTTCGCGCTCGTCGGCTCGGGGTTCCTCGCGTACTGGGTGATCGCCGATCCCAGCCACGACATATCCGATTCGCAAGACGAGTGGTCATACGTGCTGGCCTTCAGCGGCGTGATTCTCTCCCTCGCGTTCGCGATCCCGCTCTTTGCACAACTGGCAGGCGGGACATGGACGCTTCGGATCGCGCTCGTGGCGGCTGCGGGTTCGGCACTCAGCAGCCTCGCGAACATCCTCGAGGACGGTTTCCAGATCGACTGGGTCTTCTTCGTCTTCGCCCTTGGGGCAGCGGTTCAGCTTGTGGGCTTCCTCGCCCTCGTAGTGGTGGTGGCCATAGGCAAGCGCGGCAGGCAGCGCCTGCTGGCGCTCGTCCCTCTGGGAACGGCGATCGGGATCATCGGGTTCGTGGAAGCTGGAGGGCCTCTGATGTTCGCCACCTGGCTCGGTGCGGCTGTATGGGCTCTCGCTGTTCGCCTGCGCCAGGTCGCAGAGCTCGGGCCGGCCTGAGGTCTCCCACCCTCCCGAATGCCGGCCCACCCGACGTTCCTCGTCAGGCCCTACTCGCGGCTGTCGATGGTGGACACCGGAGCACTCCTTTCCCACCCTCTTCTCGCGTGGGGTCGGGTGATAGGCTCGCGCGCCTTGGCCGAGGAGAGCTACGTCCGCACGGCTCCACGGCCCTCGCGATGGGCGGCTGTTGCCATGATCCTCGGCGGGGCGTGGCTAATCGCCGTGTGGCCGGTGTTCACGACGCTGCACGGTCCGACGTCGGTCGATGAGGGCGGTGAGTTGTTCGGCGGCGGCGTGCTGTTCTGGGGCAGCCTGCTGGAAGGGCCGTCGGGCGCGCTGATCGCGCTCGGGCTTGCCGGGTCGTACAGGATGCTCACCGGATCCGGCGGGTGGAAGGCACGGGTCGGGTTCGCGCTGGCGATGTTCGGGCTCGTGATCCCGACGACGTTCAACCTGGCCTTTCAGGGCCAGGTGCCTCCGCTGCTTGCGCCCCTCTTCGGAGCCGGCCTGATCCTGATCATGGCGGGCAATCGAGCCGGTTCGTGGCTGACGACGTTCGAGCGGCGGCTTCTGCTGGGGCAGGGGGTGATCCTGATCTACTCGGGCCTCTGGTTCCTCGTCGTTCGACCAGATGTCCTCGATCGGATCTACGGCTACCGGATCTACGGCGTCGTCGCCAACGTGCTCTTCGGCGTCGGCTGGATCCTGTTCGGTTCAAGCCTGATGAAGCGAGGTCGGGGCGCAGGAGCAAGAGAGCCCGCCGCCGTGACCGCCTCCCGGTGACTACCCGACCTGCTCGTCGTAGCAGACGAGCTCCAGCGTATTCCCCTCTGGGTCGGGGAAGTACAGCGAGCGGACGTGTAGCCAGGGGTGCTCGGTCGACCGAACGTCGAGCCCGAGTCGCTCGAGTCGTTCCAACTCGGATTGATAGTCCTCGAGGTCGATGTTCAAGGCGATGTGGTGCAGCGTCGACTGATCGGGACTGAGCGTGGAGGATTTCGATTCCAGGAACGTCAGCTCGCCGGAGTCGAAGAGGGCGAGGTTCTGCGAGTGCCCACCGTATCCCTCGGCGATCTCGAAGAAGACGAAGCTCTCTTCCCGCCGGAGCACCTCGAGCCCGACGACGTCCTCGTAGAACGCGCACATGCCGGCGAGATCCCTGACGCGTATGGACACCTCGCCGAGCCCTTTGATCCGGTGATCCGGTCTGTTCACCAGCACACCCCCGTCAAGCCGCCGCCAGTGCTTCCGTGAGTGTAGGTGGATGGCAAATCGCGCAGTGACGCTCCGAGGGACATTCCCGCACGCTCGCGTAGGCGAGCGAGCTCGCCGAGGAACCGCGACGTCGACTCCCACGCCCGCCCGCTCTACGCTTCCTCCCGGCCCTCCGCGACCATGCTGAGAGCGCCCATGAAGCCGTAGCCTTTAGGGGATGCGGAGAGTCGAGACCGACTACCTCATTGTCGGAGCTGGGGCGTCGGGGATGGCCTTCGCCGACACTCTGGTCGCGCACACGGACGCCGAGGTCGTGTTGGTCGACCGGCGCCACCGGCCC
>JBFFGH010000042.1:0-16293 GCA_041557575.1 Gaiellaceae bacterium
CCCGCCTCGAGGGGCTCGGCGTCCGCGCGGACGGCCGCGATCTCGTCCCGGTCGGGAAAGCGCTTGGGTGCGGTCATGGTCGGGCCAGGTTACTCGCCGGGAGCGACGAGGCTCGACGAGGGCCGAACGACGCGCGAGACGACTCCGCCCTCGGTGCTCTCGATCGTCTTCGACGTTCCCCCCGTGCGCACGCGGAGGATCGTCACCGGGCTCTCGGTGATGTCGCCGTTGCGGTCGAAGCCGAAGGAGCCGAGAAGACCGCCCCGCACCTTCGTCCGGAAGAGCTCGTCGACGACCGAGGCGCGGGAGCCGTCCGAGCGGGCGATCGCGTCGAGCAGCACGTCCGCAGCCTGGGCGGCGTAGACGGCGGACGGCTCGACCTCCGCGCCCGCCTGTGTCGGGCGGAACCGCTCGACCCACCGGGCACCACGTGGGGGAAGCCGCTCGGTGACGACTCCGGCCAGGCTGACGTACGTCCCGATCGCCGCCTCGCCGGCCTGCTCGACGAGCAGGGAGAGCGGCGTGAGCCCGTCCGGGCCCAGCAGATCGACGGGGACGAGGTGACCTTCGGTGGGATCGTGAAGGACTCCACGGGCCGGAGCGACGACTTCTGCAGCGCCCTCGTCCAGGCGCTGAGCTGACGTCGGCGAAGGATGGAGACCCGGGCTGCGCTACGCGGCCCGGATCTCCATGATCTTGAACTTGACCTTGGAGCCGCGGGGCGTGACCACCTCGACCGTCTCGCCCTTCTTGCGGCCCATGATCGCCTTGCCCACCGGAGACTCGTTCGAGAGCTTCTGCTCGGCAGGGTTCGCCTCGGCGGAGCCGACGATGAAGTACTCGACGCTCTGCTTCGCGTCGACGTCGCGAAGCCGCACGACGGAGCCGATCGAGACGACGCTCGTGTCGACCTTCTTCTTGTCGATCAGCTGAGCGTTCGCGAGGCGGTCCTCGAGCTGCGCGATGCGGTGCTCGAGCATCATCTGCTCGTTCTTCGCGTCGTCGTACTCGGCGTTCTCGGCGATCTCGCCGAACTCGCGCGCTGCCGCGATGCGATCCGCGATCTCGCGACGCTTCTCCCCGCGGAGCAGGTCCAGCTCGGCCTTCAGCTGCTCGTAGCCCTCGGGAGTGAGGATCACATCCTTCACGAAACGCCTCCAGAGACGGAAGTGCGGGGCCACGGCTGCCCCGACGACGGTCGGGAATGGTAGCGGCGGCGTTGGCCGACCGTCAAACAGGCCGTCAGTACGATTCCACTCATGATCGACCTCCGGGAGCCGTGGAGCATCGGCCCGGTCGAGGTGCCGACACGGGTCGTCCTCGCGCCCATGGCCGGCGTCAGCGTGCAGGCCTTTCGGCGCCAGGGGCGGCGCTACGGCGCCGGTCTCGTGTGCTCGGAGATGGTCAGCTGTGCCGGGATCGAGCACCGCAACGAGAAGACCCTCGGCTACCTCCGCGTCGCCACGGACGAGCATCCGCTCGCCATCCAGCTCTTCGGCTCCGACCCCGGCGCGATGGGTGACGCAGCGCGGATGGTCGAGGCCGTCGGCGCGGACATCGTCGACGTCAACTACGGATGCCCGGTCAAGAAGGTCACGCGCACCGGAGCGGGAGCGCACCTGCTCGAGGATCGGGATCGTGCGTGCGAGATCGTCGAGGCGATCGCGGACGCCGTGGACATCCCCGTGACGGTGAAGCTCCGTCGAGGAGTGCGGAACGGCTCACGCTCGTGCCTCGAGCTCGGGCCGCGGCTCGTGGAGGCGGGCGCCGCGTCTCTGACGCTGCATCCCCGCTCGGCCGAGCAGATGTACACGGGCACCGCGGACCACTCCCTCACCGCGGAGCTCGCGTCCCTCGTGGACGTGCCCGTGGTCGCATCCGGCGACGTCACGAGCCGGGAACGTGCGCTGGCCGTGCTCGCCACGACCGGCGCCGCCGCGGTCATGGTCGGGAGGGGCGCGCAGGGCAACCCGTGGGCACTGCGGGAGATCGTGGACGGGGACGCCCGCACGCCCGGACGCGAGGAGGTCACCGCCGAGCTCGTGCTCTTCATGCGCGAGACCGTGCGGGAGCTCGGCGAGCGGCGGGCGACCGGGTTTCTCAAGAAGTTCTACGGCTGGTACCTCGGCCGAGGGCGCTTCCCGAAGGCGTTCAAGCAGGAGCTCCTCCAGCTCGACTCGATCGAGGAGGTCGAGCGTCGGCTCCTGGAAGCGGCGCCGGGGGCGCTCGAGCTCCTCGAGCGGCTCGAGAGCGAGACTCCGAGCGCCGAGGCCCAGACGCTCGAGCTACCCGTCTCGATCTACGGCGGCGGCTGAGACACCGTAGGACGCAGGCCCCCCTCGCCGGCGGGGCCGCCCGGGATCACTGGTTGAGGTCCCACACGATGCGCAGCCCCTCGAGCGTGAGGAACGGATCCACGCGCTCGATCGTGCGGGAGTGAGGCGAGACGAGGTCGGCGAGCCCTCCGGTCGCGACGGCGCGGGCCTCGGCCCCGAGCTCCTCGCGGATGCGGCCGACGATGCCGTCGACCTGCCCCGCGAACCCGTAGACGAGGCCGGACTGCAGGCCGGCGACGGTCGTCTTCCCGATGACCGACGGCGGCGGGGCGTAGTCGACCTTCACGAGGCGAGCGGCGCGTGCGAAGAGCGCCTCCATCGAGATCTCGATCCCGGGGGCGATCACGCCGCCGACGTACTCGCCGTCGGCCGAGACGACGTCGAAGTTCGTGGACGTCCCGAAGTCGACGACGATCACGGGGGCGCCGTATCGGGCTCGGGCCGCGAGCGAGTTCGCGATGCGGTCGGCCCCGACCTCGCGGGGGTCGTCGTAGCGAATGGGAATGCCCGTCTTGACGCCCGGCCCGACGACGAGGACGGCCGCATCGGCCCACTTCGAGGCGAGCGCGCTCCACTCGCGGACGAGGACCGGCACCGTCGAGGCCAGGCAGATGCCGTCCACGTCGTCGAAGTCGAGGAGCCCCCCGAGGAGGACGCCGAGCTCGTCCGCCGTCGACGACCTCTCGGTGGCGAGGCGCCAGTGCTCCGTGAGGCCCTCGCCCTCGAAGAGGCCGAGGGCGGTCT
Source organism: Gaiellaceae bacterium (assembly GCA_041557575.1). Taxonomy (GTDB): domain Bacteria; phylum Actinomycetota; class Thermoleophilia; order Gaiellales; family Gaiellaceae; genus GMQP-bins7. Next base: position 3,081 of record JBFFGH010000042.1, read on the forward strand.
GGGTGTTCCCGACGTCGACGGCGAGCAGCATGGAGGAGCTAGTGAATCAGAGCCGGGCCCGCGCAGCACGCCATCCTCGAGAGGGAGTAGAGTCGGCGCGCATGTCACGCGGTCGCAACGACGACCTGAGAGGTCCGGTCATCGGCCTCGTCGCGGCGGGCGCCGCCGCGGGCGGGACTCTCGCGGCGATCGCGTTGCGCAACCGCCGCCGCTCGGCCCACTCGCCGGCCGACGTCAAGCTCGTCGCACGGTGGGTGATCGAAGAGCCGTGGAAGGACAACTGGCACGTGCTCGACCGACACCTCTCCCCGACCTTCGTGGGGCACGATCTCGGGGAAGCCGAGTCGCAGCCGGGGCTCACGGGCCACCGAGCCAGCCTCGAGCGGCTCGTCCAGGCGTTCCCGGACGGGCGCGTGACGGTGGAGCACCAGACCGCCGAGGGCGGGACGGTGACGTCGCGATGGACGCTCCGCGGCACGCATGCGGGCGAGCTCGAGGGGCTCGCGCCCACGGGGAAGCAGGTCACGGTCGCCGGCATCACCATCTCCAGGATCGAGGGTGACCGCGTCGTGGAGGAGTGGAGGTCCTGGGACCGGCTCGGGATGCTCGTCCAGCTCGGGGCCGTCTCCGAGCCCGCTCACGCCTAGCCCCGAGGCAGGGTCGACGCCCGTGACGGCGAATACGAGTCGCCGCCGAGCGAGCATGCCCACCTTCTTCGCCTCCCACCACATGCCGTGCGACGAGTGCGGCGCCTCGGTGCACGTGGCCGAGGCGGACGAGCACGAGTGCGAGCCGTCGCGCGTGGTCGAGTACCGGCTCTTTCAGCTCCGGGACGAGGTCGCGGGCTTCGATGCGAGCCTGAGCGACTACCTCGTCTCGCCCCGGGGGCGCTTCGAGCAGTGGCTCGCCGAGCGCGAGCGGAAGCGAAGGCGACCGCGCCGCTAGGCGCCGTCAGACGTCGTCGTCGCCCGGGAAGGGCTGGCCGATCCGCTCGGCGAGCGCCTCGGCGGTGAGGCGCGGCTCCTCGCCCTCCCCGCGGAGCTCCTCGACCGTGACGTCCCCCGACGTGTACACCTCGGCGCGCGGGATGATCCGGCTCGGCCGGTTCTTGTCCCAGACCCAGACGTCCTCCATGCGGAGGTGGAAGAAGGGGTAGCTGGCCTGCGGAAGGGCCTGCAGGTCGAGCTTGTTGCAGAGGTACGTCGCGTCCTGCGTGAGGACGCAGTAGCGGAAGAGGGAGAAGACGGCCGAGTACTCCCGCTTGAGCGTGAGCTCGAGCTCCGCCTCGTACTCGTCGAGGTCGTCGAGGTGCGACATCGCGCTCAGTCTAGCGCCGAGAGGAGCGCGGATACCGTGCCGCGACCGGGGATCTCGAGCGTCGGATCGAGGTCCGAGAGAGGCTCGAGCGCGAACCTCCGCTCGTGCAGCCGTGGGTGCGGAACGCGCAGCCCGGGCTCGTCGACGACGACGTCGCCGAAGACGAGAAGGTCGAGGTCCACGGTTCGCGGCCCCCAGCGCTCGCCGTCCCGCACGCGGCCGAGACTCCGTTCGACCCCGAGGAGGGCGTCGAGGAGCTCTCGCGGCGTCAGCTCGGTCTCGACGGCAGCGGCACCGTTCAGGAAGCGGGGCTGATCGAGCACTCCCACGGGGTCCGTCTCGCGAAGCGCGGAGACGCCGACGACCCTGACTCCCTCGACCTCTCCGAGAAGGTCGACAGCGCGAAGCAGCGTCGCCTCACGATCGCCGAGATTCGCCCCGAGACCGACGTAGGCTCGTGCCACCTAGCGCACGCGCTCGACGATGACGGCGGCGAACTCGACCGGGGGATCGAGCACGACGTCGGGCTTGCGCACCCGCACGCGTGCCCGCTCGACCGAGGGGAACCGCTCGAGGATCCCGTCCGCGACCGCCCCGGCGAGGCCCTCGAGCAGGTGCCGCTCGGGCCCTCCGAACACCTCCCTCACGAGCGCCGCCAGGCGCCGGTAGTCGACGGTGTCGTAGATGTCGTCGGTCTGGGTCGCGTCTCCGCGCACGTCGACGCGCAGATCGACCAGGAACCGCTGGCCGAGCACGCGCTCCTCCTCGAGGTAGCCGTGGTGCCCGAACACGACGAGGCCGCGCAGCTCGATCGTCATGGGGCGATCTTCCCACGCTCGACGGCAGAGGCAACCGCCAGGGCCTCGACCGTCTCCCGGACGTCGTGCGCGCGGATCATCCAGGCTCCGTGCTGGAAGGCCGCGACCGCGGCGCCGATCGAGGCCGCGGCCGAGCCCGTCCTGGCCTCGGGGTCGCCCAGGATCTTCCCCAGCGTGCTCTTGCGCGAGAAGCCGACAACCACCGGTCTTCCCAACGAGGCGATCTCGCCCAGTCGCCGGACGAGCTCCAGGTTCTGGTCCGGCGTCTTTCCGAACCCGATCCCCGGATCGACGCAGATCCGGTCCTCGGGGATGCCCGCCGAGACGGCGTGCTCGACGCGCTCCTCGAGGAACCCGAGCACGTCCGACACGACGTCGTCGTACCGGGGGGCGACCTGCATCGTCCGGGGCTCGCCCTGCATGTGCATGAGGCAGAGGTACGCGCCGTGCCCGGCGACGACGCCGGCGAGCTCCGGCTCCCCGCGAAGCGCCGTGACGTCGTTGACGAGCTCCGCGCCGAGCTCGAGCGCCCGCTCCGCAACCCGGGCCTTCGACGTGTCGATCGACACCGGGACGCCCGCGAGGCCCTCGAGGACGGGCTCGACGCGCGCGAGCTCCTCGTCCGCGGTGACGGGCGCCGCGCCGGGCCGCGTGGACTCTCCTCCGACGTCGACGAGCACCGCGCCCTCGCTCACGAGGCGTCTGGCATGGGCGATCGCGGCACCCGCATCCATGTACAGGCCTCCATCGGAGAAACTGTCGGGCGTGACGTTGACGACCCCCATCACCGACGGTCTGGGCCAGCGCTCGTCGATCGGCGCGCGTGCGGGACTCACGGCGCGGAGGCTACAGCCGCCGCGCGGTCGGCTTCGTGCGCCCGATGCCGATCCTCCCCGCACCGACCGCGCAGCGGGGGAGCGCCATGCGCCGTAGCGCCGCCCGCGCGCTCGTGCCGGCGCTCGTCGTGCTCGGCCTGCTCGCCGTCGTCGCCGTCGCCGCGACGGGCTCCACATCCGGCGGAACCGGGCGAACCCGACCTCCAGCGTCGACGTTCCTCGACGCGATCCTCACGCTCGGGCTCCTCGGCGTCGTCGCGGGAGGGATCCTCTTCGCCTACGGGCTCACGCTGCGCAGGGAGATAAGCCGGGAGATCGCGTCGGGCCGCTACCGGCGAACCTCGCTCGTCGGCTGGATCCTCTTCGTCTTCGCGTTCACCGCGTACGCGTACTGGCGCGGCAGCTGGAAGCTGCGCCCGACGGGCCCGTCAATGGAGGACGTGCTCCCGCCCGACGAACGCACGAACGCTCCGGCCGGCACCACGCCGGACGCGACGGGCACGACCTACGAGCCCAGCCTCTCGTGGATCACGATCGCGGCCGTCCTCGCGCTCGTCGCGGCGGCCGTCGCCGCATGGATCATCTCGGAGCGGCGGGCGCGCCGTCGCGTGGCGAGACGGGACTCGCTCGTCGAAGAGGTCTCCGCGGTGCTCGACGAGACGCTCGACGACCTCCGTGCGGAGTCCGACCCGAGGCGCGCCGTCATCGCCGCCTATGTCAAGCTCGAGCGCGTGCTCTCCGCGAACGGCGTCCCTCGTGACCGGGCAGAGACGGAGGAGGAGTACCTCGCCCGGTTCCTCCGCTCCCTCGACGTCTCCGAGACGTCCGGCAGGCGGCTCACGGAGCTCTTCGAGCGGGCGCGGGTCTCCCAGCACGCCGTCGACCACGCGATGAAGGACGAGGCGATCGGAGCGCTCGAGCAGCTGCGCGACGAGCTCCGCCGGGCGCGCGAGGCGCGAGAGGCGCCGCCGAGGGTCGAGGTCGCCGCGGGAGGAGCCGCCTGATGAGACGCGACGTCTGGGCCGCCACGCGGGCGCTCGCCCTCCCCACGCTCGCCCTCCTGGTCACGATCGCGATCGTCCCGGGGCGGCTGCCGCTCGTCGTCCGCATCTACGCGCTCGTCCTCTGCGCCGTCGCGCTCCTGGTAGCGCTGCTCGCCCTGCGACGCGCGTATCCGCCTGCACGTCCGCTCCGCCGGAGCCGCGGGCCGGGCTCGCAGCGGCGCAAGCCTCCCCCGACGCTCGCGCGCATGGAGGACGAGCTCGCGCTCGGAGTCGCGGGCTCGTTCGACCTCCACTACCGGCTCCGTCCGCGGATCCGCTCCGTCGCCGCGGGCCTCCTCGCGACGCGGCGCCGGCTCGACCTCGACGCCGACCCCGAGGCAGCGCGGCGCATCCTCGGCGACGAGACATGGGAGCTCGTCCGCCCCGACCGGCCTCCACCCGGCGACCGGCAGGCCCGGGGCATCACGCCGGAGGCTCTCGCACGCGTCATCGACTCCCTGGAGGCGGTCTAGGCATGGAGCTCACGCGCGTCTCCGCGCTCGCGAACGGCGTGCTCGACGAGGTCGAGAAGGCGGTCGTCGGGAAGCGGGACGAGCTCGAGCTCGTCCTCCTCGGCTTCCTCGGGAACGGCCACGTCCTGCTCGAGGACTTCCCGGGGCTGGCGAAGACGCTCGCCGCGCGCTCGTTCGCCCAGGTGCTGAGCATGCGCTTCGCGCGCATCCAGTTCACCCCCGACCTCATGCCGTCCGACGTCACCGGCTCGTCGATCTGGAACCAGCGCGATGCCGACTTCGAGTTCCGGCCCGGGCCGATCTTCGCCAACCTCCTCCTCGGCGACGAGATCAACCGGGCACCGCCGAAGACGCAGGCGGCGCTCCTCGAGGCGATGCAGGAGCGCCAGGTGACCATCGAGGGCGACACGCGCCCGCTCGAGCCGCCGTTCCTCGTCATCGCCACCCAGAACCCGATCGAGTACGAGGGGACGTACCCGCTGCCCGAGGCGCAGCTCGACCGCTTCCTCCTGCGGACGGCCTTCGGCTACCCGAGCCGCGAGCACGAGGTGGAGATCCTCGGGCGTCGGATCGAGCGCGAGACGGACGAGGTCGAGCTCGAGCCCGTGGTCGACCGGCAGACGCTGCTCGACATGCAGAAGGCGGTGGAGAGCGTCTACGTCGCGCCCAGCGTGCAGGAGTACTGCGTCGACCTCGTCGTCGGGACCCGTGACTCGCAGAGCTCGGCGGTGGGCGCGAGCCCCCGCGGCAGCCTTGCGCTCCTCAAGCTGGCGCGCTGCCGGGCGACGCTCGCCGGCAGGGACTTCGTGCTCCCGGACGACGTGAAGGCCGTCGCCGTGCCCGCCCTGGCGCACCGTCTCGTCCTCCGACCCGAGCTCTGGGTGCAGCGCGTCTCGGCGGAGGACGTCGTCCGCGAGGTGCTCGATCGCGTGCCGACCCCGCGCGCCGAGGACGCCGACGCCGCGCCCGGCCGGTGACGCGCTCGGGAAGCCCCCGCATCGAGAGCCATGCGGTGCTCGCCGCGCTCGGGCTCGTCGGTGCGCTGGCGCTCCGCCGGCCGGAGGTCGCGATCCTCGCTGCCCCGTTCGCGCTCCTCCTCGTCGTCGGCACCCGAGCCGCGCGCAACCCGGGCGTGTCGGTGGAGGTCGTCTTCGACGAGGAGCGGACGGTCGAGGGTGCCGACGTCCACGGGACGGCACGGGTCCGTGCGGCGGAGTACGCCGATCGCGTCGAGCTGCTGCTCGACCTCCCTCCGGGGGTGGAGAGCGTCGACGGTGGCGCAGCGCGCGCGCTCCGTCTCGAGGGCGGCGCCGAGCGGGAGATCCCCCTCACGATCCGGGCCACCCGGTGGGGCGTCTTCGACCTCGGGGACGTCGAGGTCAGGGCACGCGACCCGTTTAGGCTCGTCGTCTGGGCGGAGCGGCACAGGGGCCGCCACCGGCTGAAGGCGTACCCCAGCGAGCTCTCGCTCCATCGCGTCCTCGGCGCGGTCGAGACCCAGGCGTTCGCCGGCAGCGAGGTCGCCCGCGTGAAGGGCGAGGGCATCGAGTACTCGGACATACGCGACTTCGTCCCGGGAGACCGGGTCCGCGCCGTCAACTGGCGCGCGTCCGCCAGACGCCAGACACTCGTCGTGAACGAGCGGCACCCGGAGCGCAACACGGACGTCGTCCTCCTGCTCGACAGCTTCGTGGACGCCCGGAAGGGCGGTCGAAGCGTGCTCGAGGACGCCGTGCGCGGCGCCGCGGTGATCGCGGCCCGCTACCTGGCGCGACGGGATCGCGTCGGGCTCGTGAGCTTCGGCGGGACGCTCCGCTGGCTGCAGCCCGGCATGGGCGTCGCACAGCGCTACCGGCTGATCGAGACGATGCTCGAGACAGGTGTCGAGCCCACGTACACCTGGGCGGACGTGAGCCGCATCCCCGGGCGCATCCTCCCCCCGAAGGCGCTCGTCGTCGGACTGACCCCCCTGCTCGATCCCCGGTTCGTATCGGCGCTCGAGAACCTCCGTGCCCGGAGGTTCGACGTTGCGGTCGTGGAGGTCGATCCCGTGCCGCTCGTCGAGTCGGGCACGAGCGGGGTCGAGCCGCTCGCGCACCGCCTCTGGGTGCTGCACCGAGAGACTCTCCGCGCGAGGCTCGAGAGGCAGGGGATCGGGATCGGCCGCTGGAGCGGCGGCGCTCTCGAGCCGGCCCTGGAGGAGGTGAGGACGTACAGGCGCTACGCGAGAACGGCACGCGTCTAGCGACGGCGCTCGGCGCGGTTGCCTGCCTGGGCGCCGTGGCGGCGGTCCCCGTCGCCCGCGCGAGCGGGACGCTCCAGAGCACCGGCGTTCGCGTTGCGACGGTCGCCGTGGTCGCGCTGATCGCAGCGCTCGTGCTGGGCTGGTCGTTCCTCGTTCCCGGCGCGATCGCCCTCGCCGGGGGCCTGTACGCGGCGCAGCTCGCGATCGACGACACCGCGCTGGACGTCTCCGCGCCCGTGATCGCGGCAGGGCTCGTCCTGACGGCGGAGCTCGCCCACTGGTCGCTCGAGGAGCGAGATCGCGTGCTCGGCGATCCCGGGGACGGGCTCCGGCACGGCGCCTTCGTCGCCCTGCTCGTGATCGCGGCCCTCCTCGTTGGAGCCGCCCTGCTCGCACTCGTGGATGCCGTCAGGGCGGAGAGCCTCACGCTCGACCTGCTGGGCGCGGCAGCCGCTGCCGCGACGCTCGTCGGCATCGCGCTCGCCGCCGGAGTACGTGGCCGAAGCGGCCAGTAGCGCTTCTCGCCGCGTCTGGATCGGGAACGACTTCGACGAGCTCTCCGGGCCTGCTCGAGGAGTTCGAAGGCGGCATCTGGCCGCTGACGGACGACGAGGAGTGAGGCTGCTCCTCGACCCGCACGCTCTTCTCTTGGCGCTCGAGGCCCCAGGCTCGCTGAAGGCCGAAGCACGCTCCACGACCGAGCACCCTCGCAACCCCGTGCTGGTGAGCGCCGCCTCCACGTGGGAGGTGGGCATCGAGATCGCGCTCGGGAAGCTCCGCGTGTCGAAGGATCTCGTCGCCCAGCTACGGGAGAAGCGCTTCACCGCGCTTCCGGTCACGGTGGAGCACGGCCTCGGGTGGGCGAGCTACCGCTCCGTCGTCGCGACCCGTCCGACCGCGTCCTCGTAGCCCAGGCGCAGCTCGAGCGCATCACGATCGTGATCCGTGATCCCCGGCTGCCGTCACAACGACCAGGGGTCACAGCCTGCCCAGGGGCGGGGGTACACCCCTCCCGTCGGAGTTCGGGGAGAGTCCTCGAATACATGAAGTGTGCTTCGTTTATGCTTCGCGCCGAGCAGACGGGTTCGGAGGGATCCACGTGCATACGAAAGCGTGGCTGCTGACCAGCGTCGTCCTCGTCGCCACAGCCCTGGCAGGGGCGGGGCGGACCGACGCAGTCGCCCATCTCGTCGCCGAGAGCGCCGCGCCTGCCGCCACGCGGATCCTCTACTCGAGCGACTGGTCGGGCTCCGGTCAGATCTACGCCGTCGACCCGGCGAAGCCAGGAGCGGTCGGCCAGGTCACCTTCGGACGGCCGTCCGTCTGTCCGGAAGGGGCGCCGTGCGGCTACGACAACCCGATTCCGTCCCCCGACCGGACACGGCTTCTGTTCACCGACTACGTCGAGCAGGGCCCCATGTACTGGAACCTCTACGTCGCTCGCGCAGACGGCCGCTCACCCCGCAGGCTCGCGCAGCTCCCGCGGGACGGATGGGGCGTGCCGTTCGCGGCGTGGTCGCCGGACTCTCGGCGTGTCGCGTATCGCGGCGAAGACGGGATCCACGTCGTCCGGGCGAACGGTGCCGGTGACAGCCGCGTGCGAACGTCGGTGCCGGGTGACCGCTGGCCCGCCTGGTCTCCCGACGGTCATGCGATCACTTTCATCCACCCTCGCGACGACGGCGCGAGCGACCTCGTGCGCTTGCAGGACGGGAAGCGGCTCGTCGTCGCTCGCGGGCGGGATCCCCGGGCCGTCGAGTACGCCTGGTCGCCGGACGGACGGTGGATCGCGATCACCGAAAGCCGCGGGTCGCATGGAGTCGCGCTGGTCTCCCCCGACGGGAGCCGGCGGCGGAACCTCGACGCGGAGGCACACGAGCTCGCCTGGTCGCCGGATGGGCGATTCCTCGCGTTCGCGGACGAGACCGGCGTCAGGATGGCCGAGGCACCGAGGTATCGGGTCAGGACTCTCTCGGGGGACTCTTCCTACGAGCTCGCATGGTCTCCGGACAGCCGAAGGCTCGCCTTCGCCTCGTCACGAGGGATCGAGCTCGCAGAAGCGCCCAAGGGTCGTGCCCGCGTGCTCCTCGCCGAGGTCGGATCCAGGCTGTCCTGGTCGCCAGACGGGAGATCGATCGCCTACCTCTCGTCCCGGGCGCCCCGCGTGGCAGACCGGTTCGTCGGTGATCTCCGAGTCGCCTCGCTGAGCGGCCGGTCGCGCACACTCGTGGCCGCGATCGACGACTTCGGGGGCTCGATCGGGACACCCGTCTGGAACACGCCTGCGGCGGGCACCCGGTACAGGAAGCCCAGCACGCGGACGCTCGCGATCACCGGCCCCGACAGCCTCCAGTCTCGCTGGCCGATCGACCGGATCGCAACCGACGGCGACCGCGTCGCCTACAGCTCGTGCGGGCACGTGTTCGTCTGGGCACCGGCGGAGCGTGAGGTCTTCCAGGCGGAACCGTCCTCGTCGCTCTCCCCCGCCTGCGCGAGCAGCGCCTACTACACCTCGTACCATGTCTACGGCCTCGCGCTCGCCGGCGATCGCGTGGTGACGGGGGCAGTGCAGGGCGGGATCAGCCGAGGGTGGTCGTTGACCTCGTGGACGGCTTCGGTCCCGCAGCGCTCGACCGTTCTGGAAAGTGGGTACTCGACGAACGGACCGGCATACGGTGACGTCGTCGGCGAGCCGCAGGGCTCTGGCGACCTCCTCGTCTTCTCGTCCTGGCGCGAGGACTTCGCGCCGCCTCCCGACACCAATAGAGGTGTGACCACGCGCCAGGACATCCGCCGCGTGCCCGCTGCGGGGTGTCCTTGCCCCGTGATCGCCTCCAGCCCCGGCCCGCTCGTCCCGCTCGACGTCGACCGCGACCACGTAGTCGCAGCAGGCGACAACGAGACGTGGCTCCTCGACGCCGACGGTGCGCGTCTTCTCACCCTGGCGGTCTCGCCCATGGCCGCGCAGCTCTTCGGACGCGATCTCGTCCTGGTGCGCCAAGGCGAACTGCGTCACCACGACGCGTCGACGGGAGAGCTTCTCCACACCTGGCCTCTCCCCGACGTGAGCACCGGCCGGGAGTGCTCGTCTCCGAACGGGCATCGGTGCTGGTACGAACACCGGGCGCGACTCGTTCTCCAGGATGCCGCCCAGGGACTCGTCGCGTACGTCCTCGACGGGCAGGTCCGCCTCCTTCGGCTCTCGGACGGCGCAGAGGCGTCGGTCGCCGCGGGATCGCTGGCGCGGTTCACCGATGCGGGGCTCGTGGTCGCCGATGGCGGACGCCTGGAGCTCGTTCCCTTCGACCGGCTCCCGCTCCGCTGATGCGCCGGCTGCTCCTGATCCCGCTGCTCCTCGCCGGCCTCACGGTGGGCTCACCGTCGCACGCCTCGCCAGCGGCCGCGTCGTCGCGGATCCTCTACTCGAGCGACTGGTCCGGTCCTGCGCAGATCCACGCGGCCGATCCCTCGCGCCGGCAGGCCACCGCCCAGCTGACCTTCGGCCCCGCCCCCGCCTGCCGCCGCCGTCCCGGTGTCTGGTGCGGCTTCTACACACCGCAGCCCTCGCCGGACGGGCGCAGGGTCCTGTTCTGGGACGACCACTACCTCGCACGCGAGACGACGCTCTACGTCGCTCGCGCCGACGGTCGTCGTCGAGTAGCCGTGGCTCGGAACGTACCGAAGTCGTACATCGAGCCGCCTCCCGTCGCGACGTGGTCGCCCGACTCCAAGCGGATCGCGTACCGCAGCGGTGACTGGCACGTGATAGGCGCGGACGGCACACAGGACCGAATCGTCGCCCGGGCGCCGTCCTGGGTCCCCGAGCCGGGCATCTCGCCGGATGGACGGTGGGTAGCGCGTAGCGCGGGCACGGAGCTCACGATCTCGAAGGTCGGGACCCCGATCGTCCGTACGTTCCGCGGCGTCTTCGGCGGACTGACGTGGTCCCCGGACAGCCGTCGCCTCGCGATCTCGAATTCGGAGGGCATCCACGTCCTCGACGTCCGGGGCGGTCGCATCACGCGTCTGACGCCCCGCACGGGCAGCGCGCTCGCGTGGTCGCCGGACGGGCTCGCGCTTGCATTCGTCGAACGTACCGGCGACCCCTCGAAGGACGCCGTCACCGGCGACCTCCTCGTCGTGACGCTGTCGGGCCGAGTTCGGACCGTGGTCGATGCCGGAGGAGACTACGGCGGCCACATCTCCGGGGTCGTCTGGACGAGACCGCCGGCCGGTCTGCGCTACCGAGACGCCGCTCCACGCTTCACCCCGGCATCCAACGAGCTCGTCCTGCCGTCGCCCGTCACGCGGCTCGCCGCCGACGGAGACGGGGTCGCATTCGCAGCCTGCGGGCACGTCTTCGTCTGGAGACCGGCGCGCCGCGAGGTGCTCCAGCCCGAGCCCATTGCGTCGATGTCTCCGCGCTGCACGGGCGGAGGCAACTACGTCGCGCTCTGGATCTACAGCCTCGCTCTCTCGGAGGACAGGGTCGTCTGGGCGGAGCGAGCGGGGAACTTGGGCCAGACGATATGGCTCGGAGGCGCCGCGCTCGGCTCCGGGCTCCGGCACTTCACCCTCGGCCAAGCCTACGGAGCGATGGGCGGGGCGTGGAGCAGCGCGATCGGCCACGCGACGGGATCGGGATCGCTGCTCGTCTTCAGCTCGTGGCACGAGATATCGGTGAACGACCCGGCGTACCGGATCGTCACGACGGAGCAGAGGCTCCTGAGAGTCGGACCCCACGGCTGCCCCTGTCCGGAGCTCGGGTCCTCGCCCGGCCCGTTCGTCCCGGTCGACGTCGACGGCGGCCGGCTCGTCGTGTACGGGGACAACGAGACGGTCCTCCTCGACGAAGCGGGCGCTGAGCTCCTCTCGGTTCCGTTGTCACCGCTGGCTGCCCAGCTCGCCGGCTCCGACCTGGTCCTGCTCCGTCGTGGCGAGCTCCGCCACTACGACTCCGGCAGCGGGAATCTCGTCCACACCTGGCCACTTCCCGACGTCTCGAGCGGCACGCTCTGCGGAGGCGCCCCCCGTTGCTTCGAACTGCCCCGCCTCACGCTCGAAGACGCCGCCCGAGGCCTCGTCAGCTACGTCCTCGACGGCGAGGTCCACGTGCTTCGCCTCGCGGACGGCGCGGACGCTGTGGTCGCGCGCGGTAGCACCGCGCGCTTCATGGACGCGGGCCTCGTGTACGCGGACGGCACCCGACTCCACCTCGTCCCCTTCGACCGGCTCCCGCTCCGCTGATGCGCGCGGCCGTCCTTGTCGCGCTCGCGACTTGCGCCGTTGCCTCTCCCTCGGCCAGCTCGGCAACTTCAGAGGCGGGATCGACGCGAATCGTCTTCTCCGCTGCGACCGTCTACGAGAGGGGCGCGTACGACTGGCAGCTCTACTCGGCGCTACCGAGTGGGAAAGGCCTTGCGCAGCTCACGTTTGCTCCCGAGCAGTCGACCAAGCCGGTTCCGTCGCCCGACGGCGCACTTATCGCCTTCTCGCGCTCGGGCGCGCTCTGGGTGATGCGGCCGGACGGACGGGGCCAGCGACGGCTCGCTCCATCAGCTCGTGACCCGGCCTGGGCTCCCGACTCGCGGAGCATCGCCTACGTCACGTCTGCCGGTATTCGGGTGGTCCGCGCGGGCGGCGAGAAGAGCCGTCTGCTCGTACGCGGGGGCCGGAGCCCGTCCTTCTCCCGCAACGGCGCGCTGGCCTTCGCCCGGACGAGCCCGGAGGGGTTCGAGGTGGTCGTCAGGCGAGACGGTCGTGATCGCCACGTCACCGATGTGGGCGTGCTCGGCCAAGTCGAGCTCTCGCCGGACGGCCGCTGGCTCGCACTCTCGGTTCCGTCAGGCCTCTCCAGCTACCCCGTCCTAAAGATCTACCGGGTCGACGCTCGCCGTCCGCGTCTCGTCCACCAGTCGCCAGCGCGGGAGCTCGCCTGGTCGCCCCGGAGCGATCTCGTGGCGTTCATCGACCCAGGCGGCCTTTTCATGCTCAACGTGAGGACGGGGGCCGGTCGATACCTGGGCAGCCGACACCCGGTCCTGTCGGTGCTCTCGCTCGACTGGTCCCCGCGAGGCGACGAGATCGCGTATGCACTCGGCTACTCCAGCGGGACCGGAAAGCTCGAGCGCGTCTCGCTCAGGGGGCGGGTACTGGACGTCCCGCTCGTCCAAGGACTTCTCATCGGTGACGACCTCGCGTGGTCGCAGGCGGGGGCCGCCCTGCGACTTCGCGCACCACTCCCGCTCGCACTGGCTCTCGGAGACGAGCTGAGGACGCGCGCGCTGGTCGACGAGCTCGCGGCCGACGACCATGGGATCGCGTACCGGTCGTGCGGCACGGTCGGAGCATGGGGGAAGGTGGGCTCGGCCCCGGCGACGTTGAGGCGGGAGCCGGTCGTATGCGCCGACGAATTCGGATTGGCGCGGGGCACCACCGGGCTCGCGCGAGCCGGAGAGACGGTCGCGTGGTCTCTGACGGC
>JBFFGH010000043.1:0-16225 GCA_041557575.1 Gaiellaceae bacterium
CAAGGGAGTGAAAATCGTGGCTCTTAAGACAATTCTCGTTTGCGATAGCTGTGGACAGGAAGTTCTCGACGGAAAGGGCGCCGTAATGCGGCTGAACTTCAACGACGCTCGTCGAGGCTCCAGGGTGGCTGAGTTCTGCGACGACTGTGCCGGGAGACTGCCGGGTCGGCAGGTGCGCCGGGGTCGTGCGAGAGCGAGGACACGAACTTGCTCCGAAAGCCTCTGGCCGGTTTCGTCGCATTCGATCACGGCAGTGGCTCGCATTCGCGGATCTCACTTCGTCGGATCCCGACAGGAAAAGGCGACGTATCTCTCCAGTTGCATTTGTCGGTGAGCTTTCGTAGTGTTCGATCGTCTTCGCGAGCAAAGAGAAGGAGAAATCGTGGCGAGAAAGACCATCCTCGTGTGCGACAAATGCGGTGCCGAGGTCGACGAGAGCAGAGGGGCCTTAATGCGGATCAATTACACGGATGCACGCCGTGGCTCCAAGCAGGCCGATCTCTGCGACAACTGTGCCGCCGGAATGCCGGGTCAGCCCGTCGCACGCCGCGGTCGCAAGCCCAAGTCCGCGGCCGCGTAGAGCGCCTCCAGTCGGCCCATAGCCGCGTCGGCGTCGCCGCGCGCCCAAGTTCCCCGCTCTTTGCGCAGAGTCGTCTCTGCGCGTACGAAATGGCCTGCAGGTACGGGATTACGATGCAGCGATGGGTCTCTCGCTCGTCCTCGGCCCGGCTCATGCCGGCAAGGTCGCGCTGCTTCTCGAGCGCTACCTCGAGGTGCTGGAGCGCGACCCCTGGCTCGTCGTTCCGACGCGTGGTGACGTCGAGCGCGTCGAGCGCGATCTGATCCGACGACGACCTGCGCTGCTCGCGGGGAGGATCGGGACGTTCGACGACCTGTTCGAGCACGTTGCGTGGGACGGCGGCGACCGTCGTCCCGTCGCGACGGACGCGCAGCGCGCTCTCGCCGTGAAGCGCGCCATCGCGCGCGTCGACCTGACGAGCCTCGGAGCCTCCGCGCAGACCTCCGGCTTCGCCGAGGCGCTGCTCGGAACGGTTGCCGAGGTCGAGTCGGCCCTGCTCGATCCAGACCTGCTCGACGGTGATCTCGCGGTCATCGCGAGGGCGTACCGAGACGAGCTCGACGAGCTCGGGCTGCGCGACCGGGGAGGGCTCCGGCGCAGCGCGGTCGAGCGCCTCACGAGCGATCTCGAGGCCTGGCGCGGCGAGCCCGTGCTCGCGTACGGGTTCGAGGACCTGACAGCGGCGGAGTGGGCGCTTCTCGAGACGCTCTCCGGGCGCGCGGACGTCACCGTCTCGATCCCCTACGAGCCGGGACGCGTCGCGTTCTCGGCGCTCGAGAGGACCGTCACGGATCTCTCGCAGCTCGCCGCCGGAAGCATCGAGGAGCTCCCCCGGCTCGCCCGCGTCGCACCGCCGCCGCTCCTCCACCTCGAGCAGGAGCTCTTCGAGGACGACAGCCCGCCCGGGCCGTCGCTCGACGGCTCGCTTCGGTTCCTGGAGGGCGCGGGCACCCGTGGGACGCTCGAGCTGCTGGCAAGCGAGCTCGCCGGGCACTTGAGGGCCGGCGTCCCGGCGGAGCGGATCGCCGTGATCTGCGACTCGCCGGAGCGCTGGCGCGCCTCGCTCGAGGCCGTCTTCTCCCAGCTCGAGATCCCTTACGCCATCGAGCACGGAGCGCGACTCGGCGACTCGACGCTCGGTGCCGCGCTGCTGTCGCTGCTCCGCTACGCCTGGCTCGGCGGAGGGAGGACGGATCTGTTCGCGTACCTGCGCTCCCCGTTCTCTGGCCTCGATCGCCGGTCGGTCGACTTCGTCGAGGGTCGGCTGCGCGGCCGCGCGATCTCCGAGCCGGCGCGCGTGGAGGAGGAGAGCGAACGGCTCCGGGGGGCAGGCCTGTCGGCTCTCGCCGAGCTGCGTGCGGGGCCCGATCCGTTGGCCGCGGCGCGGACGCTCCTCGTGACGATGGTGCGGAACGCGTGGGGCCTGGACTCGCCGCCGACCGGCGTGGAGGCGAGGCTCGACGCTCGTGCCTACCGGGCGGCTCTGCGCACGCTCGACGAGGTCGAGGCGCTCGTCGGAGCCGGCGTGGGCCCGCTGGCGCCCGAGGGCGTCGTCGCGGTGCTCGAGCGGGCACGCGTACACCCGCCCCTGAGCGAGAGAGGCCGCGTCCCCGTTCTCGACTACGAGCGCGCGAGGACGCGCCTGTTCGACGTCGTGTTCCTCCTCGGGCTCGAGGAGGGCAGCCTGCCCCGGCGCGGCCGACCGTCCCCGTTCCTCGACGACGACGCCCGCCGCGCGCTCGGAAGCCGGCTCGAGCGCCCGGACCCGGTCGCCCGAGACCGCTACCTCTTCTACACCGCGTGCACGCGCGCGCTCCAGCGGCTCGTCCTCGTGCGGGAGGCGTCGAACGACGAAGGCGTGCGGCGCGACCCCAGCCCGTTCTGGGACGACGTGCGAGCGCTCTTCGACCCGGACGATGTCGGATTCGCCACGCGCCGGAAGGGGCTCTCGGCGGTCACGTGGCCCCTCGAGGCGGCTCCGAGCGAGCGCGAGAGGCTTCGCGCGCTCGCCCGGCTCTCCGTGGACGACCCCGACGGAGCCGCAGGGCTGGCGCAGGCGAACGACTGGACGAGGCGGCTCGTGCGGGCGCGCACGGCCTTCGATCGCCCGACCGTGCTGCGCGACCCGGCCGTCCTCGAGACCTTCGGCGCCCGGACCGTGTTCGCGGCGACCGAGCTGGAGCGCTTCGCGGACTGCAGCTCTGCCTGGCTCGTGGAGCGTGTCGTCGACCCCAAGCGGATCGACGCCGAGCCGGACGCGCTCCTCCGCGGGCAGGTCGTGCACACGGCCCTGAACCGGTTCTACGCGATGCTTCCGCGCGAGCTCGATGCCGAGCGCGTGACGCCGGAGAACCTCGACGCGGCGCTCGTGCTCGCCCGCCGGTGCCTCGACGACGCGCTCGAGTCGGGGGTGCGCCTCGACCTCACCGATCTCCAGGCGGCCGAGCTGCGACACAGCCTGCTGGCCGACCTGGAGGGATTCGTGCGCGACGAGGCGGAGTCCGAGATGGCGTTCGTGCCTCGGAGGCTCGAGGTCTCGTTCGGATCGGAGCGCGCGGCCCCCGAGCTTCAGCGAGGGCTCTCGCTCGGCGACGACCTCTGGCTCTCGGGGAAGATCGACCGGATCGACGTCGACCCGTTCAGCGCCCGGGGCATCGTGCAGGACTACAAGTCGGGGAAGGGGGCGCACTCGGCCCGGGACATCGAGCGGGAGCTCCGTCTCCAGATCCCTCTCTACGTCCTCGCGCTCCGCGATCTCGTCGGTCTCGAGCCCCTCGGCGGCGTCTACCGGGCGCTCGCCGGCAAGCGGCTGACGCGGGGGATGCTCCGCAAGAGCGCGCACGACGACCTCCCGGGCTTCGCCAGGGACGACTACCTCGACGAGGAGGCGTTCTGGGAGCTGGTCGAGGCTGCCCGCGACGTCGCCGCCGACAACGCACGCCGGATACGGAGCGGCGACGTGCGACACGATCCGAAGGGCGACGGATGCCCGGCGTGGTGCGACCTCTGGCCCATGTGCAGGGTGGCGAGGGCATGACGGTGGTCGAGGTCGCCGGGCGCTTGAACGACGAGCAGCTCGCCGCCGTCGAGGCCGAGGGCGCCGTCTTCGTGTCCGCGGGCGCCGGCACGGGGAAGACGTCGGTGCTCGTCGAGCGCTACGTCCGTGCCGTATGCGAGCGGGGGATCGACGTCGACTCGATCCTCGTCATCACGTACACGCGCAAGGCCGCGGGGGAGCTCCGGTCGCGGATTCGCGCGGCGCTCGTCGCTCGGGGCCGGCACGATCTCGCGCGCGAGCTCGACGGTGCGTGGATCTCGACGATCCACGGGTTCTGCAACCGCCTCCTGAAGGCGCATCCCTTCGCGGTCGGCCTGGATCCCCGCTTCCGCGAGCTCGAGGATGCGGGCGCGGCGGTGCTGCGAGGCGAGGCGTTCGACCGTGCCCTGCGGGCCTTCTGCGCGGACCCGGATCCCGAGCGCCTCCGGCTCCTCGCCACGTATCGGGCCGACGGCCTCCGGCGGATGCTGACCGGCGTCTACGAGACGCTCAGGTCGGCCGGCCGCGAGCTCGACCTCGAGCTCGGAGAGCGGCCGAGCCTCGCCGATGCGGTCGCGGCTCTTCGCGAGGAGGCATCGGCGCTCGTCGCGGACGACTCCGCGACCCCGACGCAGCGCGGCAACGCCGCGGAGGCCCTGCGGGTGGCGACCGAGAAGTCGCCGCCGGAGCGGGTCATCGACCTCTCCGCGCTCCAGTGCCGCGGAGCGCGAGCCGCTGCGTACGAGACGGCGCGCAAGGCGGTCGAGCGCGCGGCGCTCGAGGAGCTCGCGGCGCTCGACCGGGATCTGCTCCAGGAGCTGCTCGTGAGATTCGCCGAGGAGTACGACGCCGCGAAGCGGCGGGAGGCGGCGATCGACTTCGAGGACCTCCAGTTGTACGCGCGCGACCTCCTGCGGGACGATCCGCGGCTCCGCGAGGAGATCCAGCTCCGCTTCCGCCTCGTCATGGTCGACGAGTTCCAGGACACGAACCGGCTCCAGTGCGAGCTCATCGACCTCGTCGCCCATCCGGAGCTGACCGAGGTCTTCACCGTCGGCGACGAGTTCCAGTCGATCTACGGGTTCCGGCACGCCGACGTCGAGGTCTTCCGCGAGCGACGCTCGAAGTCGTCGAACCTCCTCGCGCTGACCAAGAACTACCGCTCCCGCCCGCAGGTGCTGGCGGCCGTGAACTACCTCTTCGCTGATGCCTTCGGCGACGAGTACCAGCCGCTCGCGGCCTCGGCCGAGTTCGCAGACCCGGTCTTCGGGCACCCCGTGGAGCTGCTCGTCACCGACAAGTCGAGCTACGCCGACGCGAAGGAGCACTGGCGTCTCGGGGAGGCGCGGACGATCGCCGGGCGGGTGCGGGAGCTCGTCGACTCCGGTGCGGCCACCCCGGGGGAGATCGTCGTGCTGTTCGCGGCGGGGACCGATGCGGAGACGTACGAGGAGGCGCTTCGGCGCGAGGGCCTGCCCACGTACCGCGCGACGGGGCGCGGGTACTTCGGGCAGCAGCAGGTCGTGGATCTCCTCGCGTACCTCAGGCTGCTGCACAACCGCTACGACGACGTGGCCCTGACGACCGTGCTCGCCTCCCCGTTCGTCGGCGTCTCGAACGACACGCTCGTACTCATCCGGCGGAATGCGACTCGCCGTCCCCTCTTCACGGCGCTCGAGCGAGGGCTGCCGGAGTGGCTCGCCGAAGGAGACGAGAGGCTGCTGCGCGCGTTCCTCCAGCGCTACGAGCGGCTCGTTCGCGCGTCGGCGAGGTGCGGCCTCGAGGCGCTCTGCGAGCAGGTGCTCGCGGAGCACGACTACGACCTCGCCGTGCTCGCTCGCTGGGACGGCCCGCGCCGCTTCGCCAATCTCCGCAAGCTCGCCCGGCTCGCACGCGAGTACGAGGCCGTCCGCGGCGCAGACGTCGCCGGCTTCACGCGCTTCGTCCGAGAGCAGGAGGCGGTCGGCGCGAAGGAGCTCGAGGCGGTCTCGGAGGAGGAGGGAGCGGGTGCGGTGCGGCTGCTGACGATCCATGCCGCCAAGGGGCTCGAGTTCAAGGTCGTGATCGTCGCTGACGCGGGCCGCGACACGGGGGGCCCGCGAGGCCCGGACGAGATCGTCGCGCTCTCGGACGGCCGCTTCGGCTTCCGCACGGTGCACCCGACGCGCGGCCGGCGCGAGGGCGTGTTCGCGTGGAAGGAGGTGAAGGAGGCGGCCGAGGAGCAGGAGCGCAAGGAGCGCCTCCGCCTCTACTACGTCGCGATGACGAGGGCGATCGACCGGCTGGTCGTCTCGGGCGCGATCGACCCGGAGCGGACTGCCGACCGCCAGACGCCGATCGGCTGGGTGATCGATCGGCTCGATGCGCACGACACGGTCGTCTCTGCCGGCGGCGACGCCCTCGAGCTCGAGCGCGGAGAGGCGCGCTTCCTGTTCACCGTTCGCCGTCGCGAAGAGGCGCAGCCGAGCGGAGCCGTCGAGCCCGTCGCCGAGGGCGAGGGCGAGGGCCAGGAGGAGCGGGGGCAGCTCCAGCTCTTCGACGAGGCTCCGGGCGGCCGCGTCGAGCTCGGGCTCGTGCTTCCGGCGCTCGGGGAGATCCCGGGGCCTCCGACGCACGACGTGCGGAGGCTCTCCTACAGCGCGCTCGCGCTCCACGCTCGCTGCTCGTACCGGTACTTCGCCGAGCGCGTTCTCGGGCTCTCTCCGACCTCACGGGCGGTGGTCACCGGCGTCGGCGACGACGTCGGGGTCGCGGCCACGGAGCTCGGAGACGCGGTGCACCGGCTGCTCGAGGTGGTCGCCCTCGACGATCCCGTCGCGCCTTCGCGGGACGATCTCGACGCGACCGTTCGCGACTGGTACCCGTCGGTGACGGGAGACGAGCTCGACCGGATCGCCGGCCTCGTGGACGCGTACTGCACGTCGTCGCTCGCCCGCCGGGTCGCCGCGTTGCAGGGTGCGCGGCCCGAGCGGCCGTTCTCCTTCGAGCAGGACGGCGTCCTGCTCCACGGACGCCTCGACGTTCTCTGGAGCGACGGGAAGCGGGCGCTCGTCGTCGACTACAAGTCGAACGTCCTCGGCGGCGCCGAGCCGGCACGGGTCGTCGAGGAGGAGTACGAGCTCCAGCGGCTCGTCTACGCGCTCGCCTGCCTGCGGGCCGGAGCCGGTGAGGTCGAGGTCGCGTACCAGTTCCTGGAGCGCCCGGAGGACGTCGTCTCGATGACGTACACGACAGCGGACGAGGAGGGGCTCGCCGAGAGGCTCTCCGCGGCGATCGCGGGCATCCGGGAAGGTGGCTTCACGCCGACGCCGAGCGACTTCGCCTGCGCCGAGTGCCCGGTGCTCGACCTGCTCTGCGCAGGCCCCGGGCTCGGCAGCCACGAGCGGCTTCGTGGCGCGTAGCTACGTCTCCGAGGCCCGGCGGCGCGGGCTCGGCCGCCGGCGCGAGCGGATCACCCCGATCGTCGAGCGGCTCGCCTCCGAGCACGCGGATGCGGAGATTGCCCTCCGCTTCAGGAGCGACCTCGAGCTCCTCGTGTCCGTGATGCTCTCGGCGCAGACGACGGACGTGAACGTCAACCGCGTCACGCCCGCCCTCTTCCGCAAGTACCGCACGCCCGAGGACTACCTCGCCGTCCCCGTGGAGGAGCTCGAGCGCGACATCTACGCCACGGGCTTCTTCCGCCAGAAGGCGAAGGCGATTCGCGGGACGATGCGGATGCTGCTCGAGGAGTTCGACGGGGAGGTGCCACGCCGGCTCGAGGACCTCGTGCGGCTTCCCGGTGTCGCGCGCAAGACCGCGAACGTCGTCGCCGCGGAGCTCGGGCACGCGCAGGGGATCGTCGTCGACACCCACGTGCGGCGGTTGTCGCAGCGCCTCGGCCTCACGCGCCAGGACGACCCGGTGAAGATCGAGCGCGACCTCCAGAAGGTCGTACCGCGCCCCGACTGGGCACGGTTCCCGCACCTCCTCATCTGGCACGGACGCCGGGTGTGCGACGCACGGAGGCCGCGCTGCGAGGACTGCGTGCTCGAGGACCTGTGCCCGGCGAGCCAGCTTCCAGACGTACGCGACTGACGCGAAGAGGACGGCTCTCTGGCCGGTGCCCCTCGCGCGCGGGAACGACGGCCGGCTGGACGCGCCGCTACGCGGACGCGGCGGCGACGTCCGCGCGGTGCTCCTGCTCCTCGAGCCAGCGCTGGGCGTCGAGGGCGGCCATCGTCCCGGACCCGGCCGCGGTTATCGCCTGCCGGTACGTGTGATCCTGGACGTCGCCGGCCGCGAAGACGCCCGGGATGTTCGTCCGTGTCGAGCCGGGCTCCGTGACGAGGTAGCCCTGGTCGTCGTGGTCGAGCCAGTCGAGGAAGAGCGCCGTGTTCGGGTCGTGCCCGACGGCGACGAAGAGGCCGTCCGCGTCGATCTCGCGCGTCTCGCCGGTCACCGTGTCGCGGAGGCGCACACCCGTCATGTGGCCCGCTTCGGCGCCGAGCACCTCGTCGACGACGGCGTTCAGGACGAGCTCGATCTTCTCGTTCGCCCGCGCGCGGTCGACCATGATCGGGGACGCGCGGAACTCGTCGCGCCGGTGGACGATGTAGACCTTGCTCGCGAAGCGGGTGAGGAACGTCGCCTCCTCCATCGCAGAGTCTCCGCCGCCCACGACGACGACCACCTTCTCGCGGAAGAAGGCTCCGTCACAGGTGGCGCAGTACGAGACCCCACGGCCCTGGAGCGTCTGCTCGGAGGGGAGCCCCAGCTGCCTCGCGCTGGCGCCCGTCGCGACGATGACCGAGTCGGCCTTGTGCTCGTCGCTGCCGACGTAGACCCGGAACGGGCGCTCGGAGAGATCCACTCTCGTGACGTCGTCCGTGACGAACTCCGCCCCGAACCGCTCGGCCTGGCTGCGGAAGTCCGTCATCATCGTCGGCCCCATCACGCCGTCGGGATAGCCCGGGTAGTTCTCGACGTCGCTCGTGATCATCAGCTGGCCGCCCCAGTTGAAGCCCTCGATGACGAGCGGGCTCAGGTTGGCACGGGCGGTGTAGAGAGCCGCCGTGTACCCGGCCGGGCCGCCGCCGATGATGATCACGTCGCGAACGTCGCTCACGGGTCTCCTCCGGTCGAACGTTAGCCCCGCGGAGCGGGGCGCCTCAGGGATAACGATCTAGGGGTCACTCGCTGTTCCCGCTCAGGCGGCGTCGGCCGCGCTGGAGCCGGGCTCGATAGCGGGCTTGGCAGGATCCACGAGCTCCGCAGCCGCGAGCGGGCGAGCCTGGCGCTCGATCGGCGCCAGCTCCGGCGGCTCGACGCCCGTTATCCCGTGCTTCTCGAAGCGGCGAGCCTGGACGAGCACCTGGCGCTCGAGCGAGCCGACGGTCTCGTTGTACGCCTTGACCGCGCCGTCGAGCGAGCGTCCGAGCTTCGAGACGTGGGTGCCCATCGTCGAGAGGCGCTTGTAGAGCTCGCGGCCGAGCTCCGAGACCTCGCGCGCGCTCTCGGCGATCGTCTCTTGCTGCCACCCGTAGTGCATGGCCCGCAGGAGGCCGATGAGGTTCGTCGGCGACGCCGGGATCACGTTGTTCGACCAGGCCAGCTCCTCGAGCGACGAGTCGTGCTCGAGCGCTGCGCGCATGAAGGTCTCGTCCGGGAGGAACATGACGACGAGCTCGGGAGTCCCGGGGAGCTGCCGCCAGTACGCCTTCTGGCTGAGCTTCTGGATGTGCTCGCGCACGTGCCGCGCGTGATCGGCGAGGTGCGCGCGGCGCTCGTCGTCGCTCACGCCCTCCCCGAACGCGTCGAGGTACGCGACGAGCGGCACCTTCGAGTCGACGACGACGTGCTTCTCGCCGGGGAGATGGACGATCACGTCCGGGCGGAGCACGTTGCCCTCGGCGTCCGCGGTCGTCTGCTGCTCGTCGAAGTCGCAGTGCTCGACCATGCCGGCCATCTCGATCACCCGCCGCAGCTGGATCTCGCCCCAGCGTCCGCGGACGTGCGGGGCGCGGAGCGCCGTCACGAGGTTGCCGGTCGTGACGCGGAGCTTGTCCTGGTCGGTGCGCAGCTGCCGGACGCCTTCGGACAGCGCTCCGTACGCCTCCTGGCGCACCCGCTCCACGCTCTGGAGCTGCTGATCCATCCGCTCGAGCGACTCCTTGAGCGGCCGGACATGGCCCGTGAGGCGCATCTCGGCGAGCTCGAGGAAGCGCGCGCTGTTGGCGTCGAGCGCCTCCGCGGAGAGGGCCTTGACCGCCGCGGCCATGCGCTCGTCGAGCGACGAGCGTTCGACCGCCAGCTCCGCATGGGCGGCGGCAAGCTCCCGCTCGAGGCCGACGATCTCCGCCACTCGGCGCCTGCGCTCGTCGAGGGCGGGTCGCACAACGACGTAGACGGCAAGTGCGCCGACGAGGAGACCGACGACGAATGCTGCGACAACCATCGGTCAGAGGAACGGTAGGCCGAGCCTCGGACGGAACCTTCCCCTTGCGGGGCACCGGGCATTGCGCTGCTACCCTCCCGGGCCATGGCGGAGAAGCCTCGTGTCCGGGCGCCGAAACAGCGATCCGGTGGCGGAGATGGCCCGTCACGGCGCGGCGTCCTCGCGGCCGTCGTCGGCTTCCTGGCCGCGCTCGTCCTCGGCGGAGCTCTCTTCTTCGTCCTTCGCGGGGGCGACAGCGGGCCGGATGCCGAGGCCGTCCGCGCCGACCTCGGTGCCGCCGGATGCACGCTCGTCGCGAAGGAGGCGCTGTCCGGGCAGCACTCGGTCTCGGATCCCGGTGGCACCTCCCCCGAGTGGAACACCGACCCGCCGACGAGCGGCCCTCACTACGGTCAAGCTGCCGTCTTCAACGCCTACGAAGAGGAGATCGAGCTCGCGCGCGTCGTGCACAACCTCGAGCACGGCGGCGTCTTCATCTTCTACGGAAAGGACGTGCCTGCCGCCACGGTGGATGAGCTGCGCGCGTTCTACTCCGACCACAAGACGGGGACGATCATGGCTCCGCTCGACCGCCTGGGCGACGAGTTCGCGCTCGGCGCCTGGGTGGCTCAGGGCGATCCCGAGATGGGGTACCTCGCGACGTGCAAGAGCTTCGACGATGGCGCCGTGAGCGCGTTCTTCCGCGCCTTCCAGTTCCAGGGGCCGGAGCGCTTCGACCCGAGCCAGCTCGGGCCCGGTCAATAGTCGCCGCGTAGACTCGGGTCGCCGGGGTGGCGGAACGGGTGAGACGCGCCCGCCTTAAAAGCGGGTGTCCCCTCGGGGGCGTGCGGGTTCGAGTCCCGCCCCCGGCATCGGTCTCGGGTGTGGCGAACTACTGACGCCCTTCCGGTGCGAGCGCCCGAGCGTCACGTTCGGCCACGACGCGTGAGTGTATGGCTGCCGGAAGGCTGGCTACACTCCGCCGACCGTGGCCAGCGTGCCGGAAGCGCTTGTGCAGGCCCAGTTCGAGTGGGACACGCCGCTCTACCGCATGGCGGTGGCCCAGTTCGACGAGGCGGTTCCGGTCGCAGGCATTCCCGAGGACATCGCCGAGCGGCTCCGCTTTCCCGAGCGCTCGACGATCGTCAGCATCCCGATCCGCATGGACGACGGCCGGCGCGTCGTCTTCGCCGGGTACCGCGTGCAGCACTCGAGCATCCTCGGGCCGACGAAGGGCGGCATTCGCTACGACGAGGACGTCACGCTCGGCGAGTGCGCGGCACTCGCGATGTGGATGACGTGGAAGTGCGCGCTGCTCCGCCTCCCGTACGGCGGCGCCAAGGGCGGCGTCCGGTGCGACCCGCGCAGCCTCTCCGGCACCGAGCTCGAGCGCCTGACCCGTCGCTTCACGTCGGAGCTCCTGCCCGTCATCGGGCCGAAGGAGGACATCCCCGCACCGGACATGGCCACGAACGAGCAGACGATGGCGTGGATGATGGACACGTACTCGATGCAGCGCGGGTACGCGGTACCGGAGATCGTCACGGGCAAGCCGATCTCGATCGGCGGCTCCGTCTTCCGGAACGAGGCCACCGGCGCGGGCGTCGTCATGGTCACGCACAGGGCCTGCGAGCGCCTCGGCTGGGAGTTCACGGAGCAGCGCTGCGTGGTGCAGGGGTTCGGGAACGTCGGCGGGGTCGCGGCGCTCGAGCTCGTGGACCGCGGGGCGACGGTCGTCGCCGTCTCCGACGTGTCGGGAGGGATTCACGACCCGGACGGACTCGACATCGCGGCGCTGCACGAGCACGTGGTCGAGCATGGATCGCTCGAGGGATGCACGGCCGGCGTGCGCGTGTCGAACGAGGAGCTCCTCGAGCTCGACTGCGACATCCTCGTGCTGGCCGCGCGCGAGGATCAGGTCACGGGTGAGAATGCGCCCCGTGTCCGTGCACGAATGCTCGTCGAAGGTGCGAACGGCCCGACGTCGCTCGAGGCCGACAGAGTCCTCTGGGAGCGGGGGATCCCCGTCCTCCCGGACGTCCTCACGAACGCGGGAGGAGTGACGGTGTCCTACTTCGAGTGGGTGCAGGATCTCGGCCGTCTGTTCTGGACGCGCGAGGAGATCCGCGCGAAGCTCGCGGAGAAGCTCTCCGACGCCTTCGACCGCGTCTGGGACATCGCCGCCGAGCGCGACGTGTCGCTGCGCACCGGGGCGCTGGTCGCGGGGATTCGCGAGGTCTCGAGTGCGCTCGAGGCGAGGGGGATCTTCCCGTGACGAGCCTCGTGCGCGATGCCATGCTGACGCAGCCGGGGCAGCTCCCGGCCTCCGCCTCCGCGCAGGCCGCGGGCGAGCTGCTGCAGCGGCCCGAGGTCCGTGCGGTCTACGTCACCGACGACGCGCGGCTCGTCGGCGTCGTCACGCGCAAGACGCTCGTCCGGGAGGTCGTCGCAACGGGCAAGGACCCCGGCACGACGGCACTGGGCGAGATCGCCGAGGCGCCGCACTACACGATCGGCCCC
Organism: Gaiellaceae bacterium; assembly: GCA_041557575.1. Classification (GTDB taxonomy): domain Bacteria; phylum Actinomycetota; class Thermoleophilia; order Gaiellales; family Gaiellaceae; genus GMQP-bins7. The sequence continues at coordinate 12,553 of JBFFGH010000043.1, forward strand.
GACGTGCAGCTCGACGAGGCGTTCCGGTTCCTCGAGGCCGAGGACGCCGAGCGCGTGCCGGTCGTCGACGAGCACCACCGTCTCATCGGCGTCCTCTCCCGCAGCGTCCTCCAGCGGCGGCTCGCGGAGGACGAGGAGGCCGAGGACGACGAGCCGCTCCCGCCCGCCGCGTAGACGGCGCGATAGAGCGCTGCGAAGATCCCCCACGTGATCGCCTGCCCCTCCTGCGGAGAGGAGAACCCCGAGCGCGCCCGCTTCTGCCTCGCCTGCGGGCAGCCGCTCGAAGCCGTCGAAGCCCCGCACGCCGAGGAGCGCAAGGTCGTGTCCGTGCTCTTCGTCGACCTCGTCGGCTTCACGAGCCGCTCCGACCAGGCCGACCCCGAGGACGTGCGCGCCACCCTGCGCCCGTACCACGAGCGGGTGAAGGCCGACATCGAGCGCTTCGGAGGGACGGTCGAGAAGTTCATCGGTGACGCGGTGATGGCCGTCTTCGGCGCCCCGGTCGCGCACGAGGACGACGCGGAGCGCGCCGTTCGCTCCGGGCTCCGGGTCCTGGAGACGATCGAGGAGCTTCGAGAGGAAGGCCTCGAGCTCGCAGTGCGCGCCGCCGTGACGACGGGAGAGGCCGTGGTCGCGCTCGGCGCCCGGCCCGAACGCGGGGAGGGAATCGTCACGGGCGACGTCGTGAACACGGCGGCCCGTCTCCAGTCGGCGGCGCCCGTCGGCGCCGTCGTCGTGGACGACCCCACGAAGCGAGCGGCCGAGAGCGCCGTCACCTTCGAGCCGCTCGAGCCGATCGCGGCCAAGGGGAAGGCCGAGCCGATCGTCGTGTGGCGGGCGACGCACGCCCGCAGCCTTGTCGGCCAGCCGGAGGCCGCGACGCAGACGCCCTTCGTGGGCCGCGAGCTCGAGCGCACACTTCTCTACGAGACCTTCCTCCGGGCCGAGCGCGAGTCCTCGGTGCAGCTCGTGACCGTCGTCGGGGAGCCCGGGATCGGCAAGAGCCGGCTCGTCACGGAGCTCCGGACCGCGCTCGACGACCGGCCCGAGGTCGTGACCTGGCGGCATGGGCGCTGCATGCCGTACGGGGAGGGGATCACGTTCTGGGCGCTCGGCGAGATCGTCAAGGCGGAGGCGGGGATCCTCGAGTCGGACGACCAGCACGTCGCCGCCTCGAAGCTCGACGAGACCGTCGCTGCGCTCTTCGCCGACGAGGCGGAGCGAGCCTGGTTCGACTCCCGCCTGGCTCCACTCGTCGGCGTCGGCGGCGTCGGCGCGACGGTGGCGCGGGAGGAGGCGTTCACGGCCTGGCGCCGGTTCCTGGAGGCGATGGCCGAGCAGCGGCCGTGCGTGCTCGTGGTGGAGGACCTGCACTGGGCGGACGACGCGCTTCTCGAGTTCCTCGAGCACCTGCTCGACTGGAGCGCGCCCGTGCCGATCTTCCTGCTCTGCACCGCGCGCCCGGAGCTCTTCGAGCGGCAGCCGAGCTGGGGCGGGGGCAAGCGCAACGCGACCACGATCTCCCTCTCGCCGCTCTCGACGCAGGAGTCGGGTCGGCTTCTCCAGGCCCTGCTCGACCGCACGGTCCTTCCCGCCGAGACACAGTCCGCGCTCCTGGAGCGGGCCGGCGGGAACCCGCTCTACGCCGAGCAGTTCGCGCGCATGCTCCTGGAGCGCGGCGACATCGAGGGGCTCGCGGTTCCCGAGACCGTCCAGGCGCTCATGGCCGCCCGGCTCGACACCCTCAGGCCGGAGCTCAAGACCCTCCTCCACGACGCCGCGGTCGTGGGCAGGATCTTCTGGAGCGGCGCGGTCGCGGCGATCGAGGAGAGGGACCGCGGCGAGATTCGCCGGGACCTGAACGAGCTCGTCAGGCGGGAGTTCGTCCGTCCCGTTCGCGTGTCCTCGATCGAGGGCGAGGACGAGTTCTCCTTCTGGCACGCGCTCGTCCGCGACGTCGCCTACCAGCAGATCCCGCGCTCACCGAGAGCCGAGAAGCACCTCGCCGCGGCGGGCTGGGTCGAGCACACCGCAGAGGAGCGCGTGGCCGACCATGCCGAGATCCTCGTCCACCACTACTCCCAGGCGCTCGAGCTGACCCGTGCGGCCGGCAGGGACCAGACGGAGATCGCCCGCGAGCTCGTCCGCTTCCTCATGCTCGCGGGTGAGCGGGCCGCACACCTGGACACGGCGGCGGCCGAGTCGCACTACGGTCGGGCACTCGAGCTGTCTCGGGAAGACGGGGTCGCCCACGCAGCAGTGCTCGCCAAGCTCGCGGGCGTTCAGATCCAGCGGGGTGAGGTAGCCGACGCGATCGACTCGTACAACCGTGCGATCCCGGTGCTCCGCGAGAGCGACCCTCCGGCGGCAGCCGCGGCGATCCAGGGTCTTGCCGGCGCCACGTGGCTGCGCGGGGACGCGGACGGGTCGTGGCAGCTCGGGCACGAGGCCATCGCCATCCTCGAGCGCGACCGCGGCCCGGAGCTCGTCGCGGCGTACGGCGCCGCCGCGCATCGTGCCGCGATCTCGGGGCGACTCGACGAGGCGTCGGGCTTCGCCGAGAAGGGGTTGCGGCTGGCCCGGGAGCTCGGCGTCGAGGACGTGATGCACCTCGTTCAGGCTCGCGCGACCGTGCTCGCGTACTCCGGCGACCCGGAGTGCGTCGACATGACGAGGGAGGTTCGGGACCTCGGGCTCAGGCTCGGGCTCGGGCGGTCGACGGCGGTGGCGATGAACAACCTCGCCGAGGCGCTCTACTACTACCGGTCGATCCCGGACGGCCTGGCGATGTGGGCGGAGGCCATCGAGTTCTCGCGCTCCCGGGGCATCAAGGACGGGGAGATGTGGCAGGGGGGAGAGCGCCTCAAGGCGCTCTACCACCTCGGGGAGTGGGACGAGCTCCTGGCCGGGGCAGCCGTCGTTCTGGGCTGGGCGAGGGCACAGGGCGTGGGGCAGCTCGAGGTTCTCGTCCGGATCACCGTCGCGGACGTCCTCGCGCATCGGGGCTCGCTGGTCGAGGCCTCGGAGCTCGTGCGCGAGCTCGTTCCGCAGGCGAGGGAGAGCGGCGACCCACAGGTCGTCGTGCCGGGGCTGAGCATTGACGCGCTCGTCGCGTGGGCGAGCGGCGATCGCGCCCGGAGCCTCGCGAACGTCGTCGAGCTCGAGGAGCTGACGCGCGCGTCGCCGGCCTGGCGTGCGTACTGCCTGCTCTGGCCGGCGCGCATCGCCGCCGCTGCGGGAAGGCTCGAGTTGGCGAGCGCCTTCCTCGAGAGCGAGCATGCCTCCGGATGGGGCTCAGGCGCCCGTGCCGCAGCGCGGGCGGCTATGGCCGAGGCTGGTGGCGGCCTCGAGAAGGCTGCCACGCTGTATCGCGAGGCGGCAGAGCACTGGTTGGCGCACGGGAGCGTCGTCGAGCAGGCGTATGCCCTTCTGGGAGCAGGTCGCTGCGGGGATGCGAACGCGCTCGTCGAGGGCGAGGCGATCTTCGCACGGCTCGGAGCCGCTCCCGTGCTCGCGAAGGCGGCGTAGGACTTCAGCAGCAGGCGTAGGCGCCGGGCGGCGCGGGGCCCTCCTCGGGCTCGGGGAGCTCGGCGGCCGCGAGCGCCGCACCCTGGAGGATGTCGTGCTCGGACGCCTCGATCTCCCGGAGGCCGTACCGCTCGAGGATCTCGCG
>JBFFGH010000044.1:0-16023 GCA_041557575.1 Gaiellaceae bacterium
GCGAACTGGAACCGATCGAGGCGCTCGAGCTCGATCTCCCAGCGCGCTCCCCGGTCCTCGAAGGCCGCGACCTCGAGGACGACGTGGCCGGTCTCGGGCCGCACGTCCGTGACGCGAACCGGGGTGCGGCGGGCGTCGAGCATCCGCCCCTCGTTCCCGACGACGGCATGGGAGAGCTCTCCGGGCTCGAAGTCCTCGTCCGGCGCTGCGTCGGGGTCGCGCTCGTAGATCATCGCCTCGCGCCGGCGTATTGCGTGGGTCTGCCTCGGGCCCACGCCGGGTGCGACGGGGCGCGCAACCTCCGAGCGCGCCGCTGCTCTGCGCTCGCGGGCATCAGCGACTCGAGAGCTCGATCAGCTCGATACGGCATCCGTTGAGATAGATGCAGACGTTGGGCAAAGCCGTCTCCTACGCGGTTGCCCGATGCCGCGACGGGGCGGCGGCTTCGACGAGTGCGCTGATGAGCTCGACGCCTTCGGCTCGGGTGATTCGACCTGCAGCCACGAGCGACTGCCACGTATGGAATTCGAGGGCATGGCGAAGCGCCGCGACGAGGATCTCTCGCCGTCGGCCGCGGGCGGACCGACCGACTGCGAGTACCTCGGTCGCTTCTGCGAGGTACTCCTGCAGCGGCGCTAGTGTCGGGCGGACGGCTTCGACGAGCTCTGCGTCGCGCAGGACGTTGCTGAGCATCGGCTCGGTGCGCTCGTAGAAGGCGTACAGCTCGTCGAGCGCGCGCGTGAGGCGAGCTTGGGAGTCGTCGATCGCGCGCCAGCGCGTCAGATCGGGCAATGGATGTGTCGTGAAGTAGTGCGTTGAGCACGCAAGGAACAGCGCTTCGTCGTCCGGGAAGTGGCGATAGACGGTGTGACGCTGGACGCCTGCTCGCTCGGCGACTGCGCTCAGCGTCGTGCGGGCCGGCCCGACCGTCCCGTGCAGATCGACGGCCGCCTCCGTGATCCGCCGCCGCGTCTCGGCCATGTCGTCGGCGCGCTTCTTCAGCTCGTACTTCCGCTTGGGTGATATTTCGCTGCTCATAGATGTGCAGCGAATCTTGACAGATGTGGTGGAGGTGGCATAGAGTCGCTTTTCCATTGAACACTAATGTTCAATGAAAGGAGAGTGATATGAGCACGACGTCAATGCCGTCCGTCGCACCGATCGCGCTGCAGCCCGGGGAGGGCGACGCGCGCTGGTTCATCGGCGCCCTGGGCACGATCAAGGCAGACTCCGAGACGACCGGAGGCCGCCTGGCGCTGCTGGAGTTCTCCTGGCCGGAGGGCGGCGGCTCTCCACTGCACGTCCATCGCAACGAGGACGAGTGGTTCTACGTCATCGAGGGCGAGCTGACCCTCTGGGTCGGCGGTGAGGTCATCGTCGCGCCGGCAGGATCGTTCGTCTACGGGCCGCGCGACATCCCGCACACGTTCGTCGTCACCTCGACCGAGGCCCGCTTCCTCATGGTTACGGATCCGGCCCCGTTCGCCGACTTCGTACGTGCGCTCTCCGTGCCCGCGGAGGCCATGACGCTGCCTCCTGCATCCGTCGAGCCGCCGACGCCCGAGCATATGACCGCCGTTGCCGCCGAGTACGGCATCGAGATCCTCGGCCCGCCCGGGATTCCTGCCTAGCTGTCGCGAGAGAGAGAGATGCCCTGGCTCTCGTGCCGGGGTGTCTCTCGTCGCGATGAGCGCTACGCGAGCTCGATGAGCTCGACGCGGTAGCCGTCCGGGTCGCGGACGAAGCAGATCCGGGATCCGCCCTCGCGCACCTGGTACGGCGGCCGCTCGGGCTCGATGCCGTGCTCGCCCTGCAGCGTCGCGAGCGTGCCGTCGAGGTCGTCGACGCCGACGGCGATGTGCCCGTAGGCGGTGCCGAGCTCGTAGGTGCGACCGTCGTGGTTGTACGTCAGCTCGAGGACGTTCTCGGTGTCGCCGAGGGAGAAGAAGTAGTTCGTCGCCTCGAGCTGCCCCTCGCGCACGATGTCCATGTCGCGCGAGAAACGGAAGCCGAGGGCCTCGTAGAACCCGCGACTTCGTCCGGGGTCGGTGATGCGAACCATTGTGTGAAGGAATGTGGCCATGCGTCGAGCCTACTCGCTCGTACGAGTAGCGTGGCGCCGTGCGCGCGCTCCGAATGGCATCCACGGGCCACCCCGCGCCGTTCGAGCTCGGTGCGCCCGCATACCTCCTCGCTCTCGGCGGCTGGCTCGCGACCACGCTCCTGCTGCTCGCCTCGGCGGACGAGCTCGTCCGCCTCGCCACCTCCTCGGAGGTGACCCTGGCGTCGGCGCACGCGCTCGGGCTCGTCTTCTTCCCCTTCGCGGTCGCGGCGGCGGTCTGGCAGCTCCTGCCGGTGATGCTCCGAAACGACCCGCCCGAGCCCCGGCTGCGCTGGGTCACGTTCGCCCTCCTCTTCGCCGGGATCCCGCTCGCGGCGGCGATCGCTGGGGGCAACGGGATGCTCGGCGCGGTGAGCGCCGCGCTGCTCGGTGCCGGGCTCGCGCTCCTCCTCCTGGAGCTCGCGCTCCTCATCCGCCGGGCGCCGAGCGGTCGCCTCATCGTCGTCTCGCGGCCGGCCGTCGCGCTCGCGATGACGAACGTCGCGGCCGCCTTTGCTCTGGGTGCCGTCGCCTTCGCCGACGGCGGCCCGGAGCCGCTCGGCGTCCCGTACGAGCGACTGCTCCTCGTCCACGTTTCGCTCGCCCTCGTCGGCTGGCTGACCGTGATGATCCTCGCGGTCGGACGGACGCTCGTCCCCATGCTCGCGGCGGCGCCGGCCGAGGCGCCGCGCCGCGTGCCCTGGCCCGAGCTGGGGCTCGTCGCGGGGCTCTGGGCGTTCGGCATCGGCGTGGTCGGGTCGAGCGACCTGCTCGCCGGACTCGGGATCGGAGCGATGGCCGTGGCACTCGTAACGCCGGCGCGCACCTTCGCGCGAGCGGCCCTCGGGGGCAGGATCGGGTTCCGGGAGGGGCCGGCCGCGCATGCCGTCGTCGGCCTGGCCTTTCTCGCGCAGGCGGCCGTCGTCGGGCTCGCCGCGCTCGCCGGGGTCGGCTCCGGCCGCCGCGCCGCCGTCGCGTGCGTCCTCCTCGTCGGCATCGGCTGGGCCACGGGTGTGGTCCTCGGTCATCTCGGCAAGCTCGTCTCCCTCGCCGGCTGGGGCTCCTGGCCTCCGGGGCCGCGGCCGACGCAGGCCGCTCTCTACCCGGGGGCCGCCTGGCGGGCGGAGGTCGTGCTCTTCGCGCTCGGGGCCGAGCTGCTCGCCCTCGGCGTGCTCGCGGAGTCCACGCCGACCGCGCGCGCCGGCACTGCGCTTCTCGTGGGCGCTGCGGGCATTGCGCTCGCAGCCGGTGTCGAGACCGTCCGCCGCGTCGTCGTCGGGCGGCGCAGCGACGTCAGCGCGTGATGCGCCCGTGCCGCTCGAGGAGCTCGAGCACGTCGTCGTGCGGCAGGGCCGGTGCGACCCGCCCGTCGCGCCCCACGACCCCCGGGGCGGCCCAGATGGAGTTGAGCACCGCCTCCTCGGTTGCGTCCACCACGGCCTCGAAGACGTCGTCGAGGTCGTAGTCGGGGACGCCGGCAGCCGCGGCCTCACCGCGCGGGCGCCGGCCGGGAGGCGCGAAGGCGACGAAGATCTCGCCGCTTCCGCCGTGGGCGACCGAGCCGCAGCGCGCGAGCCCGAGCCCGGCGCGCCGCGCCACGCGCTCGAGCTGCAGGGCGGCGAGCGGAGCGTCCACGGCCACGACCGCGATGCAGCTCCCGGCCGGCGTGCGAGCCGCGGCGACAGGCCCTCCGAGGAGATCGCCCACGGGCACCCCGTCCATGACGAGGCCGGGCGGGGGGGAGAAGTTCGACAGCACGAGGACGCCGACCGCGCCGCCGATCGCGGGAGCGATCCGGCTCGCGGTGCCGATCCCCGCCTTGTAGCCCTTCGTCAGCATCCCCGTCCCGGCGCCCACGGCACCCTCGGGGACGGCGCCCGTGCGTGAGCCCGCGACCGCCTCGCCCACGTCGGCCGAGCGGACGTGAACCACCCGTCCGTCGGAGAGCCAGCTGTCGTCGCACTCCCCGACGACGGGGATCACGACGTCCTCGAGCCCGACGGCCGGGTCGGCGGCGATCGCGACGTCGACGGCCCCGTCGTACACCCGTCCGACCGCGTGGGTGGAGGTCAGGTAGACGGGGGTCTCGATCCGGCCCCACTCGGCGATCTGCAGCGACCCCGTCAGCTCGCCGGCGCCGTTCAAGACGGCCATGCCGGCAGGCACGGGCTCCCGGAGGAGCGACTCGATCGACCCGGGGAGGACCGCGGTGACCCCCGTTCGGGCGACCCCGCGCCCGTCGGGCGGCTCGTGCTCGTCGTACCAGACGGTGACGTGCCCCACGGAGACGCCCGCGACGTCGGTGATGGCGTTCGCCGGGCCCGCCTCGAGGCGGCCGATGCGGAGGCCGAGCTCACGGAGGCGGGGGCCGCGTGCCTCGGGCGCGTGCATGAGCGCGAGCGTACTCCGGTTGCCCGCGAGCGCAATGAGCCACCTCTCTCGACGGCGACCCCGTAACGGGGGATAATCGCCCCCATCGTCGATCGGAGGGAGAGCCCAATGAGGTCCGTGAAGCTCATTGCATTCGCAGCCGTGGTAGTCGCCGCATTGGCCGCGGCGACCGTCGCCGGCGCGCAGTCGGACGAGAAGGTCGTCCTCACCGTCGGCAACGTGGGCAAGCTCGACAGCCCGAACGTCACCGTCGGGTACACGGTCGAGGCCTACGAGCTGTGGAACCTCCACTACGCGACCCTCACCGACAAGGCGGCGGACGACTTCGCCACCATCCCGGGGCTCGCGGAGTCGTGGGAGGGCTCCGACGACGGTCTCGTGTGGACGTACACGCTTCGAGAGGGCCTCCAGTGGTCGGACGGTGAGCCGCTCACCGCCGAGGACATCGCCTACACGATCAATCGCGCCCGAGACGAGGAGTGGCTCAACCACTTCTCGACGGTCGAGAACCTGACCGCCGAGGCAAAGGACGAACGGACGCTCGTGCTCACGTCGAAGGTGCCGGATCCCAAGCTGCCGACGATGGACGTCTACATCGTCCCCATGCACATCTACGAGGACATCGGCGCAGACGAGATCACGAAGTACGACGCGCTCGACGGGGTCGGCTCGGGCCCCTTCACGCTCGTCGAGAACAAGCCGGGGCAGTACTGGCGCATGGCCGCGAACCCCAACTACTGGGGTGGCGAGCCGGCGATCGACGAGGTCGTCTTCCGGGTGTTCAGCAATGCCGATGCGATGGTCGCCGCCCTCGAGAAGGGCGAGCTCGACGCGGCGATGGCCGTGCCCGCGTCGTCCTTCGACCGGCTCTCGGACACCGAGGGGATCGTCACGATCGAGGGCCAGCAGGGCGGCTTCGACGAGGTGGCGCTGAACGCGGGCGCGGGCTTCGGCAAGCCGCATCCGGCGCTCCTCGACGTCCGGGTGCGACAGGCGATCGCGCACGCCATCGACAAGGAGACGCTGCTCGAGCGCGTGTTCAGCGGGATCGGCGAGGTCGGGCAGGCGATGTCGGTATCGCCGAACCCCGCGTGGCTCCCCGAGCTCACGGAGGACGAGATCTTCGAGTTCGACCTCGAGAAGGCGAAGTCGATCCTCGAGGAGGCGGGCTATCGCGACACGGACGGAGACGGGATCCGGGAGATGCCCGACGGCACGCAGCCGCTCGAGTTCCGCTACGCGAACAGGACCGAGTCGCAGTACGCGAAGCCGCTGGCCGAGTTCGTGACGGGCTGGCTCAAGGAGATCGGGATCGACACGACCATCTCCTCGTACGACGACAGCCAGCTGGGCGAGGTGATCGGGAAGGGTGAGTACGAGCTCTTCTGGTGGGGGTGGGTGCCCTTCGTCGACCCCGATCCGCAACTCTCGTACTTCATCTGTGATCAGGTCAGCACCGACCCCAAGGATCCGACGAACTACTACAACGACGCGAGCTGGTGCAACGAGGAGTACGACCGGCTGTACCAGGAGCAGAAGGTCGAGCTCGACCAGGATCGCCGGATCGAGATCGTCCACGAAATGCTCCGTCTCTTCTACAAGGAGGCGGCGTTCGTCGTCACGGACTACAGCCCGGACCTCCAGGCGTACCGGACGGATCGGTTCGAGGGCTGGCTGCGACAGCCGGCGGAGACCGGGCCGGTGATCTTCTCCAACACGTCGCCGACGTACTTCAATCTCAAGCCGATCGCGGCTGCAGGCGGTGGAGACGGCGGGCTCTCGACGGGCGCCGTGGTCGCGATCGCCGTTGCCGCGGTGGCCGGGATCGGTCTCGTCGGGTGGCTCCTGATGCGCCGTCGAACGCAGGAGGAGCGCGAGTAGGGGTCACGGAGCGCGCGAGACGTCCCGATGAGCGTCCGCTACGTCGCGGGGAAGCTCATCGGCTCGTTCGCCACGCTCGCGTTCGTCGTCGTCTTCAACTTCTTCCTGTTCCGGGTCGTCGCCTCGGACCCCGTGGCGACCCTGTATCGCGGGCGGAACCTCAGCGAGTCGCAGCGCGAGACGCTGACGCGTGAGTTCGGGCTGGACGGGTCCCGGCTCGAGCAGTTCCTTCGCTACGTCGAGCAGACCGTCCAGCTCAACTTCGGGCGCTCCTACACGACGAACCGGCCCGTGATGACGGAGATATGGGACGCGATGCCCGCCACCATCGCGCTCGTCGGCATCGCCACGCTCCTGTCGACGGTGTTCGGCCTCTGGATGGGGGCGGCCGCCGGGTGGACCCGGGGGACGAAGAAGGATCGCATCCTCACGTCGACGTCGATGGTGACCTGGTCGACTCCCGACTTCTGGCTGGGCATGCTGCTGCTCACCTTCTTCGCCGTCCGGCTCGACCTCTTCCCGACGAGCGGGATCACCGATCCCGCGTCCGACGCCACGGGCCTCGCCCTGCTCCTCGACCAGGCGAAGCACATGGCGCTCCCGTGCCTGACGCTCGCGATCGCCTATCTCGGGGAGTACGCGCTCATCATGCGCTCCTCGATCCTCGACGTCATGCGTGAGGACTACCTGACCCTCGCCCGCGCCAAGGGTCTTCGCGACCTGGAGGTTCGGAATCGCCACGCCGTGCGGAACGCGCTCCTGCCCGCGACCACCCTGACCGCGCTCGGGTTCGGCTTCGTCATCTCGGGCGCCATCGCCGTGGAGACGGTGTTCTCGTGGCCCGGCCTCGGGCTCCTCACGTACGAGGCACTCCGAGGCCCCGACCTCCCGATGCTGCAAGGGCTGTTCCTCGTCTTCAGCGCCTCGGTGATCGTCTTCAACCTGATCGCGAACCTCCTCTACCCGTTGCTCGATCCCAGGGTGCGGTACGCATGAGCACGGTCGCGGTGCCGCCGTGAGCTCACAGGCCACGACCCTGGGCGCGAGGCGGCTCGCCTGGGAGCGGCGCGGGCGTGCCCTTCGGCAAGGATGGGCCGACTTCCGGCGCAACCGGGAGGGCGTCGTCGGCCTCGTCGTGCTCGCCCTCTTCGTCTCAGTCGCACTGCTCGCGCCCGTGCTCGCGGACGCCGACAACCTCAGGGCGATCAACACCACCGCCAATCCCGTGTGGGCCTCGCCGTCCGAGTTCCAGCCGCTTGGGACCGACAGCCTGGGCCGACCGATCTACGACCAGCTCGTCTTCGGCTCGCGGATCAGCCTGCTCGTCGGCGTCGCCGCGACGCTGATCGCGATCGTCATCGGCACCCTCGTCGGCGTCACGGGGGGGTTCTTCGGGGGGTGGGCGGACAGCCTGCTGTCGCGCCTCTCCGAGTGGTTCCTCGTCATCCCGTTCATCCCGCTCGCAATCGTCCTCGCCGCGATCCTCGGGCCTTCCCTGCGGAACATCGTCATCGTCATCGGCATCACCTCCTGGCCGACGACGGCGCTCCTCATCCGCGCGCAGGTCTTCAGCGTCAAGCAGCGCCTCTACGTCGAGCGGAGCCGTGCCCTCGGTGGCTCCGGGGCTCACATCATGGGGCGTCACATCCTTCCCAACGTGATGCCGCTCGTCATCGCCAACGCGACGCTGACCGTCCCGATCGCGATTCTCTCGGAGACGACGCTCGCCTTCCTCGGTCTCGGCGATCCGCTGCAGGTCTCGTGGGGGCAGATGCTCGACGACGCCTTCTCCGCGGGAGCCCTGGGTCGTGAGGCGTGGTGGTGGTACCTCCCACCCGGTCTGTGCGTCATCGGCGTCGTCCTCGCCTTCACGCTCGTGGGCCGGGCCCTCGAGGAGATCCTCGATCCGCGACTCCGCGACCAACGCCGATGAGCGAGCCGCTCCTCTCCGTGCGGGATCTCCACGTCACCTACCGGTCCGAGGCAGGGGACGTTCCCGCCGTACGCGGGGTCTCGTTCGACCTCGCTCCCGGCGAGACGCTCGGGCTCGCCGGGGAGTCGGGCTGCGGCAAGTCCACGATCGCCGGCGCGCTCCTCCGGGTGCTCCCGCGAGAGACCCGGGTGACCGGCGAGATCCTGCTCGACGGTGAGGACGTCCTCGGAATGAAGCCGGGCCGTCTCCGGGCGGTGCGCTGGACCGAGATGTCGATCGTGTTCCAGGGCGCGCTCCACTCGCTCGACCCGGTGCAGCGCGTGGGCGATCAGATCGCCGAGGCGATCCTCGTCCATCGAACGGCCTCCGATGTGGCGTCGAGGGTCGCGGAGCTCCTCGAGAAGGTCGGGCTCCCCACCCGACGCGCGCGCGACTACCCGCACCAGCTCTCGGGAGGGCAGCGGCAGCGGGTGCTCATCGCCCTCGCACTCGCCTGCAATCCGCGCATCCTCATCGCCGACGAGCCGACGACCGCCCTCGACGTGATGGTGCAGGCGCAGGTTCTCGATCTCCTCGAGCGCCTCCGGCAAGAGCTCTCGCTCTCGATGATCTTCATCACGCACGACCTGTCCACGCTCTCGGACGTCTGCCGGAGAACCGCCGTCATGTACGCCGGGCGCATCGTCGAGGAGGGCCCGGCGGACGAGGTCTTCGCCCGCGCGACCCACCCGTACGCCGCGGCTCTCGCGGCTGCCTTCCCGACGATCGGCGACCCCAAGTACCGCAGGAAGCCGGCCGGGCTCCCCGGGGATCCCCCCGATCCGCGTGCGATTCCGTCCGGGTGCCCCTTCCATCCGCGCTGCCAGGTCGCGCGGCCCGAGTGTGCGGAGGCTTCGGTCGAGCTCTGGCCCGCCGGGCCGGGACGCCGTGCAGCGTGCATCCAGGTTCTCGACGCCGTGCCGCGATGAGCGACGTGCTCCTCGAGACGCGCGGCCTCTGCGTCCGGTTCCCCGCGCGCCAAGGTGATGTCGCGCGCGCCGTGGACGGGGTCGATCTCACCGTGCGACGGGGAGAGATCGTTGCGCTCGTCGGCGAGTCCGGTTGCGGCAAGACGACCCTCGCGCGCGCGATCATGGGCCTCGAGCGGCCCGCCGAGGGGGAGATCGTCTACGAGGGCGAGCCGCTGCGCTACGACATGCGCTTCCTGCGCTCGTACCGCGGCAAGGTGCAGATGGTCTTCCAGGACCCGATGGGCTCGCTCAACCCGCGCCAGACCGTCTTCGAGGCGGTCGCGGAGGGGCTTCGGATCCAGAAGGTCCCGGGGGACGAGGTGACGCGCGTGGCGGACGCACTGGCTCGGGCCGGCCTTCGGCCCCCTGAGCGGTTCGTCCAGCTCTACCCGTACGAGCTCTCGGGCGGTCAGCGTCAGCGAGTGGTGATCGCGGGTGCGATGGTGCTCTCCCCGGCGCTGCTCGTCGCCGACGAGCCCGTCTCCAGCCTCGACGCCTCGGTTCGCGGCGAGATCCTCAAGCTCATGCTCGAGCTCGTACGCGACGCCGGCGTGACGATCCTCGTCGTCACGCACGATCTCGGCCTCGCGTGGAACATCGCCGACCGGATCGCGGTCATGTACCTCGGCCGGATCGTCGAGGAGGGGCCGACCGAGGAGCTCCTCTCGCATCCACGCCATCCGTACACACGGGCGCTCCTCTCGGTCGTCCCGGAGGTGGAGGAGATGGAGCAGCAGATCCTCCAGGGTGAGGCTCCCGACCCGACCCGGATCCCCTCCGGGTGCCGGTTTCATCCTCGCTGTCCACTCGTCGAGTCCGGGGAGGCGTCGCGCCTCGGGATCGAGGAGCGGTGCCGCTCCGAGGATCTCGCCCTCCGGAGTGCCGGGCACGAGCACGCAGTCGCGTGCTTCGCCGTGCCCGGCTCCGGATAGGGCGGACGGGGAAGCCCGCACGTCCTGATCCGGGTGGGGCGCCAGGCCGGCGATCCCTGCCTCCCCGAGCCGCCTCCGTTCCTCGACGGATCCGGGTCTGCCGCCGTGCTCGCGGGAGCCGCGGCTACTGCAGGCGGCGGGGGATGACCCGCTCGAACCGCCGCTCGACGCGGCCGATCCCGCCGTCGCCCTCTTCCTCGGCGACGACGTCCACGACGAGGTGGTACGTGGCTGCGTCGGAGCGAAGGTCGAGGCGCGCCTCCGTCGCGACGACCGTCTCCGGCCAGGCGATCCGGTAGCGCGACGTCGCACGCGCCCAGGCCTCGCCCGGGTTGCGCTTCGAGACGCCGACCTCGCCGTCGTAGTGCTCCTCCGCGCTCGCCCCGAACGGGCAGTCGTACGTGAAGCCGTAGCTCGTCACGATCCGGGTCTCGCCGGGATCGCGCTCGATCCGGCTGACGACGGGCGGCTGCTCGCCGTCCTCGTCGTCGGTCTTCTTCGCCGGGGGCGGCGGTGCGAGCTCCGGCGGAGGCAGTATGGGCCCGCCCTCGAGGACGGGAAGCTCGAGCTCGACGGACGGCCGCTCGACCTCGAGCGTGCCACCCTGCGGCGGGGGCCAGGTGTTCGGCCAGTCGGCGCCCGAGAGCGCGAGCCGGATCCGGTGCCCCGGCTCGAAGGTCCACGACGTCGCCTCCAGCTCGATCTCGACGCTCGTGGGAACGCCCGGCTCGACGGGGACCGGCGCCTCGTGGCCGAGGCGGTGGGTCAGGTTCAGGACGCCGCGACCCGCGAGGGCCGACGTCCCGTCCGGGAAGACGTCACAGAGCCTCACGGAGATGAAGGCCACGGGGTACGGCGAGGTCACCGTGAGCCGGACCCGCGGATGCCCGAGGATCTCGAGCTCCTCGTCGAGCGGCCCCCAGTCGTAGGCGAGCGAGCGCGCGTCGTCCTCGCGCTGATCCCCCGGCGGCCCCCACGGCGGCTTCCCCGCGCAGGAGATCCAGGCGGGGATGCCGGCGTCTCCCTCCACCACGATCCGGTCCGCGCCGGTGCCCTCGGGACGCCATACCTCGGGACGGAGGCGCTCGGCCGGCCAGGTCGGCTCCGAGCGCCACTCCCCGCGCACCTCGGCGAGGTCGGGAGCGGGCCTCGTCGACCGACGCGCGAACACGGCGATGGGGGGCTCCTCGTCGATCCCGTTCCGCTCGTCGCGCAGCCAGCGCGAGAACCAGCGGATCAGCTCCGGGACGAGGTCGATGTTCGGCCCGGGGATCGACGTCGCGGTGGACATGTGCGCCCACGGCCCGATGATCACGCGGCGCGGGCACGTCAGCGCCTCGTACGCGCGCAGGGCGATGTTCGTGTACCCGTCGGCCCAGCCGGCGACGATCATCGTCGGGCAGGTGATCCTCTCGTACGCGGGCCGCAGCGACCCGTGGCGCCAGTACGGGCCGTCCGACTGCTCCTCGAGCCACCGGAGGAGCCAGGGCTCCGTGCCCTCGATCCGGCGGAGCCACTCCTCCCGCCAGCCCTCGCCGAAGACCGCGGGCACCGGCGGCAGGACGTTGCAGGCGGCCATGTAGATGACCCAGTCGACGAGATCGAGGGCCTTCAGCACGCCGCCCATGTAGTGGACGTCGTCCGTGTAGCGGTCGTCCGAGGCGTAGATCGGCACGATCGCGTGGAGCGCCGGAGGCTGCTCCATCGCCACCTGCAGGGAGTTGAAGCCGCCCCACGACGTCCCGTACATGCCGACCTTCCCCGTGCACCACTCCTGCCCGGCGAGCCAGGCGATCGCCTCGCAGATGTCGGCCTGCTCCTGCGGGTGGTACTCGTCGAGGGCGATCCCCTCGGACGAGCCGGTCCCGCGGAGGTCGATCCGGCACACCGCGAAGCCGCCCTCCTCGCAGAGCCGCTCGTACTCGCTCGCGTACGAGGCCGTCAGGTCGTCCATCCGGTACGGGATGGCATCGACGATCACGGGTGCGGGGAGGACGTCGGGGAGGAAGACGCGCGCGGCGAGGCGCACCCCGTCCTCCATCGCGATCCAGACGTGGTTTCGCTCCACGGGCGGGGATCCTACGGCGCGCTCTACGCTTGCCGGTCGTGGACCTGCGCGTGAACGACCGGCAGCTCGCTCTCCGCGAGGAGGCGAACGCGTTCGCCGCCGGCCTGCGCCCGTCGCTCGAGGCCGACCCGGAGTGGCTCCGGCAGGGGATGCTCTCCGACGGCGACTCGCGGGAGGTCACGCGCGCCCTCGGTGAGGCCGGCTGGATCGGGATGACCTGGCCCGAGGAGCTCGGCGGTCGCGCGCTCACGCACGTCGACGCGGCGCTCGTGGAGGACGTCCTCGGCTACCACTGGCTCCCCCTGTCGCTCTACCTCCTCTCGTACAAGACCGTCGGCTGCGCGCTCGAGCGCTTCGCCTCGCCCGAGCTGCGGGGACGGCTCCTTCCCGCTATCGCCCGGGGCGAGCTGGCGTTCTGCCAGGGGTTCTCGGAGCCGGGAGCGGGGAGCGACCTCGCCTCGCTCACGACCAGGGCCACGCTTCACGGCGACCGCTTCGTCGTCGACGGTCACAAGGTCTGGACGTCGAGCGCGTGGCTCGCCGACTGGATCTACCTCGCCGTGCGCACGAACCCGGACGAGCCGAGGCATCGAGGCATCTCCGTCCTCGTCGCGCCGATGGACTCCCCCGGGATCGAGGTGCGGCGCTTCCCCGCGCTCGGGGGCGGCTTCCTGTGCGAGGTGTTCCTCGACGGAGTCGAGGTCGAGGCCGGCAACCTCGTGGGCGAGCTCGACGGCGGCTGGAGCGTCCTCATGCACACGCTGGACTTCGAGCGCGTCACGGCCGAGAAGATCGGGGGCCTCGCGTGGGTGCTGGACGCCCTGGAGCAGAAGCTCGCCGAGGCCGGCCGCGAGGAGGAGACCTGGCGGCCCATCGCGAGACTGCGCGGCGAGCTGCGCGCGGCGCGGCTGCTCTCGCTCCGCGCCGCCGACCTGCTCGACCGCGGGCTGCCCGCGAGCGCGGAGTCGGCGATGGCGAAGCTCGCCGGCGCCCGCCTCGCGCAGCGGCTCGCGCGCGAAGGGGTCGACCTGCTCGGCCTCGAGGGCCTGCGCGACGGCGATCCCTCCGGGCCGCTCGAGGGGAGGATCGGGGCGCTCTATCGCGCGTCCGTCGGGGCGACGATCTCGGGGGGCTCCTCGGAGATCCAGCAGGTCGTGATCGCCCGGAGAGGGTTGGGCCTGCCATGAGCCTCCCCCTCGAGGGAGTGCGCGTCGTCGAGTACGCGCAGTACGTCGCGGGCCCGCTGTGCGGCGTCCTCCTCGCGGACCTCGGCGCCGACGTCGTGAAGGTCGAGCCTCCCGGCGGGGACGCCTACCGGTACGTGATGCCGGTCGCGCCGGGGATCGGCCGCTTCTTCCTCCCGCTCAACCGCGGGAAGCGGTCGGTCGTCCTCGACCTCAAGAGCGAGGAGGGACGTGCGGCGAGCGGCCGGCTGATCGGGTCGGCGGACGTCGTCCTGCACAACTTCCCCCTCGCGCGGGCCGGCCTCTTCGGTCTCGACTGGAAGGCCGTCCACGAGGCGCATCCCCGCGTCGTCGTCGGAGCGGTCAGCTCGTTCGGCCGCTCGGGCCCGCTCGCGGAGAGCCCTGCGTACGACCTCGTCGCGCAGGCGCGCGCCGGCCTCCTCACCGCCCATGCGTCGCGCGGTGACCGCGTGCCCGTGCGCGCGGGCGGGATCCCCGTGGCGGATCTCACCGCCGGCTTCCTGCTCTCGACCGGCGTTCTCGCGGCGCTCGTCCGGGCACGGGAGTCCGGCGTCGGCGAGCTCGTCGAGGTGTCGCTCCTCGCGGCTGCGATGGCGGTGCAGCTCCAGGACCTGGTCTGGCTCGGAGACGACGAGGAGCCCGGGCAGACGGCTCGCGCAACGAGACCGGATCTCGACGCGCGGGCGGACGAGATCGCGGGCGGTGTCGCGATGAACCCCTACTACCGCTGCTTCGAGGCCGCGGACGGCTTCCTCGTCGTGGCCTGCCTGAACCTCGGGCAGCGAGAGGCGTTCCTCCGTCTGTTCGGGCTCGAGGACGCGACCGTCACCGCGCCCGACCTCGTTCCCGACGACCCCGGAGTGCTGGCGGCGAAGGTGCGCCTGACGGACGAGGTCGAGCGGGCGATCGCACGCGAGCCGGTCGAGGAGTGGATCCGGCGCCTCGAGGCGGCCGGTGTCCCCTGCGGGGTCGTGCAGATGCGCGAGGCGATCCATGCCGACCCGCAGGTCGAAGCCGAGCGGCTCGTGGGCGACGCCGACCAGCCGGGCCTCGGGAGAGCGCGGCTGCTCGCCCCCTTCGTGAAGGTCGGCGGCGCCTCGCAGGCTCTGCGGCCCGCGCCGGAGCTCGGCGCGGACACCGAGTCCGTGCTCGGGGAGCCGGCGTGAGGTTCGACGTCTCTCCCGAGCTGCGGCTGTTCGCCGAGTCCGTCCGCGATGCGATCGGCGGCTGGGAAGGGGCGCGAGAGCCCGAGCTCGGCACCTGGCAGGACGATCGCGACGACGACCTCGGAGCACGCCTCGCCGAGGCCGGCTGGGCAGAGCTCTGGTCGGATCCCGAGCTCGTCGGGGCGGCGGTCGCCGGCGGGATCGAGCTCGGCCGCGCGGTCGCACCCCTCTGCGTCGTCGACGAGGCGACGCTCGGTGCCCCGTTGTGGGTCGACGGGCGCGCGCGACACGGCCTGGGAGCGACGGTGCTCGCCGTTCCCCGGGCCGGCGGCGGGCTCGCGCACGCAGCTCCGGGAGCCGAGCAGGACCGCGAGGTGACCATCGACGGGAGCGGCACGGTCCGGGTCGACGTCGGCGCGGTGGAGGAAGCGGAGGAGCTCGCCCCGCCGGACGCCCGGGCGCGGTGGCGTGCGTGGAGTGCCGCGATGCTCGCGTACTTCGCCGGGCTCGGGACAGCTGCGCTCGAGCTCGCCGTCGAGCATGCGCGAGCGCGCGAGCAGTTCGGCGCGCCGCTCGCTTCGCTGCCCGCCGTGCAGTCGCGGCTCGCCGACGCGGCTCTGGCTCGCGACGCGATGTCGCTGCTGGCCTGGTCGCACGACGACCGGGCGCTTCGGGCCGCCGACCTGCTCTGGGCCGGGCCCGCCTGCTGCGACGTGAGCGCGAGCGCGATCCAGGTGCACGGGGCGATCGGCTTCGCGCTTCCGTCCGGCCTCCACCGCTCCTACCGGCGTGCGCGGGCCGCGTCCTCCTGGGCCGCGGCTGCGTGCGCGGCCGCCCGCTAGCGGCCCGTCCGGCGCCCCATTCCCTCGTCCGAGGGATTGCAGTCGTCCCGAGGGGACATAGGTTCAGGCATGAGCACCGAAGCTCGCCTGGGGAGGGGGGCCACTGCAGTGAGTGCCGACGGATCGGTACGGATCGAGATCCTTGCCCGCAAGGACTGCGACAGCCGCGGCATGGCGATCAACGTGGTCGAGCGGGTCGTCGCGGAGACCGGCGTCCCGGCCAGGGTCGAGGTCATCGACGTCGGGTCGCTGGCGCAGGCCGAGCGGCTGCGGTTTCCCGGCTCGCCGACCGTTCGTGTGGACGGCAGGGACGTGGACCGGCAGTGGATCGACAAGGCGGACGTGTCGCTCGACGACCGGGTCTACCGGACGGGACGAGGCCTCGCCGGGTGGCCGGACGCGCAGTGGGTGCGCGAGGCGATCCTGCTCGCGGCCGCCGGAATGTCGGCGAACGGCAACGGGAACCACTAGCGCCCGGGCAGATCCTCCTCGAC
>JBFFGH010000045.1:0-15743 GCA_041557575.1 Gaiellaceae bacterium
ACGGCTCGAGCTGAAGGCGGCGGCTGACCTGTACACGAACCTGCTCCGGGTCACCGCGAGGCCTGCGACGCTCGACCCCCTCAGCGTGACGTTCGCAGTCCGCCGCTCCGGCTCGAAGGAGTGGAAGCGCGTCGCGGTCGACGACGGCGCTCCCTACCGCGCCTACCTCAGCCCCGCGGGCTTCAAGCGCGGCGAGACGATCTCGGTGGTCGCGGTCGTGCTCGCGAGCGACGGCACGGTCTCGACGTCGCCCGTGCTGTCCCTGCGGCCGCGGAAATGACGGAAGACGGAGGCTCGAGGTGACGGTTTCGGCCGAGATCGAGCGGGTCGTCGCCTGCGACAGCCACGATCCCCACGCCGTCCTCGGCGCTCACGCGACGCGCGGCGGCGTCGTGGTGCGGGCCTTCAGGCCCGGCGCGGAGAAGGTCGTCGCGCTTCCCGAGCACGGTGAGCCGCTTCGGCTGCGACGCGTGCATCCCGCCGGCGTGTTCGCGGGGCGAGCCGCAGGTGCGTCGCTCCCGCTGCGCTACGAGCTCGAGGCCTCGTACCCCGGCGGCCACGTAGCGAGAGACCGTGACGCCTACTCCTTCGCGCCGACGCTGGGGGAGCTCGACCTCCATCTCGTCGCGGAGGGCCGTCACGAGGAGCTCTACGAGAAGCTCGGAGCGCACCCGACGATCCTCGACGGCGAGAGGGGCTGCTCGTTCGCCCTCTGGGCGCCGAACGCGCGGTCGGTCTCCGTGGTCGGCGACTTCAACGGCTGGGACCGACGCCTTCACCAGCTGCGCTCGCTGGGAGGCTCGGGCGTGTGGGAGGTCTTCGTCCCGGGCGCGGACGAGGGCTCCCACTACAAGTTCGAGATCCGCGGGCGGGACGGCTCCGTTCGCCTGAAGGTCGACCCGCTCGCGCTCGCAGCCGAGAAGCCGCCGAAGACCGCGTCCGTCGTCACTCGCTCGCGCCACGAGTGGGCCGACGGCGAGTGGATGGCGCGCCGCGCCGCGAGCGATCCGTGGCACGAGCCGATGAGCGTCTTCGAGGTTCACCTCGGCTCGTGGCGGCTCAACCCGCTCGAGGGCAACCGGCACCTCACGTACCGGGAGCTCGGCGAGGAGCTGGCCGCGTACGCGACGGACCTCGGCTTCACCCACGTCGAGCTCCTGCCCGTGATGGAGCACCCGTTCTCGGGGTCGTGGGGGTACCAGGCGACCGGTTTCTACGCGCCGACGGCGCGCTACGGCGACCCCGACGACCTCCGCGGGATGGTCGACCGGCTCCATCGGGCCGGGCTCGGCGTGATCCTGGACTGGGTGCCGGCCCACTTCCCGAAGGACGACTGGGCGCTCGCGCGCTTCGACGGCACCGCGCTCTACGAGCACGAGGACCCGCGTCGCGGCGAGCACCCCGACTGGGGCACCCTCGTCTTCAACCACGGCCGGGCGGAGGTCAGGAACTTCCTCGTCGCGAACGCGCTCTACTGGCTCCGGGAGTTCCACGCCGAGGGCCTGCGGGTGGACGCCGTCGCGTCCATGCTCTACCTCGACTACTCGCGGAAGCCGGGCGAGTGGACACCGAACGTCCACGGCGGCCGCGAGAACCTCGACGCCGTCTCCTTCCTCCGGGAGCTGAACACGGTCGTGCACGGCCGTGTCCCCGGCGCCCAGATCTTCGCGGAGGAGTCCACCGCCTGGCCGGGCGTCACGCAGCCGGTGCACGCGGGCGGGCTCGGCTTCGGGTTCAAGTGGAACATGGGCTGGATGAACGACACGCTCCGCTACTTCTCCCGCGACCCGGCGCACCGCCGCCACCACCACGACGAGCTCACCTTCGGGCTGGTCTACGCGTTCAGCGAGAACTTCGTGCTCCCGCTCTCGCACGACGAGGTGGTTCACGGGAAGGGGGCGCTCCTCGCGAAGATGCCCGGCTCGCCGGAGGAGAGGCTCGCGAACCTGAGGGCGCTCTACGGCTACACGTGGGCGCATCCCGGCAAGAAGCTCCTCTTCATGGGCGGTGAGCTCGCGCAGGAGCGCGAGTGGGACGCCGACTCGAGCGTCGACTGGCACCTCCTCGAGCAGCCCGGGCACCTGGGCGTCCAGTGGCTGATCCGCGACCTCAACCGCCACTACCGCGCCGAGCCGTCGCTCCACGAGCTCGACTGCGAGCCGGACGGCTTCCGCTGGCTGGCGGTGAGCGACGCGGACGCGAACGTCCTCGCCTTCGCGCGCCTCTCCCGGGACGGGCGCCCGATCGTCTGTGTCTGCAACTTCTCGGGAGCCCACCGCACCGGATACCGGATCCCGTTCCCCCGGCCCGGAGCCTGGCGCGAGGTGCTGAACACGGATGCCCCGGAGTACGGGGGCTCGGGCCGCGGCAACCCGGGCGGCGTGGTCGCGGACGACACGCCGTGGCACGACCAGCCGTGCTCGGGCGAGGTGACGCTGCCGCCGCTCTCCGTCGTCTGGCTCGCCCCGGAGGGCGCATGAGCATCCCGTGGCCCGGGCGTCCCTTCCCCCTCGGGGCGACGTGGGACGGGCACGGCACGAACTTCTCGCTCTTCTCGGAGAGCGCCGAGCGGGTCGAGCTCTGCCTCTTCGACGAGGAGAGCGGCGAGACGCGCTTCGCGCTCGAGGAGCGCACCGCTTTCGTCTGGCACGGGTACCTCCCGGGGGTCGGCCCGGGCCAGCGCTACGCCTACCGCGTGCACGGGCCGTGGGCGCCCGGGCTGGGGCACCGCTTCAATCCCGCGAAGCTCCTCGTCGACCCGTATGCCAGGGCGATCGACGGGGTGGTCGACCACCGGGTCGCGAGCACGCTCCCGTACGTCCCGACGGGCGCGCCCGATGCCGACCTCGAGCCGGACGACGAGGACGACGCGGACGCCATCCCCAAGTGCGTCGTCGTGGACGACTCGTTCGACTGGGAGGGCGACCGGCACCCGGAGACCCCGTGGGCGGACACGATCATCTACGAGCTGCACGTGAGGGGCTTCACGCAGCGACTCCCGGGAGTTCCCGAGCACCTCCGCGGCACGTACGCGGGCCTCGCCTCCGACGCGGCGATCGCGCACCTGACCTCGCTCGGCGTGACCGCGGTCGAGCTGATGCCGATCCACCACATCGCCGACGAGCACTTCCTCCCCGACCGCGGCCTCACCAACTACTGGGGCTACTCGTCGATCGGCTTCTTCGCGCCACACGCCCCCTACGCGGCGACCGGGAGGCGGGGCGAGCAGGTTCGCGAGCTCAAGGGCCTCGTGAAGGCGCTCCACCGGGCGGGCATCGAGGTGATCCTCGACGTCGTCTACAACCACACGGCGGAGGGGAGCCACCTCGGGCCCATGCTCTCGTTCAAGGGGATCGACAACGCCGCGTACTACCGGCTCGCGGAGGACGGGCGCCACTACGTCGACTTCACGGGCACGGGGAACTCCCTGAACCCGGTGCACCCGAGCGTGCTGCGGCTGATCACGGACTCGCTCCGCTACTGGGTCGTGGACTGCCACGTGGACGGGTTCAGGTTCGACCTCGCGGCCGCGCTCGCGCGCGAGCTCCACGACGTGGACAGGCTCGCGACGTTCTTCGACGTGATCCACCAGGACCCGGTGCTCTCGCAGGTGAAGCTCATCGCCGAGCCCTGGGACGTCGGGCCGGGCGGGTACCAGGTCGGCAACTTCCCGGTGCTCTGGGCCGAGTGGAACGACCGCTACCGCGACGCGATGCGCGACCTCTGGCGCGGGCACGGCGACGTCGCCTCGTTCGCCCGCCGGTTCACCGGCTCGAGCGACCTGTACCAGGCGGACGGCCGCCGCCCCTCCGCCTCGATCAACTACGTGACCGCGCACGACGGCTTCACGCTCGCCGACCTCGTCTCCTACGACGCGAAGCACAACGAGGCGAACGGGGAGGACAACCGCGACGGGACGGACGACAACCGCTCCTGGAACTGCGGCGTCGAGGGGCCGACCGACGACCCCGCCGTTCGCGAGCTCCGCGCCCGCCAGCAGCGCAACCTCCTGGCGACGCTCCTCCTCTCGCACGGCGTCCCGATGCTGCTCGCCGGCGACGAGATCGGCCGCACGCAGCACGGCAACAACAACGCCTGGTGCCAGGACAACGAGATCTCGTGGCTCGACTGGGAGGTGGACGAGGAGAAGGATCGGCTCCTCGCCTTCACGCGGCGGCTCGTCGAGCTCCGGCGGAGCCACCACGTGTTCCGGCGCTCCCGCTTCCTGGACGGGCACTCGGAGCGCTCGACGCTCCCCGACTCGTGGTGGCTCCGGCCCGACGGGAGGCGGATGACGCGGCGGGACTGGGAGGCGCCCGGAACCCAGCTCGTCGGCCTCTTCCTGAACGGGGCCGAGATCGGCTCGCGCACCGCCGACGGAGAGCCGATCGTCGACGACTCCTTCCTCCTCCTCGTGAACGCCTCGCCCGAGCCCGTGGAGTTCGTGCTCCCGCCGCGTCGCTTCGCCGCGCGCTGGGAGGTCGAGCTGAGCACGGCGGATCCCGACGCGCCCCCGTCGTCGCACCCCGCCCGGGGCCGGGTCGACGTCGACGCGCGATCCCTCGTCCTGCTGCGAGCCGTCTGATGCGCGTCCTCTTCGCCACTGCCGAGCTGACGCCGGTGGCCGCGGTCGGCGGCCTCGCCCAGGCCGCTTCCGGCCTCGTGCGCGAGCTGCGGCGGCAGGGGGTCGACGTGGAGGTCGCGCTTCCCGACTACACGAGCGACGAGCTCACGGGCGAGGAGCGGATCGAGCTCGAGGTTCCCGGGTGGGCGGCTCCGGCCGTCGCCCGGCGGGGCGTGCATCCCGCCTTCGGCCCGCTCACGCTCGTCTCCGTCCCGGGGATCGAGCGCCCGCACCCGTACCAGGATGCGAACGGCGAGGGCTGGGGCGACAACGACGCGCGCTTCCTCGCCTTCTCCGCCGCGGTCTCGGCGCTCGGGCGGACGGCGGGTCACCAGCTCGTCCACCTGAACGACTGGCACACGGCCGCCGCGGCCTCGTGGTCTCACGGCGAGATCCCGGTCGTGCTCTCCGTGCACAACCTCGCCTACCAGGGCCGGACCGGCGTCGAGTGGATCGGGAGGCTGGGCCCCAACGCGGGTGCATTCGTGCGCGACGGCGCGTGCAACCCGCTCGCGGGGGCGATCGCGCTCGCCGACGCCGTCGTCGTGGTCAGCCCGACCTTCCGGGAGGAGGTCCTGCGCCCGGAGACCGGCGCGGGGCTCGACGGCCTGCTCCGCGAGAAAAGGGACGCGCTCGTCGGGATCCTCAACGGGATCGACACGGACGACTGGAATCCGGCGGCCGACCCGCATCTTCCGTCCCCCTTCGCCGTGGACGACCTCGCAGGGAAGGCCCTCGCGCGCGCAGCGCTCGTCGACCGGGTCGGGCTTCCCGGACACTCGGGCCCGCTCGCCGTCTCGGTGACGCGTCTCGCCGAGCAGAAGGGGATCGACCTGCTCCTTCCCCTCGTTCCCGAGCTCGAAGCGCTCGACCTGCAGGTGGCGATCCTCGGCGCGGGCGACGCGGCCCTCGCCGATGCCCTGCGGGACGCGGCGGAGCGGCACCCGGCCTCGCTCGCCTACGTCGAGGCGTACGACGAGTCGCTCGCGCACCTCCTGTTCGCCGGAGGCGACCTCCTCCTCATGCCCAGCCGCTTCGAGCCCTGCGGCCTCGGCCAGATGCAGGCGATGCGCTACGGCACGCTTCCGGTCGTCACCGACGTGGGCGGCCTCCACGACACGGTCACCGACCTCGACGAGGATCCGGCGAACGGCACGGGCTGGCGCGCCGCCGCCGCGGACACGCCGTCGTTTCGCAGCGCGCTCGTGCGCGCGGTCAGCGGCTGGTCCGACCCGGACGTGCGGCTCGGGGCCCAGCAGCGAGGGATGACGGCCGACTGGTCGTGGTCGGGGCCCGCCTCGCGCTACGTCGCGGCTTACCGACGAGTCATCGAGTAGTTCTCACGGGTTCACAGTCCCCGCCGCCGGCGGTACGCTCGGCGCATGGCGAGCGAGCCCCGGATCCTCACGATCGTCCTCGCAGGGGGAGAGGGAAGACGCCTGCTGCCGCTGACCGCCGACCGCGCGAAGCCCGCGGTCCCCTTCGGGGGCTCGTACCGGCTCATCGACTTCGTGCTCTCGAACTTCGCGAACGCCGGCTACCTGAAGATCGTCGTCCTCACGCAGTACAAGAGCCACTCGCTCGACCGGCACGTCTCGCAGACGTGGCGCTTCTCGACGCTGCTCGGCAACTACGTGACCCCGGTGCCCGCGCAGATGCGCCGCGGGCCGTACTGGTTCCTCGGCTCCGCCGATGCCATCTACCAGAACCTCAACCTGATCGGCGACGAGCGTCCGGATCACGTCTGCGTGTTCGGTGCCGACCACATCTACCGCATGGATCCCCGCCCGATGGTCGAGGGGCACATCGAGTCGGGTGCGGGGGTCACCGTCGCCGCCATCCCGGTTCCACGCGAGCTCGCGAAGGGGTTCGGCGTCATCGAGTCGGATGCGAGCGGTCGCATCATCCGCTTCCACGAGAAGGTCACGGATCCCCCGCCGATGCCCGGGGACGAGACTCGCTGCCTGGCCTCGATGGGGAACTACGTCTTCGAGTGCCAGACGCTCGTCGACGTGGTGACTGCAGCCGGAGCCGACAATCGCCCGACGGACATCGGCGGAGACGTGATCCCGGCGCTCACGGAGTCGGGGGTGGCCCGGGTCTACGACTTCTCGACCAACGTCGTGCCCGGCCAGGACGAGAGGGAGCGGGGGTACTGGCGAGACGTCGGGACGCTGGACGCGTACTACGACGCCAACATTGACCTCATCGCGCCCGTCCCGATCTTCAACCTCTACAACGACGCCTGGCCGGTGCTCACGCACCTCCCCCCGCTGCCGCCGGCGAAGGTGTCACGAGGCCGCCTGGGCACGGCGTCGTTCGTCGACGGCAGCATGCTCGGCCACGGCTCGATCGTCTCCGGCGGCCACGTCGAGGGCTCGATCGTCGGCTCCGGCTGCTTCGTGGACGACGGCGCCGAGGTCGTCGACTCGATCCTCTTTCCCGGCGTCTACGTCGGCTCCGGCGCGTCGTTGCGCCGGTGCGTGGTCGACAAGTCGAACATCGTCCCGGCGGGGTACCGGATCGGGCACGACGCGGAGGAAGACGCCTCTCGCTTCACGCTGAGCGACGCCGGCATCGCCGTCGTCGCCAAGGGCCAGGAGCTCGGCTAGCCGCTAGCGGGGGAGCCGTCTCCAGCGGCTGGTGGCCTCGCGCATGCGCCGGGCGTGATCGCGCGTCAGCTGCCCGGGCTCGAGGCGCCACTGCCAGTTCTGCCCGAAGGTCGCGGGCAGGTTCATGCGTGCCTCGCTGCCGAGGCCGAGGACGTCCTGGAGCTGGACGATCGCGAGCCGCGACCGCGACGAGAGGGCGAGCTCGATGAGCACCCACTCCGGGTCGGTCTCGGCGATGCCCGCCTCGGCCCGCTCCTCGTCGACCCGCGCCCGCGTCGCGGGTCGCGCGCTCGCCCACCAGCCGGCCGCCGTGTCGTTGTCGTGCGTCCCGGTGTAGACGACCGCGTACTCCCGGTTGTTCCGCAGGGCGTTGCGGTCGCTGCGCTTGCCGCCGAACGCCCACTGGAGGATGTGCATGCCCGGGACGCCCAGCGTCTCCCGGAGGCGGTCGACCGGCGGGGTGATGACGCCGAGGTCCTCGGCGATCACCGGCAGCGATCCGAGCTCGGCCTGAGCAACCTCGAAGAGCCCGAGCCCCGGGCCGCGAAGCCAGCGTCCTTTACGCGCCGTCCGGCGGCCGTGCGGCACCGCCCAGTACGCCACGAATCCCCGGAAGTGGTCGAGCCGGACGAGGTCGAAGAGCGAGATCGAGCGCCGGAAGCGCTCGATCCACCACCGGTAGCCGTCGCGACGGAGCGCGGGCCAGCGGAAAGGCGGGCTTCCCCACAGCTGACCACGGCTCGTGAACGCGTCCGGGGGCACTCCCGTGGAGAGCGAGAGGTCGAAGAACGCGCTGTTGGCCTCGACGTCCGCGCTCTCGCGATCGACGTACAGGGGGAGGTCGCCGACGATCCGCACCCCGCGGCGGTTGGCGTACGAGCGGAGCGCAGCCCACTCCCGCTCGAACCGGACCTGGGCCGCCACCTCGCCCGGGTCTCCGAGGTGCTCCGCCCAGTCGTCGATCCAGTAGGCGTTCCGGCGGCGGAAGTCCGCCTCTGCCCGCCTGCTCACCCGCGCCCCGGGATCCGCGAGCAGGCCGCTCCAGCAGGCGAAGGCGGAGAGACCGGCGTAGGGCGACCCGAACGAGTCGGGCGGCGCGAGCGGGAGCACCTGCCAGTAGCTCTGCCCGGCTTCCACGAGCCAGTCGACGAAGCGGTAGGCCTCCGGCCCGAGCCGTCCCCCGGGGAGCGAGGTCGGGTGGAGGACGACCCCGCTCGACCGCGTCAGGCGGACCGACTCGCCGCGCCTCGAGCGCTCGCCGGCCATTGGGCTCAGCCCGCGTGCGCGCCGGTCTCGAGCCGCGAGCCCGAGGGGTAGATCCGGTTCACGTACTCGCCCAGCATGCGAGACGTCGTGAAGCGGGGCGCGCACGTGCGGAGCGCCGCCTTCACCATGCGGCACCAGCCGAGGGGGACGCCGTTCTCGTCCCTCTCGTAGAAGAGCGGGATGACCTGGTGCTCGAGCAGGTCGTAGAACATCGTCCCGTCGCGCTCGTCCGCCGCCTGTGGGTCGCCTCCCTCGTGGCCGTCGATCGCCCAGCCGTTGGAGGGGTCGTACGCCTCCGCCCACCAGCCGTCGAGCACGCTGAGCTGGAGGGCGCCGTTGAACGTCGTCTTCATGCCGCTCGTCCCGCTCGCCTCCATCGGTCGGCGCGGGAGGTTGACCCAGACGTCGCAGCCGGCAACGAGCTCGCCCGCCACGGACATGTCGTAGTCCTCGAGCACGACGACCCGGTTGGCGGCCTCCGGTGACCGTCGCTTGAGGTCGAAGACGTCGCGGAGCGCGTTCTTGCCGTCCTCGTCCGCGGGGTGGGCCTTGCCCGCGACCACGAGCTGCACCGGAGGTTGCCCCGTGAGGACCCGGATCGCGCGGTCGGGGTCGTGGGCGAGGAGGTAGACGCGCTTGTAGAGCGCGAGCCGCCGCGCGAAGCCGAGCGTCAGCGCGTCCGCGTCCAGCGTTGTGGCGGCGCCGCGCACGTACTCGATCTGCTCGCCCCGCTGGAGGCGGTCGAGCTCGCTCTTCCGCCGGACGTAGGCGATGAGGCGCTCGCGAGCGGTGCACCGCGCGTGCCAGAGCTCGGCGTCGGGGATCTCGTCCACGCGCTCCCACGTCCGGGGATCACCCGCGTGGTGCTCCCAGCCCGCGCCGAGGTAGCGGTCGTAGAGCGCCCGGAACGGCTCGGAGAGCCACGTCGGCATGTGCACGCCGTTCGTCACGTGCGTGATCGGCACGTCCTTCCGGCGCGCGGCGTGGAAGAGCGGCCTCCACATCTCGCGCGCCACCTGCCCGTGCAGGGCGCTGACGGCGTTCTGCGTGCGGCTCAGCCGGATCCCGAGCTGCGAGATGCCGGGGGCCTCGCTCGGGTCGCCGGGCCGCGTGCGGAAGAGGTCGAGGAACGACTCCTCGTCGAGGCCCAGCCGACCCGGGAGGCCGGGGAGCGCCCCGAGCAGCTCGTCGCGCCCGTACGTCTCGTTCCCCGCCGGCACCGGCGTGTGCGTCGTGAAGACGAAGCGCTCGCGCACCCGCGCGATCGCCTCCTCCGCCGGGGTCCCGCCGGCGACGTCCTCGGCCGCGAGCTCGAGCGCGCCGAGGGCCGGATGGCCCTCGTTCAGGTGGTACGTGCTCGGCTCGATCCCGAGCGCCCCGAGGACGCGCACGCCCCCGATCCCGAGGAGCGCGTACTGCGCGAGACGGAGCGACCGCTCGCCCTCGTAGAGCCTTGCCGTGTACCAGCGCTGCACCTGGTCGTTCTCCGGCACCTGCGAGTCGATGAGGAAGAGCGGCACGCGCCCGACGTCCACGCGCCACACCTGGAACCACGTCTCCCGCCCGAAGACGTCGACCGAGAGCTTGAGCGGCTCGCCGTCCACATCGACCCGGGCCATCGGCAGCGACTTCGGGTCGTTCACGACCCAGTACTCGAGCTGCCGCCCCGAGGTGTCGAGGCGCTGGCGGTGGTACCCGCGGCGGTAGAGCAGCCCGACCGCCACCATCGGGAGCCGCTGGTCGGAGGCCTCCTTGAGCGTGTCGCCCGCGAGGACGCCGAGACCGCCCGAGTAGATGGGGAGCGAGGCATGGATGCCGTACTCGGCGCACATGTACGCGATCGGGCCGTCCATTCCGTCGCGGGGCTGCGGGGGCTCGTCGAGGTCGGCGGCGACCTGCAGCGAGAGCTCGAGGACGCGGGCCTTGAGCTCCTCGTCCCGCTCGGCGTTCGCGCGCGTCGACGGCCACAGGTCGGAGAGGAACTTCACCGGGTTCGCGCCGGCGAGCTCCCAGCGGTGGGGGTTGATCTCGCGGAAGACGTCCTCGGCGCCCGGGAGCCAGCTCCAGCGGTAGTTGTAGGCGACCGGGGCGAGCGGCTCGAGCCCGCTCGGGAGGTGGTCGGCGAGGTCGGCCGCCCGCTGCGCGAGATCTGCCGCGCCGGCCGACGTCCTGAAGTCTGTCGTTGGCTCCTCCATCCGCGGTTGCCGCAAGCGGCGGATGCGCAGCCTAGCGATGCGCGCGGTGGGCGGGCTCCGACTACGGTGCGCGAGTGCTCCTCGAGATCCCGCAGCCCTACGACTTCGAGCTCTCCACCGCGCGTTTCCGCACGTTCGGTTCCGACAGGGCGACCGTCTGGCACGACGGCGGGCTGCACCGCGTCGTCGCCGGGCACGAGGTGCGGATCACCCCCGTGCGGGGAGGCGTCCGGGTGGAGCCCTGGAGCGAGGAGGCCGCAGCCGAGGTCGGCCGGCTGCTCGGCCTCGCCTTCGACCTCGATCCCTTCCGCGAGTTCGCGTCGGGCGATCCCGTCCTCGCCGGGCTCGTCGACTCGCTCCCCGGCCTCCGTCCGACGCTGAGCCCGGTCGCGTTCGAGGCCCTCGTCACTGCCATCACCGCCCAGCAGATCTCGCTCCGCGTGGCAGCTGCGATTCGCGGCAACCTCGTCGAGCGCTTCGGCGTGGGGCACGAGGTCGCGTGGGAGTTCCCGACGAGGGAGCGCATGCGGAGCGTCCGCCCGCACGAGCTGACCGTGCTCGGCTTCTCCCGCCGAAAGGCCGAGTACGTCCTCGAGCTCGCCCACGCCGACCTCGACCTCGACGTCCTCGACAGCCTCCCGGACGAGGCCGTGATCGAGTCGATCACCGCCGTCCGCGGCCTCGGCCGCTGGACTGCCGACTGGTACCTGGCGCGGCATCTCGCGCGGGCGAGCGCGTGGCCCGCGGGCGACCTCGGCCTGCGAAAGGCGGTCTCGGCGTTCTACGCTGACGCGCGTCCGCTCACGATCGAGGAGGTCCGCAGCATGGGCGAGCGCTTTGCGCCCTTCCAGAACCTGTCCGCGCAGTTCCTGCTCGCCGGCGCGAGGCTGCACGGATGAGCGTTCGCCGCGCAACGCCCGACGACTTCGACGCCGTCGCCGCTCTCTGGATGCAGCTCGACCACGAGGTCCCGCCGCCGGTGCACGCCGGGCCGACCGACGTCGACAAGGAGCTCGGCGAGGTGGCCGAGATCCTCGCCTCCGAGCTCGCGTTCGTCGCGGAGGACCACGACGGCAGCATGGTCGGCTTCGCGCTGGTGCGCCGGAGGACGCCGACGCTCGCGACGCTCACCGACCTGTACGTGGAGAGCGACGTTCGCCGCCGGGGGGTCGGGACGGAGCTCGCCCGCGCGGTCGCCGCGACGCTGAGCGAGAGCGGCGTCGAGCACGTCGACGTGGACGTCCAGGTGTCGAACGGCGTCGGACGGTCCCTCTACGGCCGCTGGGGTTTCCGCGACGACGTGATCGTCATGTCCGCCGCCGTCGACGACCTCGTGGAGCGGCTCGGGCGGCGCGAGACGAGGTCGTTCGGCTCGATCCACATCCAGACGGACGACCTGAGCGGGGTGGAGGCTGCCGTGCGTCAGTTCGTTCCCCGGCTTCCCGGTGGATCGCACGGTTCGGTGGTCGCGCCGCCGCGGAACGGCTGGATCGCCGTCTACGACGACGTCTGCGACCGCGACCCGGACATGTTGCGCCGGCTCGCGCGGGAGCTGTCCGATCGGATGGGCAGCGTTGTGCTCTTGCTCGGCGTGGAGGAGGAGCAGCTGCTGCGGTTGATCCTGTTCGACAGGGGCCGGATCATGGACGAGTACCTCTCGGTGCCCGAGTACCACGGCCCTCTCCCGCCCGGCGACGTCGTGGGCTTCGCGGCGAACCCGACCGTCATCCACCGGCTCACCGGAGCCGATGTCGAGGCCGTCCGCCGGATCGCTCGCACCGCACCGGTGCCCGCCGATCTCCCTCCTGCGCGGGAGATGCTCCGCGAGCTCGCCGCAGCCCTGAAGGTCGAGGGGGCCGAGCACGGGTGGTCGGACGCTCCCGATCTTCCCGGATGCGTCAGGATTGAGCGCTCGTGAAGGTCTTGCTCCTGCACGGCTGGCCGCTCTCGGAGCGGATGTGGACGAGCCAGGTCACGGCGCTCCGGAATGCCGGCTACGACCCGGTGGCGCCCCACCTCTACGGGCGGGGGCACTCCATCGACGACTGGGCCGCCCAGCTGCTCCGGGAGGTCTACGGGCCGATCGTCGCCGTCGGGGCGTCGATGGGAGGCTACTGCGCGCTCGCGCTCGCCCGGCGCTCTCCCGAGCGCGTGCTGGGCATGGTGCTCGTCGGCTCTCGCGCCGGTGCGGACTCGTGGGACCGCAGGCGCGAGCGCGAGGGGGCGATCATGGAGCTGCGCGACGGGCGAGTTCCGGACGACGCGGAGCCTGACGTCCTTCTCGAGCACCTCGCCCAGGCGCAGGAGGCGATGCGAGACCGCCTCGACCTCACCGGCGTCGTCGCCTCGTTCGGCGGGCCGCTGCTCGTCTGTGTCGGCGACGGAGACGAGATGGTCTCGGTCGAGGAGTCGCGCGAGCTCGCCTCCACGGCGCTCGAGGGCCGGTTCGAGGTGGTCGAGGGTGCGGGCCACTTCCCGAACCTCGAGGAGCCCGTGCGGTTCAACGAGGTCCTCCTCGACTTCCTCTCCGCGTGGCCGACATAGCGCTCGACGAGCTCCGCGCGCGGCTCGGCGAGGATGGGCTCGTGCTCCTCGACGTGCGCTCGCCGCGCGAGTACGGGGGCCACGCGGGGGCGCACCTCGATCCCCGGCAGGGCCACATCCCCGGAGCCGTCAACCTTCCGGTCGAGCGGATCTTCGCGTGCCGCTCGACGGAGGAGGTCCGCGCGCTCGTCGGGTTGCCCGAGGGGGCCGAGGTCATCGCGTACTGCCACTCCGGCGGCCGTTCGGCGTTCGCGGTGCGGATGCTTCGCGCGGCGGGCTACGACGCGAGGAACTACCCCGGGTCGTGGCACGAGTGGTCGCGCGACCCGGCGCTTCCGGGAGAGCCCTAGCCCCGGCTCTCCGCCTCGCGGAGGAATGCGGCGCAGAGCGCGCGGCCGAGCGCGTTCGAGGCGCTCATGCGCTCGCGCGACTCGGCGAGGAGCTCCTCCGCGGGCATCGGCAGCTCCTCGGGATCCTCCTCGGCCCACGCCTTGGCCATCGGGAGCGTTACCTCCGCGTGGAACTGGATCCCCCACGCGGGCTGTGCGAGCCGGAAGGCCTGGGGGCAGACCTCGCTCCGAGCGAGCTCGGCGCCCCCGGACGGGATCTCGAACGTGTAGTAGTGCCACTGGAAGACGGCCGCGCCTCGAGGCATGGCGCCGAGAACCGGATCGGCGACTCCGGCAGGTGTGAGCTCGACCTCGAACCACCCGATCTCCGCTGCGCTCGCCGGCCCGACGCGTGCGCCCGCTGCTCGCGCGAGCATCTGCGCGCCGAGGCAGACGCCGAAGACGGGCACCCGTTCCACGAGCACCTCCTTGAGGAACTCCTCCTCGTGGCCGAGCCATGCGAAGCGGTCGTCCTCGTCGGGGTGCTGCGAGCCGCCGAAGACCATGACGGCGTCGTACGAGGAGGCAGGGTCGGGGGCGCCGCCGTCCGGGGCCGACCAGCGCTCGAGCACGTGGCCCTGCTCCTCGGCCTCGTGCTCGAACACGCCGCCGGGGACGCTCGGGCCGTGCGTGACGGAGAGCACCCGCACGGCGGGACTCTAGAAGCTCGCCGCGACGGGGACGCGCCCGTGCGTGCGGCTGCGCCACGGCGCGCCGAGCGTGTCGGAAGAAGCCGGAGACGAGCTCCCCGTGCGCGGTCTGCGCCGATCGCGCGGCGCGTGCACCCAAGTAGGATCCCCGCACCCGGTCGAGCGAAGGGCACGACCGCCGAGTCCGAGGAGGCAGGATGCCAACGGTGATGGCCTACCACGACGTGAAAGACCGCGATCACTGGCTCGCGTCCCCGCGTCGCGGGGAGTTCTTCGGTCCGCTCGGGGTGACCGGGATCCGGACGTTCGTCGATCCCGAGAACCCGAGTCGCGTGGGTCTGGTGATGGACGTTCCCGATCTCGACGCCCTGGCAGCCGCGATGGAGAGCCAGGCGGCAGCCGACGCGATGGAGTACGACGGCGTCGTGCCGGAGACCGTGGTCTTCCTCGTCGAGTCGTAGCGAGAGGGCCGCGCGGCAGGCGCGTGATCCCCGGCACCCCTTGCGAGCCCACAGGCGGTCCCGTCCCGTGTCGCCGCGCCGCGGCGACCGGGGCGGGTGACGCCGTCAGAAGAGCGTCGGCGCGATCGGCGGCGGCTCGATGCCGCCGGCTGCGGAGATCCCCGCCCGGTCGAGGAGCCCGCGCAGGATCATCGCGCTCCGAGGCGCGAAGTCGTCGCGGTTGTTGTTGAAGAGCGCGTAGACCTCGTCCGCCTCCGAGGAGAGCCGTCCGAGCTCGGCGACCCACTCCGCGAGCTCCTCCTCCGAGTACATCCAGTCGAAGCGCTGCCACGACTTCTCGGCGCGGATGTTCCAGGTCCTCGCGTTCCGCCCGTGGAAGCGCACGTACGCGACCGGGTGCGTCGCGGCCGCGACGGGCGGAAGCACGTTCGACGCCCGCGTGCGCGGCGCGTCCACGGAGACGTAGGCGAGCCCGTTCCGCTCGAGGAAGGCGAAGGTGTCCGCGCGCTCGTCCTCCTCGAGCCACGAGCGGTGCCGGAACTCGACGAGCGGGACGAGCGGGTCGAGGAGC
Source organism: Gaiellaceae bacterium (assembly GCA_041557575.1). GTDB lineage: Bacteria > Actinomycetota > Thermoleophilia > Gaiellales > Gaiellaceae > GMQP-bins7. Next base: position 15,313 of record JBFFGH010000045.1, read on the forward strand.
GCGCGCACGCGCTCGAGCTCGGCCTTCGCCTCGCCCGACTTCACGAAGCGCGGGTGGTACTGGAGCAGGATCCCGCGCAGCTTCCCCGAGAGCTCGAGCGGCTCGAGCGAGGCGCGGAACGCGGCGAAGGCCTGCGCCTGGTCGGCGGGCTCGTGGTGGGTCATCGTCGCGTGCGCCTTCACGTGGAACGTGAACTCCGGAGGCGTCCGCTGCGCCCAGCGGCCGGTGACCGCCGGGTCGGGGGGGTGGTAGTAGGTCGAGTCCACCTCGACCGTGTCGAAGCGCTCGGCGTAGTAGGCGAGCCGCGCCTTCGCCGTCGAGACGCCCCGCGGATACCAGGAGCGGATGAGCCCTTCGTCGGCCCAGCTGCACGTTCCTAGGCGGACGACGGCGGCCATGGGAGAAGCGTAGGGGGCGGCCATGCCGCCGGC
>JBFFGH010000046.1:0-15698 GCA_041557575.1 Gaiellaceae bacterium
AGATGGCGGACCGCCTCCGCGACGCCGCCGGCAACTTCTACATCAACGACAAGCCGACCGGCGCGGTCGTGGGCCAGCAGCCGTTCGGCGGCGCGAGAGCGTCGGGCACGAACGACAAGGCGGGCAGCATGCTCAACCTGATCCGCTGGGTGACGCCGAGGACGGTCAAGGAGACCTTTCTCTCGCCGACCGACTACCGCTACCCCTACCTCGGGCCCGACTCGGACGGACACGCGTAGCGCACCGGGGCTGTCAGGCACGGTGACCGCGGCCGCGGATTCGCACGCGCGGCTTCCGGCCGCTGCGTAGTCGAGACTGCGTCGATGCTGCCGCGCATCCTCGACGGGGTCAACGCGTTCATCGACCAGCTCGGCTCCGTGGAGCCGCTTCCGGTCTTCCTCGCGATCCTCGCGCAGGTCGGACGACTCGCCTCGGTGAGCATGGCCTGGAGAAACGTGCTCGCGGCGGCGTACCCGGACCGTCCGGTTCCACGCCGCCGGATACTCGGTGCCTACTTCGCGGGCGTCGGGGTGAACGCGCTCGCGCCGCTCCGAGCGGGAGACGCCGTGCGAATCGTCCTCGCCCACCGGGCGGTCCCGGGCAGCACGTACACGACGGTCGTCTCGAGCACGCTCGTCCTGTCGATCTTCGACATCGCCGCGGCGAGCTCGCTGCTGATCTGGGCGGCCCTCACCCAGGACGCCCTCCCGGGGCTCTCCGACCTGCGCGAGCTCCCGAGCTTCGACTTCTCGTGGCTGATCGACCACCCGCTCGCCACGGAGCTCATCCTCGCCTCGCTGTTGCTCGGCGTGGTCATCCTCGGGATCTGGATCCACGGCCACGTCGTGGACTTCTGGCAGCGCGTGAAGCAGGCGTTCGCGGTCGTGAGGCAGCCCATGCGCTACGTGCGCACGGTCGCCTTCTGGCAGGCCTGCGACTGGAGCCTGCGGTTCGTCGGCGTCTGGTTCCTGCTCGACGCGTTCGACGTGCCGCAGACGATCGAGAACGTCCTCCTCGTCCAGGTGTCGGCGAGCATCGCGACCATGTTCCCCCTGACGCCTGCGGGCATCGGGACGGAGCAGGCCTTCCTGCTCTACGTGTTCGACGGCACCGTCGCGAGCTCGAAGCTCCTCGCCTTCAGCGTCGGGATGCGCGGCACCCTGCTCGCGACCAACGTCGTCGCCGGCTTCACGGCGATCGCGCTCACGCTGAAGACGCTGCGCTACAAGGAGGCGCTGCAGCTCTCAGCGGGCCGGAAGGACGAGCCTCCGGAGGAGTCGCCCGGCGAGGACGGACAGGAGCCCGGGCCTCAGGACGGGCCGGCCTTGTGAAGCCGGGCGTAGAGCGTCCGCGCCGTCTTCGGAGGTAGCCCGGGAACGCCCTCGAGCTCCTCCTGGGTGGCCTCGAGGAACCGCTCGACGGATCCGAAGTGCTGCAGGATCGCGCGCCTGCGCACGGGGCCCACGCCGGGAAGCGTGTCGAAGATCGTCTCCATCGACCGCGTCGTCCGGCGGCGGCGGTGGTAGCGGAGGGCGACTCGGTGCGCCTCGTCGCGAATCCGCTGGAGCAGGTGGAGGGCCGGGCTCGCGCGGTCGAGGACGATCGGCGCGGGCGACCCGGGGACGAAGACCTCTTCCTCCCGCTTCGCGAGCGAGATGACCGCGACGCGCGGGAGGTCGAGCTCCTCGATCGCGGCGAGCGCCGCGCCGAGCTGTCCCTTGCCACCGTCGACGACGAGGAGGTTCGGGATCCGGGAGAAGCTCTCGTCCGGCTCACCGTCCCTGATGCGCGCCAGCCGGCGCCCGACGGCCTCGCGCATCGCCCCCACGTCGTCCTGCCCGGCGAGGCTCCGGATCGAGAACGTGCGGTAGTGCGCGTTCTTCGGCCTCCCGTCAGAGAAGACGACCATGGAGGCCACGACGGACTCGCCCTGGATGTTCGAGACGTCGAAGCACTCGATCCGCAGCGGCAGGCTCTCGAGGTTCAGCACCTCGCGGAGCTCCTCCAGTGCCGCGACCCTGCGCGCGCGAGAGGCCTCGCGGATCGCCGTGTCGGTCTCGAGCGCGAGCCGTGCGTTCTCGACGGCGAGCTCGACGAGGCGCCGCTTCTCCCCGCGCGCAGGCGCCCGGACCTCGACCCGGGAGCCGCGACGATCGCCGAGGAACGCGCTGAGGGCTGCGGTCTCGGAGATCTCGGCCGGGACGAGCACCTCGGGTGGCACGCTCGGGGTGGAGCCGTAGTACTCGAGCACGAACGACTCGAGCACCGACTGCGCATCGTCCCCCGCCGCGTTCTCGAGATGGAACGCGTGGCGATCGATCATCTTGCCGTCGCGGAGCGGGAAGACCTGCACCGCGGCGCGGTCGCCCTCGAGCGCGAGCCCGATGACGTCCGCGGACCCCACGTCTCGCCGGTCCGCCGCCTGCCGCTCGGCGAGGTGCTGGATCGCGAAGAGCCGATTCCGGAACCGTGCCGCCTCCTCGAAGCGCTCGTCCGCCGCGGCATCGCGCATCCGCTCCTCGAGCTGCCGCTGGATGGTCTCGGTGTCGCCGGAGAGGAACCCGACGACGCCGTCCACGACGGCCGCGTACTCCTCGGGCGAGACGGCGCCGATGCAGGGCGCCAGGCAGCGGTCGATGTGGAAGTCGAGGCAGGGGATGCCCGAGTGCCGCCCGGGCCGCGGCCCCTCGCACGGCCGGAACCGGAACACGCGATTCAGCACGTCGAGCGTCTGCCGCACCTTCTTCGCGTTGGCGTACGGCCCGAAGTAGAGCGTCCCCCGACGATGGCGCTCCCGCGTGAACATGATCCGCGGGTACTCGTCCTCGAGCGTGACGCCGATGTAGGGAAACGACTTGTCGTCGCGCAAGCGGATGTTGAAGGGCGGGCGATGGCGCTTGACGAGGTTCTGCTCGAGGTGGAGCGCCTCCGGCTCGTTGCGCGTGACGATCACCTCGACGTCGGCGATCCGGGAGGCGAGCTGCGCGGTCCCCATGCGCCCGTCGCCGCGCTGGAAGTAGCTGCGGACGCGCGCGCGCAGCGACTTCGCCTTGCCCACGTACAGCACCTCGCCCTCCACGCCACGGAAGACGTAGACACCGGGCTCGCGCGGCAGCGACGCCACCTTCGCCTCAAGGTTTCCACCCATTTCACAGCTAGCGTATCCCCATGCGTGTCGGGCTCTTTGCCGCGCTCGGAGTCGTGCTCGGGCTCGTTGCTCCCGGTGTCGCCTCCGCAGGACCCGGTCTCGTGGCCGGCGTCGTCGAGGACGACGCCCGCGCGTCCACGCTCGTCGAGGCCCAGGCGAAGATGGCCGAGCTACGCCTCCTGGGATACCGGGCGGTGCGGGTCACGTCGTACTGGCGCCCGGGCCTCTCGAGCCCGACCGACGGCGAGCTGCAGGTCCTCAGGAACGTCGGGGCCGCCGGCGTGCAGTCGGGCGTCCGCGTCTTCGTGACGGTCATGAGCGTGAACTCGAAGACGACGCCGCTGACGGAGGAGGCGCGAGCCGAGTTCGCGTCCTACACCTCGGCGATCGCGAGAGACACGTCCATCCGCAGCTTCGTCATCGGCAACGAGCCGAACCTGAACCGCTTCTGGATGCCGCAGTTCGAGCTCGACGGCTCGGACGCGTCCCCGGCCGCGTACCTGACGCTGCTCTCCGAGACGTACGACGCCCTCAAGGCAGTGTCGCCCGACGTGCTCATCTACGGAGGCGCCCTGTCACCGAGAGGCAGTGACCGTCCCGGGGGCATCCGCCCGACGCACTCGCCGACGACGTTCATCCGGGCGCTCGGGGTCGCGTACCGGGCGAGCGGCCGGGACCGCCCGGTGATGGACGCGCTGAACATGCACCCGTACGCCGACAACTCCAGCCAGCCGCCGACGTTCGCCCATCCGAACACGACGACGATCGGTGTCGCGGACTACGACAAGCTCGTCGCACTGCTCTCGGAGGCCTTCGACGGAACCGCACAGCCGGGCTCCGAGCTGCCGATCCTGTACGCGGAGTTCGGGGTCGAGTCCGAGATCCCGGCCGCCAAAGCGGGGCTCTACACGGGAACGGAGCCCGTGCGAACGAAGCCCGTGTCGGAGGACACGCAGGCCGCGTACTACGAGCAGGCGCTCTCCATGGCCTTCTGCCAGCCGACGGTCGAGGGGATGCTCCTGTTCCTCTCTCGGGACGAGCGCGCGCGTGCGGCCTGGCAGTCGGGCCTCCTGTACGTGGACGGGACGCCGAAGTCGAGTCGCACACGTGTGGTCGACGCGCTCCACCGCGTGGCCGGCGGATCGATCGCGAAGTGCCCGGGCGTGCAGCTCGTCGTCCGGACGACCTACCTCCGGTTCGGGAAGCGCTCCGCGGCGAAGCGCAACGTCTTCAGAGCGCGCTTCCGCTGCGACCTCGACTGCCGCTACCGCGTCCGGCTCGAGAACGCGGTCACGGGATCGACGAGGCTCGCCCTGCGCGGCACCGCGACCGTCGGCGAGCTGGTCGACGTGAGTCTCGGCACCCGTCGCCTCGCCCCGGGGAGGTACCGCTACACCCTGCGCCTCCAGCACCCCGTGAACCCCGCGCCGCCGACGGTGCGCAGGGGCCCGACGTTCGCGCTTCCGTAGGAGCAGGCCTCGGGCTCAGTAGCGGTGCTCGAGCCGCCAGACGCGGATGACCACCCAGACGCAGGCGAGGAGGACGACGACGAAGGCGAAGGCGCCGACCCCCGCCGGGAAGCCGAAGCCGATCGCGAGGCCGATGTCCACGACCGCCAGCAGGATCGCCGCGTAGAACAGGCGGCGATTCCATTCCGACCACGCCTCGAGGTCGCCTCGCCGGTCCCGCCAGACGAGGAAGAGGAAGAAGGCGATCGCGAGGAAGAAGGCGATCTGCAGGATCCCCCCGATCGCCGCCAGCACCGGCTCCAGGGAGAGGAAGACCACGACCGCGGCGATCAGAGCGACGATCCCGAGGCCACGGGCAAGGGGCGGGATGCGGTTCCAGAGCCCTCTCACGAGCCGGTCATGAAAGCGCGGACGGCGAGCCCGCCGGCGACGAGGGTCGTGACGGCGAACCAGAGCAGGCGCCTGGGCCCCGCGCCGGGTGCGTAGAACCAGGGGAGAAGCACGAGCCCGAGCGCGAAGGCGCCGTAGGAGTAGTGGAGCTTGTCGGGCGCGCGGTGGCCGCCCGAGAGGAGCAGGAGGCCGACCGCGGCCTGCGCGATGAGCAGCGTCTGCGCGAGGACGAGCGCGTGAGAGCCGAGCTGTCCCGCGCTGCCGGAGCGACGGTACGCATAGAAGCCGACGGCAGCCGACGCGAGGCACACGGCGATCACGGCGACTCCAAGGCCCTCGTGCAGCGAGACCATCGGACGCACCCTAGCGGGACGTCGCAGCCTCTCCCACGCCCTCCCTTGAGGACTCCTTGCGTCGAGCGCGAAGGGAGCGAAGGTGAAGAAGAGACAGACTCCCGCCGCCACGGCAGCGCTGGCCGTGGCCGCCGTTGTCGCACTCAGCGCCTCGGGTGCGACAGCGGCCGGCCCGAAGGGCCCGAGCTGCGGCACGTTCAAGGTTCGGAAGAACGAGAAGATCGTCAATCACCCGTTCCCGAAGGGCACGTACCGGCTGCACGCGATCGGGATCTCGTGCGCGAAGGTGAGCGGCAAGTACGGGCTCTTCGATCAGTTCCTGAGCCAGGACGACGACACGCCGCTGCCGAGGCCGTGGCGCTTCCTGGCCGGTGCGGTCGGAGCCCCGAAGTTCTCCGCCGCGCCGGGTGTCGGGTTCCGTGCCCAGCGGATCTCGCGCTAGCGGGTCGAACGGTCGCCGTCAGCGAGCGCGGGGTCGATGCGCTGGATACCGCGACCGGGCACGAGCCCCCTTCGTCCGGTGACCCGAGAGGAGGTGCGCTAGCGTCTGGGTCGCTCGAGAACCCGCCGAGACGCACGGGAGGGCGACATGGTCACCGAAGGACAACCCGCACCGGACTTCACGCTCCCGTCGGACTCGGGAGAGAGCGTCTCGCTGTCGCAGTTCCGCGGTAGCCCCGTCGTCCTCTACTTCTATCCCAAGGACGACACGCCCGGCTGCACGACACAGGCCAGCGGAATCCGTGACGTCTGGGACGAGTTCCAGAAGAAGGGAGCGGTCGTCCTCGGCGTCAGCCCCGACAGCCCGAAACGGCACGTGAAGTTCAAGGAGAAGTACGGCCTCCCGTTCACGCTCCTCTCCGACGAGGAGCACGAGGTCGCCGAGGCGTACGGGACCTGGGTCGAGAAGAGCATGTACGGCAAGACGTACATGGGCGTGGAGCGCTCGACGTTCGTGATCGACGCGGACGGCAACGTCGCGAAGGTCATGCGCAAGGTGAAGCCCGCCGAGCACGCGGACGACGTGCTCGCCGTCCTCCCGTAGGCGCCACCCGCTGCTCCCACGCCTGGCGGCCCGACGCCGGGGCCGGGGCCGCGCGTGCCGCGGGGCTCGCCGGGGATCTGCCCGGTAGGCTGGCGGCCTGCCTTCCCCCTGGACATCCGGGATCGCGTGACGCGGTTCGTCCTCCTCTCGACCCAGCGCAGCGGCTCGACGTGGGTCGTCGACATGCTGAACAGCCACCCCGGGGTGGTCGCATACACGGAGCTCTTCATCCACGGCGCGTCCACCCGGACGAAGTGGGCGGGCGAGAAGGACATCGAGTTCTGGCAGGTCCTCGTGAAGAAGGAGGGGTCGCCGAAGGGCCGTCTCGGGCGCACCCGGCTCCTCTGGGACTACCTCGGCCAGGTCTACCGGGACCGGCCGGGTGTGGACGCGGTCGGCTTCAAGCTGATGTACAGCCAGCTGCAGGTCAGCAAGCCTCTCGTCCCCGCGCTCGTCCTCAGGCGTCCACGGGTCGTCCACCTGGTGCGGCGCAACGGGCTCGACATCGTCCTCTCGAAGGAGACGGGCGCAGCGCGTGGAGCGCTCCATGCCCGATCCGGGGAGCAGGTGGCCGCCATCTCGGTCCGCCTGCCGACCGACGACCTCCTCGAGCACCTCGAAGCGCACGACCGGGCGGTCGAGAAGGCGCGCAGGCGGTTCCAGCGCCTCCGCCTCCCCTACCTCGAGATCGCCTACGAGGATCTCGTGCGCGAGCAGGCGCAGGGCTTCGAGCGGATCTTCGACTTCCTCGGAGTGCCCGGGACGGGTGAGCTCTCCTCGTCGCTCCAGAAGCTGAACCCGACGTCCCACGAGCAGGTGATCGAGAACTACGACGAGGTGCGCGAGCTGCTCACCGGAACCAGGTTCGAGCAGCAGCTGCACTGATCTCCGCTCGTCCCCAGCTTCTCACCGGCCGACGGGCACCGCGCTCGCGACCGATCGTTCGCGTAGCTCGCGCCTAGGCAGTCGCGCGGCGGGCGTTGCGCTCGAACTTGTGCCACCTCTGGTCACCGCGAAGGAACCGCCACGTCCCCTTGAAGCGCGCCCACACGATGATCGGCCGGTAGAGGACGATGTCGAGGGGTGCGAGCAGGAGGAGGCGAACGAGGTCCCGCAGGCGGTACGTCCGCGACTGGACGTCGTCGAGCAGGATCGCGCTGGCCGTCAGCGCCCCCGTCAGGGCGGCGATGGCGCCGACCATGGCGAGGAACACTCCGAGGTCGAAGACCCCGAGGGCGAGGGCGAGCGGAAGCGACACGAGCGCCAGCAGCTCGAACACCGGGGCGACGACCTCGGTGACGAGGTAGAACGGAGCGCCGACGAGGCCGACGCTCTTGTAGCGCGGGCGGAACCACATCCCCCGGTAGTGCCAGACGGTCTCGGCGATCACTCTCTGCCAGCGCTCGCGCTGGGAGACGAGCTTCCGAACCGTGTCCGGGCCCTCCGTCGTCCCGACGTTGTCGGGGAGAGAATGGATCTCGTAGTCGCGCCCGGCGCTCAGGTACCGCTCGTGGACGCGGAACGTGAGCTCGATGTCCTCGCAGGTGAACTCGCGCGAGTAGCCGCCGACCTCCTCGAGGACGTCGCGCCGCCAGATCTGGAACGCGCCGACCGAGCACAGCATGAAGCCGAGCCGAGACCAGGCGAGCCGGTTGTTGAAGAACGCCCGGAGGTAGTCGAGGTGCTGGTAGGCCATGAACGTGCGGGGATCGATGGGCCGTCGGCCGCTCGGGACCGCCATCACGCGGTCCGGGTTCTCGGCGACCGCCAGGTGGCTCGTCACGCCGAGAATGCGCGCGGGGTCCTGGACGACCTGGCGCATGCCTTTCAGCAGGGCCTCGCGGTCGAACACGGTGTCGGCGTCGACCCCGCAGACGTACCTGAAGCGTGCGACGTTGAGGCCGGCGTTGAGGGCATCCGCCTTCCCTCCGTTCTCCTTGTCGATGACCACCAGCGCCGGATGCTCGGTGCTCCGGTACATCGCGCGGACCTCTTCCGTCCGGAAGACATGCCGGACGAAGGTCTCGTACGGCTCGAGGGAGAACGCCTCCTGCAGGCGCGCGAGCGTGCCGTCGTTCGAGCCGTCGTTGACGACGATCACCTCGAACTCCGGATACTCGAGCCCGAGCAGCGAATCGACCGTCGAGATGACCGCCGTCTCCTCGTCGTAGGCGGCGACGATGACGCTGACGGGGATCGTGAACCTCGAGGACGCGAGCACGTCGAAGTCCTGGCTCGCCCTCTCGCGCCGGCGCGCGCCGTTCTCGACGAATGCGACCGCGACGAGGAACACGTACGCGAGGTTCGTCAGGAGGAGGTAGCCGAGGCACGCGACGACCACGACCGTGAGGACGTCGCGCATCACGCCGCCTGCACCTCCTTCTCGGGGGTGTCCGCCCGTCGCGCCTCGGCAGCCGCACGGAGCTTCTCGCCGCCGGCTTCGTAGACCCTCTCCAGGATGGGGCTACCCGGGTCGTCGAGCGCGAGGAAGTCCACGAACCCGATGTCCTGCAAGACCTCGGCGGCGCCGTTCCGGGCGAAGGCATCCTCATGGGTGAGGACGGCGAGCAGCGGCGTCACGGCGTCCGCCCCCATGCCCCGAAGAGCGTCCTTCGCCGCGGTTCTCACCCACCAGCGGTGGTCTGCGAGCAGGCGCACGATCGAGGGTGCGGCATCGACTCCGAGAACGTGGCCGGCCGAGCGGGCGGCGTGCACGCGGACGAACCACTCCGGGTCGTCCAGGCGGGCGAGGACGGCGGTGCCCACGTCGCGGCCGGTGCGGCTGCCGAGCGTCTCCACCGCAGCGGCACGGACGTTCGGATCTCGATCCCACGTCAGCTCGATCAAGATGGAGTCGCCGAGATCCGGATACGGGGCAAGCAGCGTCGCCCCCCAGAACCGGACGGCCGGGCTCTTGTCTCGGAGGAGCCGGACGAGCCTCGGGCCCGGTGCCGGGCGAAGACGCTCGAGCTCGGCTGCGATGCGCGAGCGTGAGCTGTGGCCGTCACGCAGGCAGGAGAGGAGGAGATCGATCGCCCAGTCGTCGCCGACGTCTCCGAGGACGCGTACCGCGGCTGTCGCAATTCGCGGATCGTCGTCCTCGAGGATCGGCCGGATGAGGCTCGGCAGAGCAGGGTGATGGATGCGCGCGAGCCGTCCGAGGGCATCGACTTGCCTCCACTTCCCCCAGTCCGTTCGAGGCCGGCCGCCGGCCCGGCGCAGGAGCCTTCTCGTCTCGCGAGGCCCGGGCTCTCGGTGCTCGCCTCCCGACCGCCTCCACTCGTACCGCAACCGTCCGAGGACGACCGCGAGCGAGAGGAGCGCCCAGGCCGGGGCGGCGAGCGCGAGCACGACCAGGGCGACTCGGAGGACGACCGAATCCATACGCGCGTGGTCGGCCTCCGGAGGCCTCGGGATGTCCCTCGAACGGGTGATTCGCGGCCACCGGCCGTCCACCGTCACAATGGCCGGAGGGAGATGCGGATGAGAGGACTTGAACCTCCACGCCCTTACGGGCACACGGACCTGAACCGTGCGCGTCTACCAATTCCGCCACATCCGCGCGGCCGACCGATTGTAGCCTCGGGTCGTCTCAGTTCCCGATGACCCGGCTCGCCTCACTCCTCGCGGCCGGCCTCGCCTCGCTGACCATCGTCTCGGGCGGAGGACATGGGCCGGCCGGTCTCGGCGGAAGCCGAACGGAGGTCGTCGTCCTGCTCGACTCCCCGGCGCTCGCCCTCTCGCCGGATGCCGGCCCGACGATCGCGCGGGAGCAGCGCGCATTCCTCCGCGAGCTCGGGAGCGCGGTGCCGGAGGCCCGCGTGGGTTGGCGCTACCGGATCGTCGCGAACGGCTTCTCCGTCTCCCTTCGAGACGCCGACCTGGCGCGGGTGCGAGCGCTGTCCGCCGTCAGGGAGATTCTCCCGGCGGCCACGTACGGCGAGCAGCTCGATCGCACACCTGGGCAGATCGGCGCTCCGCAGCTCTGGGGGCCCGGTCTCGACACGGCGGGCCAGGGCATCAAGATCGGGATCATCGACAGCGGCGTCGACCCCGAGCACCCCTTCTTCGATCCGGCCGGGTACGAGATGCCGCCGGGCTTCCCGAAGGGACAGAAGCGGTTCACGACCGCGAAGGTCGTCGTCGCCCGCTCCTTCCCGCCTTCGGGGTCGCGCGACGCGAGTGCCCGGCTCGCATTCGACGCGGACGAGTCACCGCACGGGACGCACGTCGCGGGGGTCGCGGCCGGGAACGCCAAGACGCCTGCCGACGGACGCGTCGTCTCCGGGGTGGCGCCCCGGGCGTACATCGGGAACTACCGGGTCTTCGTCCCGACTCCCTCGGGTCTCACCCCGAACGCGAACTCGCCCGCGATCGTCGCCGCGATCGAGGCCGCGGTTCGGGACGGGATGGACGTCGTCAACTTCTCGGGTGGAGAGCCCGAGATCGAGCCGAGCCGGGACATCGTCGCCCGGGCGCTCGATGCCGCAGCAGCCGCCGGCGTCGTGCCCGTCGTGTCAGCGGGCAACGACTACGCCGACTACGGCGCGGGCTCGGTCTCGTCTCCCGCGAACTCGGCGGGCGCGATCGCGGTCGCCGCAGTCGAGATCGGCGGGAGCCCCGTGCAGCGCGCCCACGCCTCGTTCTCCTCCGTCGGGCCGACGACGATCTCGCTGCGACTCAAGCCCGACGTCGCGGCTCCGGGCGTGGACGTGCGCTCCTCCATTCCGGGCGGATGGGCCTTCGCATCCGGCACGAGCATGGCGGCGCCCCACGTCGCCGGAGCCGCGGCGCTCCTCGTCCAGCGGCACCCCACGTGGACGCCGGAGCAGGTGAAGTCGGCGCTCGTCCAGACGGGGTCGGAGGCCGTCGGCGAGAACGGCAAGCCCGTGGGGCCGCGCTTTGCGGGAGGCGGAGTCGTCTCGCTCGTGCGAGCGGACGAGCCGCTCCTGTTCGCACGGCCGGCGAGCGTCTCGTTCGGGCTGCTCCAACGTGGTTCGAGCAGCCGAGCCTCCGTCGACCTCGCCGACGCCGGTGGCTCCGGCACGTGGGAGGTCGCGAAGGTGATTCGCACCCGTGTCGAGGGCGTGCAGCTCACGGTCCCGAAGACGGCGACCGTTCCGGGGTCTCTCGAGCTCGACGTGGCCGTCGGCGGGTCGGCGCCTGCCGGAGACCTCGAGGGGTACGTCGAGCTCCGGCGAGGGAAGAACGTGCGCCGCATCCCCTACTGGGGTCGCGTGACCGCTGCGGCGCTCGCTCGCCACAAGGCCCTCGTCCTCACGCGCCCAGGCCGTGTGCGGGGCACCACCGCGGGCCAGGCCGCCTTCGTGTCGCGCTACCGCTACCCGGAGTCGCCGAGCGGGGTCGGCGTGACGACCGTCCTTCGAGGCCCGGAGCGCGTGTACACCCTGCGCCTGACCAGGCCGGTCGCGAACTTCGGCGTCGTGATCACGAGCCGCGGCTCGAGGAGCCGCGTCGAGCCGCGCGTCGTCGCCGGTCTCGACGAGAACCGTCTCACCGGAGTCGCCGCCCTCCCGGTGACGTCCAACCCCTACCTCGACGAGTTCCAGGAGCCGATTCCGAGCGCCGGCGCCCTCTCCCCTCTGCCCGGGAGCTACGCCGTCGTCTTCGACAGCGCCACACCCGGCGGTGCGGGGCGGTTCGCGTTCAGGTACTGGGTCGACGACGTCACTCCCCCGGTCATCCGACTGAAGACGCGCACGGTCGACGTGGGCCGACCGCTCAGGATCAGCGCGACCGATGCCGGCTCGGGCGTCTACCCCCAGTCGATCATCGCCCGGATCGACGGAGCCCGGCATCGATTCGGCTTCAAGAACGGCATCGTCTCCATTTCGACGGCCAGGCTCGAGCCGGGCACGCACCGCTTGAGCCTTCGCGTCTCCGACTACCAGGAGGCGAAGAACACGGAGAACGTCGCGCGCATCCTCCCGAACACGCGAACGCTCACGACGACGTTCCGCGTGCGTCGGTGACGCCCGCGCGTCCGCGATGCGTGATGGCCACGCCGCGGACGGAGGCTAGGTCTTCCGGTCCCGCTCCTCGATCGTCGGAAGCGCGTCGAGGTCGGCCCGGACGGAGCGGATGAACTCGTCGCTGTCCTGATCGGGCGTGACGACGCGGAGCTCCTTCTTGCGGCGCTCCCGCTCGCGCGCCTTTCGCGCGGTGGCCCCGAAGCGCTTCTCGAAGCGCGGCCGCTCGACCGCGACGACGAGAGCAGCCGCGAGGCCGAGAAGCACGAGCCACGGCCAGCTCACGTCGAGCATTGTAGACCGGCCGCCGCAGCCGTCACACCGCCGCGCGGAAGACCTCCATCGGGAGCCGCGAGAGCGGGATGCCTCCCTCGGCCGTCACGAGCCACGTGTCCTGCATGTACAGGCAGTCCTCGCCGTTGGCGGCGATCGCGTGGGGGTGCATCGAGAAGACCATGTTCTCCGCGAGCTCGGTCTCGACCCCCTCGCCCACCTTCGGGAACTCGATCATGGTCATGCCGATCGAGTGCCCGGTGACGTGGCCGAGGTGATAGCCCCGCTCCGCGAAGCCCGCGGAGACGGCCCGGTGCACGTCGTGACAGGTCGCCCCGGGGCGCATCGCGTTCGGCGCGACCTCGAAGTACTCGAGGTACGCCTCGAGCATGCTCTCGGTGTCGGGCGAGATCGTCGCGTCGCGGGACGCGATCGCCCGCGAGACCTCGACCCAGTGCATGCCCGGGCCCGCGACCTCCAGGGACGGGAGCACGAACTCACCGAGCTCCTCCTCGCGGCGGGCGATCTTGAACTCCGGTCGGGCGAACGTGTCGGTGCCCGTGAGGACCATGTTCATCGTCAGCCGTCCGCAGCCCTCCGCCACGAACCACTCCTCGGCGGCGGCCATGACCTCGGCGGCCGACTTCCCGGGCGCGTAGGCCTCGAAGAAGACCTCGAACCCGCGCTCGTTGATACGGACGGAGTCGCGCACGGACTCGAGCTCGGCGTCGCTCTTGACGGCACGCGCCACGTCGAACTCGACGTCGAACGAGACGAGGTCGAAGCCCTCGAGCGCGCGGAAGTCGCGCACCGTCATCACGTAGTCGAGCCCGTAGACGCCGAGCCGCTTCCAGCCCTCGCCCCGCGCCCGGTCCGCGATGTGCTCGCCCGGGAAGGGATGGAACACCTGCTCGAGCTCCGCAGTTCCGTGCTCGCCGACGTAGCGGGCCTCGGCCGGGAAGACGACGAATGCGTCGCCGTCGGCCGGGAGGACGACGTACGCGTAGCGGTGGACGATCTGGAACCCCGACATGTACGTCACCGCGCCCTCGAAGCCGGAGTACTCGTTGCCGGAGACGACGAGGGCGTCGAGGTCGTGCTCGGCCATCGCCGCCCTGACGTTCGCGTGCCGCCTTGTCAGCTCGGAGCTCAGCGTTGTGGCCAAGACGCCTCCAATCCCTTGATGAGTGAGGTGATCGCGTCGTTCAGCGGTGTGGGCACCCCGAGCTCTCGCCCGAACCGCCCGATCCCGCCGTTCAGGAAGTCGATCTCGGTCGCCCGATGCGCCTCGACGTCCTGGAGCATGCTCGCCTTGTGGTCGTAGGCGACCTCCGGCTTCGCCGCGTGGTCGATGAGATCCTCGGGGTCGGCGTCCAGCGTGATGCCCTGAGCCGCGGCAACCGCCTTGCCCTCGTCGACGAGCTCCGTCACGAGCGCGCGCAGGTCGGGTCGTTCGCAGACGCGTCCGTGGGTCAGGCCCGTCAGCGCGCCCACCGGGTTCGTGGCCGCGTTGAAGATCACCTTTCGCCACTGCGCGCCCCGGGCGTCGGAGACGGCCGTCGTGGGCATGCCGCCGCGTGTGCAGGCGTCCGCGAGCCTCTCGATCTCCTCCGTCCCGGCCGGCTGGGGCTCGAACGGGCCGAGCGTCGTGTCGCCCTTCACGTCCCATTGCACGACGCCTGGCTCGAGGATCTTTCCCGCCGGGAAGGTCGTGCCGCGGATGACGCGGGCGACGTGCGGCGCGATGGCCTCCTCGTTGCCGACCCCGTTCTGAACCGAGGCGACCGCACCGGCGGCGAACGCGTGCGCGGTCGCGGCCACCGCGGCCTCGGTGTGCATCGCCTTCGTCGCGACGATCCCGAAGTCGCAGGCAGGGAGCTCGGACGCGTCGGTCGTGGCCCGCAGGCGGCCGAGCACGTCGCCGGCTCCCGTCAGGCGCAGGCCGTTGGCGTTGATCGCGTCCACGTGCGGCTGGGAGACGTCGAACGCCCACACCTCGACGTCGTCCAGCTGCGCCAGGTTCGCGGCGAACAGCGAGCCGACGGCGCCACAGCCCACGACGCAGACCCTCACCTCGTCGCCTCCCGCGTAGCCGGCCGGAGCCTGCGTGTGAGCGGTGCGAGCGAGAACTCCCGCCCGCCCGTCAGGCCGCTCGGCCGGACGATGAGGACGAGCGCCATGATCGCGCTGACGACGACGATGCGCGACCCGTTCGGGAGGTCGATCGTGCGCCCGAGAACCGTCATCCCGTCCTCCATCTCACCGACCAGCGAGTCGAGCCCGCTGACGAAGAGCGCCCCGACGACGGCCCCCCAGAGGCTCGTGGTGCCGCCGATGACGAGCATCGCGAGGGTGATGAACGTCAGGTCGAGGTAGACGGCGTCGACGTTGATGGGGATGAAGTGGATGTACAGCCCGCCCGCGAACCCGGCGAGGAACCCGGAGAGCGCGAAGGCGGCGAGACGCTGCCGGTAGATCGAGACTCCGACGGCACGCGCCGCGGCGGGGTCCTCGCGGGTCGCGCGGAGCTGCCGGCCGAGTCGGCTTCGCTGGTACGCGAACGCGGCGGCGATGACGAGCAGGGCGCCGGCCGTCGCCTGGGTGAGATCGGTCGTCTCGGGGACGGACGAGAAGGTGTTCAAACCGGGACCGATCTTCTCGTAGTAGCGGAGGATGTTGTTCGTGATCCCGAGCACCGCGAACGTCGCGATCCCGGCGGCGAGCCCCGACAGCCGCATGAGCGGGAGCCCGACGAGCAGCGCGAAGACCCCGCCGACGGCGGCGGCGATGAGAAGCGAGGGGATGTTCCCGACGGTCGTCGAGCCGAGGAAGTCCCAGAGGTACGGCATCGTGGCCGGCTTCTCCTGCTCGGGAACCGAGAGCACCCCGGCGGCCCAGACGCCGACGGCGAAGAAGCTGATGTGGCCGAACGAGAGGACGCCCGAGTTGCCGACGAAGACGTAGATGGCGACGACGGTCGCGACGTTGATGAGCGCGCTGACGAAGTAGATCTGGTTGGTGACCGAGACG
>JBFFGH010000047.1:0-15391 GCA_041557575.1 Gaiellaceae bacterium
CACGACATCGAGCCCGAGTGGGGCCCCGAGGGGCCGGTGATTGGCGACCAACCCACGTCGCCACCGGCAGCGACACCGGGCGCCTAGACCGACACGCACGGATCGCCGTGGCCGGAGAGCGTTTCCGGTCACGGCGGTTCGGCGCGCCGCAGGCCGTGGTACGGTGTAACTCGTCCTGCAACACCGTTGGCGAGGGAGCAACAGATGAGCATTGTCGAGCGTCGCGGGTACGTGGTCGTCGGTGCCGGCATCCACGGCCTCTCGACCGCCTACCACCTCGCGAAGGAGCTGTCCGCCCGGGGCATGGGCTCCGGCTCCGACGTGCTCGTCGTCGAGAAGGCCACGCCTGGCGCCGGAGCGAGCGGAATCGCCTGCGGCGTCGTCCGCAACAACTACTTCCAGCCGGCGATGAGCGAGCTCATGCAGGCGTGCGTCGAGGTGTGGGAGTCGGATCCCCGGGCCTTCGCCTACAACCCGGTCGGCTACATCGCCCTCGGCGCGCAGGTGCAGGAGTCGGATCTCACGGCGACGTTCGAGCGCCAGGAGCGGATCGGCTACCGGTCGGAGCTGATCGTCGGCGAGGCCGAGGTGGACGACCACATGAAGGCGCTCTTCCCGGACTGGCGCGCGAAGGGCGTGACGATCTGCCTCCACGAGCACCAGGGCGGGTTCGCGTTCAACACGGACAGCGTGCTGGGCCTCCGCGACAAGTGCCTCGGGGAAGGCGTGACCGTGCTCTCGAACACGGAGGTCACCGGGTTCCAATTCCGTGACGACGACTCGGTGTCCGTCGTCGAGACCGACAAGGGCCCGATCGAGGTGGGCGAGCAGGTCGTCATCGCGCCCGGCCCGTGGGCCAAGCGGTTCTGGTCGATGCTCGGCCTCCCCGACGCCATCGACATCCGCACGCCTTCGGGCGACGTCGTCCGCGACCAGCCGATGTGGACGTACTGGAACCTGCAGGAGGGCGAGATCACGGTCGACCCGCTGATGTTCGCGACCGCTGACGGGAGCGCTCCTCCGGTGATCCACCTCGACACCGACGCGCCTCTCCACACGGACGACGGCGACCTCGTGACCGACGAGCTCTGGGGGATCTACTTCAAGCGCGACCGGCACGGTGTGCAGGGCGGCGCCTCACCTCTCGTCGTCGACAGCGACGTGGAGCTCGACCCCTACCCGTCGACGACGGACGTCGATCCGAGCTTCCCCGACATGTGGTGCGCCGCGCTCTCGCACTCGATGAGCCGGTTCGAGGGCTGCCGGGCGAAGTACAAGCACGCTCGCTCGGGCGGCGTCGGGGCGTTCACCGCGGACAACTTCCCGGTCTTCGACTACGTCAAGCCGAACGTCTACGCGATCCTCGACTCGAACCACGGCTACAAGATGATCGGCGTGGGCAGGGAGGTCGCGAGCGTGCTCGTCGGCGGGCACTCGCGGCTCCTCTACCCGTTCCGCTTCGAGCGCTTCGCGACGGGTGACCTCCACCCCGTCTCGAGCTCGCCGTACCCCTGGTCGTAGGGCGAGCAGCCACGGCTCGAACTTGCGCAGGCCGTCACGCTCGTAGACGATCCCCCGGGTGATCATCTTCATCCTGCTCGGATGGGCTCCCTGGCCGCTCGTGCTCGCCTTCGCGGTGGTCCTGTGGCTCACCGTCGTCGAGCTCCTCGAGTGGCGGCCGCACTGGATCTGGTGGATCTGGTGGCTGCTGTTCGTGTTCATGACGAACTTCGTCGGATACCTGATCCTGAGGGCATACCGTGTCTACAAGCGCTGGCAGACCCGAGCCGGATAGCGGGCAGCCTCCCTCGGCGCCCGCCGGGCGCCGAGGGCTCCGCGACAGCCGGCTCGGACGCATCGCGCTCCTCGTCCTCGTGCTCCTCGCAGCCTTCGTGGCCACGCGGAGCTGCGCCTCCCGCGATCAGAACATCTCGAAGGACGAGGCCATCCAGATCGCTCGGGACGAAGCCACCTTCGAGCCGTGCGACCAGACGGGCTGCGTCCTCATCCGGGCTGTGAACCAGGGGATCCCCGTTCGGCTCTACTGGATCGTCGGGCTCGCCGAGGAGCTCGGCCCGGGCGGGAAGCCCGTGCGCGTCGAGAACTTCCTCGTGGATGCCGAGACCGGCGTGGTCACGAGGCGCTGAGAGCGGTCGCAGGGACAGGGGGACTATGTGCACAACGCACATAGTCCCGAGGACAACGTCGGCGCAGCCGGACATGGAAAGCGACGGGGCGGGATCGTACGGTCTTCGGATTCGTCGACCGCGGTCGCTGACGGCCCGAGGAGGATGGAATGATTTCGTCGCTGATCCAGACCTGGCTTGCCCAGGCACCGACACCGGAAGAGTTGGCGGAGCAGATCTCGCTCGACTCTCAGATCCTGACGGAGCAGTTCTACTTCTGGACCGTCGTCGTCATGTGGCTGATCCACGTCGGCTTCATGGCGTACGAGGCGGGTGCCGCGCGACGCAAGAACATCATGTCGACGGCGATGAAGAACATCCTCACGATCGCCGTCGTCACGCCGACGTTCTACTACTTCGGCTGGTACATCTACGGCTGCTTCCAGGAGGGCTGGCCGAAGAGCGGCCACGCCAGCCCGGACGCATTCGAGGGCTTCTGCGGCGCCACCGCGCCGTGGTCGGCGGCGATGGGCCCGAACCTCCAGGACCACGTCAGTGCCGTCTTCTTCCTCGCGTTCCTCCTCTTCTCCTGGACGACCGGCTCGATCATGTCCGGAGCGGTTCTGGAGCGCATCCGGCTGTCGGCGTACCTGATCCTCACCGCCGTGCTCGGCTCGGCCGTCTGGATCATGGATGCCGCCTGGGGCTGGAGCTCCGGCGGCTGGCTGACCACGAGGTTCGGCTTCCATGACGCGATCGCCTCCCTCGTCGTCCACGGTGTCGCCGGCGCCTTCGCGCTCGGGGTCGTGCTGAACCTCGGGCCGCGGATCGGCAAGTACACCAAGGACGGCCTGACGAGAACGTTCCGAGGGCACAACACCCATCTCACGCTGATGGGGCTGATGCTGATCTTCACGGGCTTCTACGGCTTCTACGCGGCGTGTCTCGTGATCCAGTCGACGGTCTTCCCCGGCTGGCTGAACATCTACGGCTCGCCGACGACGCTCGGCGCGATCGGCTTCGTCATCACCATCGGCTTCGCCGGTGGCTTCACCGGCGGCTGGTTCGCGAGCAAGGGCGATCCGTTCTGGACGCTGTCCGGCGGCCTGGCCGGCGTCATCGCCGTGTCGGCGGGCGCCGACGTGTACCACCCGTCGCTCGCGTACCTGCTCTCGATCTCGGGCGGGATGCTCGCGGTCTGGTCGGGCGGCTGGATCGAGAAGAAGCTGCGCGTCGACGACGCCGTCGGCGCGATCGCCGTCCACGGCGTCTGCGGCTTCTACGGCGTCTTCCTCGTGGGGATCTTCGCCGGCGGCTACCCGACCGGCATCAACAACGTCGAGTCGTCCTTCGGGGGACAGCTCATGGGCATGATGACGTTCCTCCCGCTCGCGTTCCTCCCGGGCTACGCAGTAAGCTGGATCCTGAAGCGGATGAACCTGCTGCGCGTTCCGCCCGAGGTCGAGCTCGAAGGTCTGGACATGGCCGAGTTCGCCCAGGACTTCTTCCCCGAGTTCGAGCGAGTGCCGGAGATCGTCATCGAGCCGGACGGGCGCGAGGTGGACGGAGCGCCCGTGCTGCTCGACGCGTACTGGCAGACCAACGGTGGGCCGAAGACGCCCGTCGGCGTCGGCGAGGAAAGGAGCTAGACGATGTTCGACGCGTTCCCGTACAGCGAATGGAGCGAGGACATCGCCGACTTCTGGACGTTCGGCGGGCACAACTCGACGGGCACGTGGATCCTGACGGTCCTCGGGTTCGCGGTGATGCTGGTCGCGTTCTGGGGGTTCGTGATCCTCGAGAACCGCAAGCTCACGCACCAGGCGGACACCCTCAAGGCGTCGGGAGCTCTCGACAAGCCCTCGGCGGCGCCGACGATGGGCCCCGGGGCCTAGGACGGAGGAGTGATGGCAGACAAGCAGATCGACTTCCCGCCGATGCAGAAGGAGGATCCGCGCGTGGCGCCGTTCATGCTCGGCCTGTCGGCCCTCTGCATCGTCATCGTGGTGCTTCTCCTGACCGTGTTCGACGCCGAGGGCCCGTTCATCGGCCCCTGGGGGTAAGACGGAACAGGTAGCCTGCTCGGCCGATGTCGAGGCTCTACCTTCGCTGCGCGATCTGCAGCAGGCAGCGCGCTGACGGTCTGATCTCGAGCGCCTCGTGGGGGAGGCTCGACCTCCCCCCGGGCGCCGAGATCGAGCACCCGGCCCTCAAGGGCTCGATGTTTCGCGTGTGCCCGACCTGCATGGAGCGGCACCCGGATTGGAGGGAGAGCCTCCTCGAGTCGTTCGGGCTGATCGAGCCGCCTCGTCAGCTGAGGGCGGAGGCTCAGTAGAAACCCGGCCGTGGATTCGCGCTCTCGCTGATGCCGACACAGAAGCCACGCTCGATGATCGCCGACGACTCGTGACCAGGGAGGCCCGATGAACATCCTTCTCGCCTACAACGACTCCGACGCCTCGAACCGGGCGCTGGAGCGCGCGGCTCAGCTCTCGAATCTCTACGGGGCGAAGCTCATCGTGACGAGCGTGACGCCCGTGCTCGTGGGCGCCGCTCCCGACGGCAGCGCCGGCCCGGAGCTCGTGAAGGCCGACGATCGGCTCAAGGAGCTCGGGATCGAGGCGGAGCTCGTCGAGGCGATCGGCGAGATCCCCTCCGCGATCGTGGAGGTCGCCGAGACGAAGAACGTCGGGCTGATCGTCATCGGCACGCGCGAGCCGAGCCAGGTCGAGCGCATGCTCGGGCACAGCGTCTCGGACAACGTCCAGCGCATGGCGCACTGCGACGTCTTGATCGTTCACTGAGCTCGCCCGGCAGAACCGGCGATCACACTCGCGGCCGGGCGTAGCGACCGACGAGCCGCGCTGCGCCTCAGAAGAGCCCGACGGTCTCGCCGGAGGCGTCGATGTCGATCGCGTGCGCCGCGGGCACCTTGCCGAGGCCGGGCATCGTCATCATGTCGCCGCAGAGCGCCACGATCCAGCCCGCGCCGGTGTAGGGCCGCAGGTCGCGAACCGTCACCGTGAACCCGGTGGGAGCGTTCTTCAGCGACGGGTCGTGCGAGAGCGAGAGGTGCGTCTTCGCCATGCAGATCGGGAGGTCGCCCAGGCCCTGCCTCGTCAGCTCCTCGGCGCGCTTCTTCGCAGCCGGCAGCAGCTCGACGCCGTCGGCGCCGTACACCCTGGTCGCGACGAGGCGGATCTTCTCCTCGATCGGCGCGTCGGCCGGGTACGTGAAGTCGAAGGTGTTCGGCTCCTCGGCGGCGGCGATCGCGGCCTCGGCGAGCGCGGTCGCGCCCTTGCCGCCCTCCTCGAATGCGGTGTTGATCTCGGCCGCGTAGGCGCCGTGCTCGAGGGCGAGCCTCTTGACGAGGTCGAGCTCCTCCTGCGTGTCGGTGGGGAACTTGTTCACGCCGACGACCGCCTGCAGCCCGAAGCCGTTGACGATGCCGATGTGGCGGGCGAGGTTGGCCGCGCCCGTCTCGATCTCGGCGAGGCCGCCCTCGAGGTTCCCCCCGTGGTGCTTGAGCGCCTTCACCGTGGCGACGAACACGACCGCGTTCGGGCGCAGGTCGCCGATGCGGCAGGTGATGTCGAAGAACTTCTCCATCCCCATGTCGGAGGCGAAGCCCGACTCCGTGACGACGTACTCGCCGAGCTTGAGCCCGACACGGTCGGCGACGAGCGAGTTGTTGCCGTGCGCGATGTTCGCGAAGGGCCCGCAGTGCACGAAGGCCGGCTGCCCCTCGAGGGTCTGCACGAGGTTCGGCTTGATCGCGTCCTTGAGGAGGACGGCCATCGAGCCGGCGGCTCTGAGCTGCTCCGCCGTCACGGGCTCGCCGGCGTGGGTCTGGCCGACGGTGATGCGGCCGAGCCGCTCGCGAAGGTCGGCCAGGTCGCGGGCGACGGCGACGAGGCCCATGACCTCGCTCGCCGCGGTGATGTCGAACCCGGTCTCGCGCGGAGCGCCGTGGGCGCGCCCGCCGAGGCCGGTGATGACGTTCCGCAGGTTGCGGTCGTTCATGTCCATGCACCGCCGCCACGAGATCGAGAGCGGGTCGATCCCGAGCTCGTTCCCGTGCGTGAGATGCGCGTCGATCATCGCCGCGAGGAGGTTGTTCGCAGCCGTGATGGCATGGAGGTCGCCGGTGAAGTGCAGGTTGAGGTCCTCCATCGGGACGACCTGCGCGTAGCCGCCGCCCGCCGCTCCCCCCTTCACCCCGAACACCGGCCCGAGCGACGCCTCGCGGAGGCAGAGGACCGGCTTGCGCCCCAGCACTCCGAGCCCTTGCGTGAGCGAGACGGACGTCGTCGTCTTCCCCTCGCCGGCAGGCGTGGGCGTGATCGCCGTGACGTTGATCAGCTTCGCGTCGGGGCGATCGGAGAGGCGGTCGATGACCGACAGGTCGACCTTGGCCTTGTACCGACCGTACGGCTCGACCTCCTCCGGGAGGAGGCCCAGCTCGTCGGCGAGGTCGAGGATGGGTCGTAGCGTCGCCTGCTGGGCGATCTCGAGGCTCGAGGGCATGCTCATCGGGGTCGGGTGCTCCTGCTCGGAGGCTAGTGGCTCACCGCGGCGGCGGCCAGCTCGGAGACGAGGGTGTCGGTGTGGAAGCGCTCGAGCGCGAAGGGTGCGATGAGCTCCGGCGTCTTCCCCGTGGCGACGAGCTCGGCCATCGTGACGCCGACGATGGGCGCGGCCTTGAACCCGTACGTGCCCCACCCGGTCGAGACGTGGAAGTTCTCGATCTCCGTCTTGCCGAGGATGGGGCTGTAGTCGGGCGAGAGGTCGCAGAGACCCGACCACGTGCGCAGCACCTTCGTCCGCTCGAGCTGGGGCAGGAGCTCGAGCGCGTGCGCGGCGCACGACTCGAGGAACGAGAGCGTGCCGGTCGTGCGATACGTCGTGTAGGGCTCGATCTCCGAGCCGATGAGGAACTCCCCGCGGTCCGTCTGCGAGATGTAGACGTGGAGCTGGGAGGAGACGAGGATGACGTCGAGGAACGGCTTCACCGGCTCGGTCACGAACGCCTGGAGGATGTGCGTCGTGATCGGGAGCCGCATGTCGAGGTGCTCCCCGATGATCGACGACCAGCCGGCCACGGCGCTCACGACCTGGCCCGCCTCGATCCGCCCGCGCGTCGTCTCCACCGCCGTGATCCGGTCGCCGTCGCGGTGGAAGCCCGTGACCTCGGTGCCCTCGTGGATCTCGACGCCGCGCCTGCTCGCCTGGCTCGCATAGCCCCAGACGACCGCGTCGTGGCGGATGATCCCGCCGGGCGGGTGGTAGAGCGCGCCCAGGATCGGATACGGCGGATGGTCCGAGAGGTCGAGCTCGGGACAGAGCTCGCGGATCCGGTCCGGGTAGATGAGGCTCGAGTCGATCCCGAGCAGCTTGTTCACCTCGGCCCGCTCGCACATCGTGTTCATCGCTCGGTCGGAGTGCGCGAGCGTCAGGTGCCCGTGCTGGGAGAACATGAGGTTGAAGTCGAGGTCCTGGGAGAGCTTCTCGTAGAGCTTGACGCTCGCCGAGTAGAACGCCGCGCCCTCGGGTGTCCGGTAGTTCGAGCGGATGATCGTCGTGTTCCGGCCCGACGCGCCGGCGCCGATGTACGACTTCTCGAGGATGCAGATGTCGCGCACGCCGTGCTTCTTCGCGAGGTAGTACGCCGTCGCGAGCCCGTGGGAGCCGCCTCCGATGATGACCACGTCGTAGCGCGGCTTCAGCTCCGGGCGCCTGGCCCACATCCGCTTCGGGAAGAAGATCTCCTTCACGCGGCCCTCCCCTCGAGCCCCGCGATGGCGTCGACGACCGTCTCCGCGACGTAGTGGCCGAGCTCCTGGTGCACGTACACCCGGTACCCCCCGCCGTCCACGGGGCGGACGAGCGCCCACACGCGTGCCAGGGACCCTGCCATCGGCGCCCTGGAGAGATCGAGCGCGGTGAGCCGTGGCATCAGCGCCGGGTTCGAGATCTCCAGCCCCGCGAGCGCGCCGGTCGCGTCGTAGGCGAGCACGCCGACGGCCCGGAGGCGCTCGGCGGCATCGGCCGCGTCGCCCGAGGTGAAGAGGAACCCGCGGCGCGGGGAGAGGCGAACGAGCTCCTCGCCCTCCTCGGGAGAGACGAGGTCGAGGTCGCCGCGGATCTCGACGACGCCCTCGAGCGAGATGTCGCGGACCTGTTCCGGATCGACGCCTTCGAGCGCGCGCCGGAACGGCGACGTGGTCGTGCCGGCGTCGCAGCGCGACGGCGAGAGGAAGGAGCGGCTCACGAGCGCATCCGCTCCCCTGCGGGATCGAAGAACGCACCGGTCGTCACGCGGGCTCCGCGGAACAGGCGATCCACCTTGATCTCGAAGCGCGTGCCCGGCTCCGCGCGGTCAACCGGCACCCACGCGAGCCCGATGACCTGGCCGACCGCTTCGCTCCGGCGGGCGCTCGTGACGCGTCCGGCCGGGTAGCCCTCGATGACGACCTGCGCCCCCTCGGCCGGCACGACGTCCTCCTCCATCGTGAACGAGACGAGGCGCTCCTTCTCCTCGCGCTCCGCGAAGTGCTCGAGCGCGAACTTCCCCACGAAGTCCTCCTTGTCCATCTTCGGGAGCCAGGACATGCCCGACGAGTACAGGTTCGACTCGGAGTCGGTGTCCTGCCCGACGATGACGTGAGCCTTCTCGAGGCGAAGGACGCGCTGCGGCTCCAGACCGAACGGGCGAGCGCCCTCGGCGACGAGAGCGTCCCAGAGGTGCTCGCCGGCCGGGCTCGGGAAGTGGAGCTCGTAGCCGAGCTCGCCGACGAAGCCGATCCGCAGCGCGAGCGTGGGGACGCCCGCGACCGTCAGCTCCTTCGCGTCGAGGTACTTGAACTCGTCGGCCGAGACGTCGTCGGGGTCCTCGACGAGGCGCCCGAGCGCCGCTCGCGCCTCCGGCCCGGCGAGGTTGACGGCGGCGAGCGCGCCGGTGACGTTCACGATCTCGGCCTCGTAGCCCCAGACCTCGTTCCACCACTCGAACCACGCGGTGACCGAGTCGGCGCCGGTGGAGGTCGTCGTCACGTAGTAGAGGTCGTCCGCGAGACGCGCGACCGTGCCGTCGTCCATGATCCGGCCCCCGTCCGACGTGAGGACGCCGTAGCGGATGCGGCCCGGCTTCATGTCGCCGAAGCGGTTCGGGTAGAGCCGCTCGAGCAGCTCGAACGCCTCCGGGCCCTCGACGAAGAGCTTCCCGAGCGTCGAGACGTCGATGACACCGAGCGAGTCGTGCACGGCGCGCACCTCGTCCTCGGGCCTGTCGCCGTAGGCGTACGGGCGCTTCCACGGGCCGGCCCACTGGATCGTCGCGCCAGCCTCCTCGTGCCTCCAGTGGATCGAGGTCCGGCGCGCCGGGGTCAGCTTGCGTCCGGCGAGGAGACCGAGCTCGACGGGCGCCCACGGGGGCCGGGCGGTCGTCGTCCCGACGTCCGCCTCGGGCATCCGGTTCTCCTTCGCGTAGAGGCGGATGCTCCCGAGATGGCAGAGCTTCCCCTGGCACGGGCCCATCGTCACCGTCGTGTACCGCTTCGCGAGCTCGATCGAGTCGAAGCCCTCGGCGATGGCGCGCTTCACGTCCTTCGTCGTCACGTCCTCGCACATGCAGACGAAGCACTTGCCTTCACCCTCGTACGCGGGCTCGGGGACGACCTTCGTGAGGCCCTCCCCGGTCACGCTGCCGACGGCCTCGACGTTCGGCGGGAGGTCGGTCGGCACGAAGAGGCCGAGCGTCCGGTCGAACTCGACCCGCGCGCCGGCCTGAGCGAGGAGCGAGTACGCGGGCTGGCGGCCCCCGGACGCGACGAGGAGGTCGCAGTCGATGTGCTCGCCGTCCACGACGAGCCGCCTGATGCGGCCCTTGCGGCCCTCGGCCGCGATCGCCTGCGGGCCGGCCTCGCGCAGGTCGAGCACGCGTGGGACGGCGATCCCGGCCTCCCGGAGATCCTCGGCCACCTCGAGCGAGTCGTCGTCCGCTCCGAGCACGACGGCTCGCTCGCCGGGCGCGATCGCGTAGTCGCGGAGGAGCCGCCGCACGGCATCCGGGAGCATCACGCCGACCATGTCGTTCCCCGGGAAGACGAGCGGCTGCTCCGTCGCGCCCGTGGCGACGATGATCCGCTCAGCCCGGTAGCGATAGAGGACCGTGCCGGCGGCGACCGGGACGAGACCTCCCTCCCAGACCCCGATGGCGCGGGCCGGCGCGAGGACTTCCACCCCTTCGAGCTCGAGATCGCGGTGGCGCGGGTCCTCGTCCACGAGTACGACGCCGGGCCCCATCGTCGCGGCCGCGAGCGCGGCTGCGCGGCCCGACTGGCCACCACCGATGACGAGCACGCGCGCCCGACGGTGCTCCCTGTCGTAGCGGAGCGTGTGCCCGGCGTGCCGGTCGAGCTTCCCGAGCCCCGCGGCGCCGCGGAGGAACTTCTCGTACAGGGGCCAGGCCTTCCTCGGCCACTTGAAGGTGCGGTAGTAGAAGCCGACCGGCGTGAACGGCCCGCCGATCTTGTCCGTCACCGACATGAGGTCGAAGTCGAGGCCGCCGACGACGTTCTGCGCCCGGACGACCGCGCCCTCGCGGATCGGCTCCACGCACGTCCTCACGTTCGGGACGCCGTCGACGGTCATCTGGCAGTTCGCGCAGTGGCCCGAGCAGCAGAGGAGGCCGCGCGGCCGGTGGTACTTGAACGAGCGCGAGAACACGCGCTTGCCGGCGGCGAAGGCCGCCGACGCGATCGTGTCCCCCTCGAAGCCCTGCACCTGCCAGCCGTCGAAGGTGAACGTGACCGGCCTCGAGCGGTCGATCCGCTCTCCCGGCTGCGGATCGAGCCTCACGAGGAGGGCCGCCTGCTGGGCGTCGGGAGCTCGATCGCGAGCACCTCGTTCGTGCGCGTGTCGCGCTCCGCGAGGAACCACTCGCCGCAGCCCGTCCCATGCTGCCACCACTCGCGCTGTACCCCGGCGACGTTGTCGCGGAAGTACACGTAGTCCGTCAGCTCACGGAGGGTCGGCGAGCCGGCCGGGCGCTTCGTCACCTCGCCGTAGTACGCGAACTCGTCCACCGGGCGTGGGCCGCAGAACGGGCAGTTGAGATGGAACGACATGAGGCTAGAATTGCACTCTTCGCAATACTGTGCCAGAATCCGCAACGACCCTACACCCATGTCGCGCACACGTCAACCGTCACAACGCCGAATTGGCGCCGCCGAGCGCGCGATCACCGTCCTCGACACGCTCGCCGAGAACGGCGAGCTGGGGACGAACGAGATCGCCCGCCGTACCGGGATGACCCCGAGCACGGTGTCCCGGCAGCTCGGGACTCTCGCCGCGTCCGGGCTCGTCGAGCGCGTGGACTCGACGGGGCGCTACCGCCTCGGAATCCGGATCGTCCACCTCGCGAACGCGGTTCTCAGTCGGCTCGACGTGCGGGAAGTCGCCCGGCCCCACCTCGTCGCCCTCGTGGACGCCACCGGTGAGACCGCCACGCTCTCCGTGCCCGGCGACGAGGACGCAATCACCGTCGACTTCGTTCCGGGCGCCCACCAGGTGCAGCCGGTCTCCCGCCTCGGGCGGCCGTCGATCGCGCACGCGACCTCCGCGGGAAAGGTCATGCTCGCCTTCTCCGGGCGCGAGCTCCCCGAGGGCCCCTTCCGCGCGTACACGCCGAAGACGATCACCGGCGAGCGGGCGCTGGCACGGGAGATCGAGGAGGTGCGCGAGCGTGGCTGGGCGCTCGCGGCGGGCGAGCGCGAGCCCGGGCTGACGGCCATCGCCGCCCCGATCCGGTCCGCGCGCGGCGAGCTGGAGGCGATCGTCGCGCTCCAGGGGCCGTCGAGCCGGTTCGACGAGTCGGAGGTCGAGACCGCGGTCCCGCTGCTGCTGGAGCGCGCGGACGCGATCTCCCGCGAGCTCGGCTGGCGTCCGAGCTGACTCAGCGCACGCGAGACGGCGCGTTCACGAGCCGGTCTCGGCCGTCGCGGAGACGGCGTCCTTCAGGGGGAGCCGCTTCAAGGCCAGGGCGTTGACGGCTACCAGGATGCTCGACCCCGACATGGAGATCGCCGCGATCTCGGGACGCAGCATCAGCCCCCAGGGCACGAAGACCCCCGCGGCGATCGGCAGCGCGAGCGAGTTGTAGCCCACCGCCCAGCCGAGGTTCTGCCGCATCTTGCGCAGCGTGCCGCGACCGATCGAGATCGCAGTCGCCACGTCGAGCGGGTCCGAGCGCATGAGAACGAGGTCGGCGGCCTCGATCGCCACGTCGGTGCCCGCGCCGATCGCGATGCCGACATCGGCCTGAGCCAGCGCGGGAGCGTCGTTCACGCCGTCGCCGACCATGGCCACCTTGCGCCCCTGTCGCTGGAGCTCGGCGACCTTGGCGGCCTTGTCGCCCGGGAGCACCTCCCCGATGAACTCCTCGATCCCGACCTCGGATGCGATGCGTTCGGCGGTCGCGATGCTGTCGCCGGTGAGCATCACCGGGCGGATCCCGAGCTCTTTGAGGGCGGCGATCGCCTCGACCGCCGTCTCACGCGGCGCGTCCGCGATCGCGATCAGGGCGGCAGCCTGCCCGTCGACGCCGACGTACACGACCGTGCGCCCCTCCCCGGCGAGCTCCGCCGCGCGCGAGTCGAGCCGGTCGAGCGCGATGCCTTCCCGCTCGAGCAGGCGCGCGTTGCCGACGGCGACCCGCCGGCCCTCGACGGTCGCCAGGGCTCCGTGCCCGGCGACGGCCTCGAATCCCTGCGCCCGGGGGGCCTGGAGCCCGCGCGCCTCGGCCGCCTTCACGATCGCCTCCGCGAGCGGGTGCTCGCTCTCGCGCTCGAGGCCTGCGACGAGCCGCACGACGTCGTCTTCGCCCACGCCGTCGACGGTCGCGACGGCGACGACCTCGGGCTCGCCGCGCGTCAGCGTCCCGGTCTTGTCCAGCACGACGGTGTCGATCCTCGCGGACTGCTCGATCGCGACTGCGCTCTTGAACAGGATCCCGCGGCGGGCGCCGAGGCCGGTGCCGACCATGACGGCGGTCGGCGTCGCGAGGCCGAGGGCGTCCGGGCACGTGATCACGACGACGGTGATCGCGAAGAGCAGCGCATTGAGCGTGTCCCGATCGATGCCGTACCAGACCAGGAACGTCCCCAGCCCGCCGACGAGTGCGACGAGCACGAGCCAGAACGCGGCGCGGTCCGCGAGTCTCTGGGCCGGCGCCTTCGAGTTCTGCGCTTCCTGGACGAGCTTGACGATCTGGGCGAGTGCCGTGTCCGAGCCGACCGCGGTCGCCCTCGCCCGCAGCGCTCCCTGCTTGTTGATCGTCGCACCGACGAGCGCGTCGCCCGGCCGCTTCGAGACCGGCAGCGACTCCCCCGTGACCATCGACTCGTCGACCGAGCTCTCGCCCTCGAGGACCTCCGCGTCGACCGGGATCTTCGCCCCGGGTCTGATCAGCAGCAGGTCGCCGACGGCGACTTCGGCCGTCGGGATCTCGAGCTCTTGCCCGTCGCGGAGGACGACCGCCTTCGGCGGTGCGAGATCGAGCAGCGCACGGATCGCGTCGTTGGCGCCGCCGCGTGCCCGCATCTCGAACCAGTGCCCGAGCAGGACGAACGCGGCGAGAAACGCGGCGGCCTCGTAGAAGACCTCGCCCTCGATCCAGAACGTCGCGGCGACGGAGTAGGTCCAACCCGTCCCGATCGCGACCGCGACGAGCACCATCATGTCGAGCGTCCTGGCCCGGAGCGCCATGTACGCGCCCCGGAAGAAGATCCAGGAGGAGTAGAAGATCACCGGCAGGCTGAGCAGGAACTGCCAGACGTCGTCGCCCATGCCGAACGGTGTGGGCGGGGTCGAGCCGAACAGGCTCTCGCCGAGCGGCGACCAGACGGCGATCGGCACGGCGAAGACGAGCGCGACCAGGAAGCGGTTGCGCATGTCGCGCACCATCGCCTCCATCGACATGCCCGCATGGCCGCCGTGCCCGTGGCCGTGCGCATGCTCGGCGCGCTCCATCGCCGCGTGGTCGTGAGCCGGCGCGAGGGGCTCTTCGTCTGCGAGCGGGTCGCAGACGTGACCCGGCACCGAGCGGCCTGCGCAGTGGTAGCCGCACTCCTCGACCCAGCCGCGTAGCGCCTCGATCGTCGTCGCCGACGGGTCGAAGCTGACGGTCGCCGTCTGTGCGACGGGGTTCGCCTCGACCGTAGCGACTCCCGGTCGCCGGGCCAGTACCCGCTCCACCACCGCCTTCTCGGACGCGTACTGCAGGCCTCCGACGTGCAGCGTCACTGTCTCGATCGGGTGGCCGTCGCCGTGACCGCCGTGACCGCCGTGACCTTCGTGACCGCCGTGACCGTCGTGACCGCCGTGGCCCCTCATCGACTGAAGCTCCTCTCCATGACAGGAAGCTCTGGCAAGAAGACCCCGCCGAGGACCGTGAAGTCCTCGTGCATACCGTATAGGGGTAGATCGGATCGGCGCACCGACCGAGTCGGTGGCTCTCCACGATGGTCCGAGCGCTCGGCGCCGTGACGCCGGCCGGCCCCGGGCATGCCCGCGTGTGCCATCAGGCGCGTTCCGGCTCGGCGACGCGATGGAACACGGCGACAGCGGCGAGGGCCATCGCGGCGAGCCAGGCGAGCGCGAGCAGTAGGGCGCCCAGCTCGTCGAAGCCCGGCGTGAAGGCACCGTCGATCAGGACCCGCACGGCTCCGTAGGCGGGCATGAACCGCCCCCAGGCCGGCGGGGCGGCGTCGAACATCACGTTCTGGGCGAGGCCGACGTCGAGGAACGGAATGAGGAACATGAGGTAGAGCCCGCCGACTCGACCCACGAGCGGGCCGACGGCAGCACCGATGAGCCCGTACGTGAGCCCCACGAGGAGCGTCGCGCCCGCGAAGGTCAGCCACTGCTCCGGGCTGAACTCGACCGCGGTGACGGCGAGCGAGACGGCGGTCACGAGCAGCGTGGCGACGGCGATGACTCCCAGGCGCGCGCCGAGCACCTCGCGTGAGCGGAAGCCGGCGAGCGCCAGCCGGCGGTCGCCCTGGGCCGATCCCAGGACGGCGGAGAGGCCGGCCAGCCCCGCCAGGAAGGCGACGGCGATGGGCGCCATGATCGCCCCGTGGAGGTCGACCATGGAGATGATCCGGTTCTCGCGCAGGCCGCCCTCGCTCACTTCCACCGGCATCGGCCCGTCAGGGGTGGTGGCGATGGCCAGCGTGATGAACACGAGCGGAACGACGACCAGG
>JBFFGH010000048.1:0-15030 GCA_041557575.1 Gaiellaceae bacterium
GCGCCGCTGACGTTCGTCGTGTGGGTCTTCGCGATGGTGACGCACGACGCCGCCCGCTACGCGGGCCCCGCCTGGCTCGCGCTCGGAGTCGCCGTCTACGTCCTCGTTCGCCGATCGCAGGGCCGGGGCCTGTTCGAGCAGGTCTCGCCGATCGAGGAGCTGCCGACGGGCGCCGACTTCGGGCGCATCCTCGTGCCGATGAAGCTCGGCGACGTCGGGGAGGAGATGCTCGCGACTGCGATCGCCCTCGCGAAGGAGCGGGGCGCCGAGGTCGAGGCGATCACGGTCGTGCGCGTACCGCGGCGGTTCCCGCTCGAAGGGCCGCTCCCGCCCGACGTCGACGCACGGGTGCAGAGCGCCCTCGAGGAGGCGCGCCTGCTCGGCGAGGACTACGGGGTCGAGGTGCGCACGGGCGTGGTCCGCGCCCGCTCCATCGGCCACGCCATCGTCGAGGAGGCGGAGGCGAGGAACGCGGACGTGATCGTCCTCGGCTCTTCGCCTCGCTGGCGGAGGCAGTCACGGTTCTTCTCGCCGACGGTCGACTTCGTGCTGCGAAAGGCCCCGTGCGAGGTGCTCGTCGTCGCGTTCCCGAAGGGCGTGTTCGAGGAGTAGGCTCGCGGCGTGAAGGCTGTCGTCATCGGGTGCGGGCGCGTCGGCTCCGCGGTGGCCAAGGGACTGGTCTCCGAGGGGTGGGAGGTGACCGCCGTCGACGAGAGCGAGGATGCGCTCCTGCGCCTCGGGCCGCACTGGCGCGGAGGGTTCGTCCTCGGGCACGGGATGGACACGAACGTGCTCGAGCAGGCGGGTGTGGA
Organism: Gaiellaceae bacterium; assembly: GCA_041557575.1. GTDB lineage: Bacteria > Actinomycetota > Thermoleophilia > Gaiellales > Gaiellaceae > GMQP-bins7. Next base: position 813 of record JBFFGH010000048.1, read on the forward strand.
CTCCGTCGACGCCGCCGTCATCGCGACGAGCGGCGACAACACGAACCTCGTGATCGCGCAGGTCCTCGGCGCTCGCTACGCGATCGGGTCGATCGTGGTGCGAGTCCTCGATCCGGCGCGTGCGAGCTTCTACTCGGAGCGCGGCATGCACACGATCTGCCCGACGCAGACAGCCATCTCCGAGCTCCTCGCGGCGGTTCGGGCACCGCGCGGGGCCGAGGCCGGGGCGGCCTGATGTACGTGCTCGTCGCGGGCGGTGGCAAGGTGGGCTCGAACGTCACCCGCACGCTCCTCGAGATGGGGCACGAGGTGACGCTGATCGAGCAGCGCCCGGATCGGTTCGCGCGCCTGGAGGACGAGTTCGGGCCCGTCGTCCTGCGCGGGGACGCAACCGAGGTCAGCGTCCTGGAGCGCGCCGGCATCGCGCGACCCCCGGAGCTCCTGCTCGCCGTGACCGGCGACGACGAGGACAACCTGATCATCGCTCAGATAGGCCAGGACGGGTACGGCGTCAGGAAGGCCATCGCCCGCGTGAACGACCCCCGGAACCAGCAGCACTTCGACCTCCTCGGCGTCACCGAGACCGTCTGCGCCACGACGAGCATCCTCGGGCTCGTCGAGCACGAGGTCCCGGAGCACGGCCTCGTCCGGCTGCTCGAGCTCCGGAAGGAAGGGCTCGTCGTCGCGGAGATCCAGGTCGAGGACGGCTCACCGGTCACCGGCACGCGCGCGGACGGCGTCGACCTCCCTCGCGGCTCCCGGCTCATCTCCGTGTTCCGGCAGGGCAGGGCGGAGCTGATCGAGCCGTCGACGGTGCTGAGACCGGGTGACCAGGTGCTCGCGATCGTGGAGAAGGCCTCGGTCGCAGACCTCCGCCGCGTGCTCCTCGGCGCCGCCGAGTAGCGGTCTGCGGCCTGCGCCCGCGGGCGTCGGCACGACGCAAGCGCCCGTGCGCCGCCGCCGGGGGCCTCACGGCCGCCAGTACTGGCGGGTGAGGAGGATGGCGATCGGGATGATCTCGAGCCGCCCGAGCCACATGAGCACGATCATGACGCCGGTCGAGACGTCGCTGAACTCGGCGAAGGAGGCGAGCGGGCCGGCGTATCCGAAGGCCGGGCCGACGTTGCCGAGCGTGGTCGCGGCGACGGCCATGACGGTGATCGGCCGGAGGTCGGGCCCCTGCAGCGCGACGTCCACGGCGATGATCCCCGCGCCGGCGACGAAGATCCCCACGTAGAGCAGGGTGAACGCGATCACGGCTCGGAGCGTCCGCTCCTCGACGGGCGCTCGGTTGAGGTGGATCGGTGCCATCAGCTCGGGGTGCACGGTCGTCCGGAGCTCCCGCCTGAGCACGCGCCCGACGAGGAGGTGCCGCACGACCTTGATGGAGCCGCCCGTCGAGCCGGCCGAGCCGCCGACGAACATGAGCGCCACGATCGTCAGCAGGGCCAGCGTCCTCCAGCCCGTGAAGTCGACGGTCGCGAACCCCGTCGTCGTGACGATCGAGACCGCCTGGAAGACCCCGTTGCGAAGCGCGGCGTCGCTGCCCGCGAGATCCCGCTCGAGCAGCTGGAGGATCAGGAGCGCGGAGCCGAGGACGAGGAAGAGCCCGTAGACCCGGAGCTCGTCGTCCCCGAGCGCGGAGCGGAAGCGGCGACGGACGAACGCGCGGTAGAGGAGGGCGAAGTTGACCCCCGCCAGGACCATGAAGACGACGAGAACCCACTGGGTGGCGGGCGCGAAGTCGGCGATCGACCGCGACTGCGTCGAGAACCCTCCCGTGGGCATGGTCGTGAAGGCGTGGGCGACGCCCTCGTACAGGTTCAGCCGATCGTCGACGCCGACCCAGCCGAGCGTCGCGAGGATGAGCGCGAGCAGGGCGGTCAGGACGACGTAGAGGCCCCAGAGACGTCGGGCCGTCTGCCGGATCCTCGTTCCCAGGTCGTCGATCTCCGGGCCGGGAAGCTCGGACTCCATCAGCTGTCGCCCCCCGATCCGCAGCCGGGGGAGGACGGCGAGCGCGAGCACGATGATCCCCATCCCGCCGAGCCACTGCGTGAACTGCCTCCACATCAGCATCGAGCGGTCGAGGGCGTCGATGTCGGTCAGGATCGAGGATCCGGTCGTCGTGAATCCCGACATCGACTCGAAGAAGGCGTCGGTGGGGCGCTCGAGCTCGGGGTTGCCCGACAGGAGGTAGGGAACCGTGCCGATGAGCGCGGCGAGCACCCAGGTCAGCGAGACGATGAGAAAGCCCTCGCGGAAGCCGACCTTCGGGACTCGCTCCGCCCCGAACCGCTCGAGGCCTCCACCGATGACGACCGCCGCGACCGACGCGGCCAGGAACGGCAACGGCGACTCGCCGTATCCGAGTGCGAGCAGCAGCGGGAAGAGGGGCGCGAGCCCGAGCCACTTGACGAGCATCCCGACGAGGCCGAGGGAGCCGCGAACCTCGACGCCGAGCCGCCTGCGTGGCGCGATGACGCGGGATGGCGTCGTGTCGATCACGTGCCGGCCGTCCTCACACGCGCCAGTAGCTCCGGGTGAAGAGCACGATGATCGGGATCAGCTCGAGCCGTCCGAGCCACATGAGCGCGACCATCGTCCCCTTCGAGAGGTCGCTGAACGGCGCATAGGAGTCCATCGGGCCCGCCGGCCCGGCGGACGGCCCGACGTTGCCGAGCGTCGCGGCGGCGGACGAGATGGCGTCGATGGGGAGCATGTCGGGGCCGCGGAGCGACGCGTCGACGGCGATCACGCCGGCTCCGGCGACGAAGAGGCCGATGTAGAGAAGGACGAAGGCGATGATCGCGCGCACGATCCTCTCGTCGACGACGGCGCCACTCAGCCTCACCGGTGACACGAGCTCCGGCCGGAGCGTCTGTGCGAGCTCGCGGCGCAGCACTCGCGCGAGCAGGAGGTGGCGTATCACCTTGAGCGATCCCGTCGTCGAGCCCGCCGCTCCCCCGATGAACATGAGCAGCACGAGGGTCATGAGCGCCAGGGTCGGCCAGGCGGCGAAGTCCACGGTCGCGTACCCCGTGCCCGTCATGATCGCCACCGCCTGGAACACGCCGTTGCGAATCGGTGCATCGCTCCCGGCGATCTCACCGGTCGTGAGCTCGATGATGAGCAGGGCCGACGCGGCGACGAGGAGGAAGACGTACAGACGGCTCTCCTCGTCGCGCGTGAGCGCACCGGGCCGGCGCTGGATGACCGACCTCCACAGGAGCGCGAAGTTCAGGCCGGCGAGCACCATGAACGCGAGCACGACCCACTGCGTCGCGGGAGCGAAGGCGCCGATCGACTCCGCCTGCGTCGAGAAGCCCCCCGTCGGGATCGTCGTGAACGCGTGCGCGACGGCCTCGTAGAGATTCAGCTCGTCGTCGATGCCCGTCCAGCCGAAGGCCGTGAGGATCGCGGCCTCGAGCGCCGTCAGTGCCACGTAGAGGATCCAGATGCGGCGAACCGTGTGCTTGATGCGCTCGCTCAGCTGATCGACCTCGGGCCCGGGCAGCTCGGACTCGAGCAGCTGGCGCCCGCCGACCCGGAGGCGCGGGAGCACCGCGAGCGCGAGCACGATGATTCCGAGGCCGCCGAGCCACTGCGTGAACTGTCGCCACATCGCGAGCGAGTGGGAGAGCTCGTCGAAGTCCGTCACCACGGTCGCTCCGGTCGTCGTGAAGCCGGACATCCCCTCGAAGAACGCATCCATCGGGTGCCCGAGCTGATCACCTCCGACGAAGAGGTAGGGCATGGCTCCGAAGCACGCCGCGAGCAGCCAGGTCGCCGAGATCACGAGGTATCCCTCGCGCGCTCGGACACGCTCGGCGGCACCGGAGGTCAGTCGCTCGAGCCCGAGCCCGACCCCGCTCGTGACGGCTCCCGCGACGAGGAACGGCCACACGGGCTCGCCGTATACGAGGGCGACCGCCGTCGGCAGGAGCGCGGCGAGGCCGAGGTACTTCCCGAGCGTCCCGAGCAGGTTGACCGATGCCTCGAGGTCGACGGCGATCCGTCGCCTCGGGCCGATCCGAGCACCACGGGCGGCCACCCGTGTCGCGGTCAAAGCGCCTCGATCACCCAGGGTGCGTTTTCCGCCTCCGTGAAGATGATTACGCGATCCCCGGCCTGGAGGACGTCGTCACCGTGGGGGAAGACGGCCGACCCGTTCCGTACCAGGGCTCCGATGAGGGCTCCGTGCACCGGCATGTCTCGGAACGCCGTCCCGACGTAGCGGCTCGTCTCGCGCGTCGTCACGTCGAGCACCTCGTACCGGTTCTCCTCGAGCATCGCCACCTGCTGCGTGCGCGGATCGTGCGCCCAGCGGACGATCTCCTCCGCCGTGACGGCCCGGGGGTTGACGGCCACGTCGATCCCCGCCTGCTCGAACGCGGCCAGCGAGACCGCCTCGTGCGCGACCGCGATCGTGAACGGCACGCCGTGCACGGTGGCCAGCGACGCGGCGTAGAGGTTCTTCGTGTCGTCGCGCATCGCGAAGATCGCCGCCTGCGAGAGGCCGATCCGCTCGCGCTCGAGGAAGTCGGCATCGAACCCGGTCGCGTTGTAGACGCGTGCCTTCGGCATGGCTTCCGCGGCGCGCCGTGCGCGCTCGCGGGAAGCCTCGATGAGCCGCACGGTGATCCCCTGGCCGAGGAGGACACGCGCGATAGTGCTTCCGACGCGCCCCGCTCCGAAGATCACGACGTCACGCACCGCCGCCTCACCCGGCGCCAGGAGCGAGCTCCACTCGCGGGCGGCCCGGGGAGAGCCGATCACGACGACTCGCGCTCCGACCGGGATCGCATCGTCGCCTCCGGGCAGGGTCGCCTGGCCTTGGTTGATGATCGCCGCCACCTTCGAGTCCGCGGGGATCCTCGCGGCGCGCAGGGGCACGCCGACGATGTCGCGGGATGCCCCTTCCTCGACGTCGAACTCGACGATCTGCACCTGGCCGTTCGCGAAGACGTCGGTCTGGCGTGCGGCGGGGACGCCGAGCGTCCTCGAGATGGCGTGAGCCGTCTCGTACTCCGGGCACACGACGAAGTCCACGTCGAGCTGGCGATCGCGCCAGAGCTCGATGTACTCCGTCTCCGATGTCCGAATGATCGTCTTCGCCCGGGGCGCCTCCCTGCGTCCGAACATGCCGGCGACGAGGTTCACCTCGTCGCGCGAGGTCGCGGCGATGATGAGATCGGCGTCTCGGATGCCGGCGGCGATCAGGTCGCGCCGACTCGTGCCGTCACCTTCGAACGTCGCCAGGTCGAAGCGGTAGGCGAGCGCGTTGAGCCGCGTCGGCTCCGTGTCGAGCACCGTGAGCTCGTGCTCGATATGGAGTGCTTCGGCGACCGTCGCACCGACCTGGCCCGCGCCGACGATGAAGACCTTCACGACCTCGTAGCGTACTTCCGTCGCCAGCCGTCGGAGCAGCCCAGCTACCTTTGGGGCACGTGCGTGCGTCTATCACCACCGGGCTCGCACTGTCGGCGGCGATTGCCCTCTCCGCCGTGGCGTCTTCGTCTGCCTCGGAGAGCGCATTCCGACGCACGGTGGTCGCGCGAGGCTTCGTGGAGCCCGTGCAGGTCACGGCGCCGCGGAACGAGCGACGCCGCCTCTACGTGGTCGAGCAGCGGGGGACGATACGCGTCATCGAGAAGGGCAGGGTCCGGCGAGGGCTCTTCCTCGACGTCCGGGACCTCGTCCGAGCCGGTGGCGAGCAAGGGCTGCTCGGCCTCGCGTTCGACCCGTCCTACGGGAAGAACCGCTTCATCTACGTCAACTACACGAACCTGGCCGGGGACACTCGCATCGTTCGCTACAGGACCCGGGGCGTACGAGCCCTGCCGAAGACCGCGCGGCTCCTGCTCGGCATCGAACAGCCCCAGTCGAACCACAACGGCGGCAACCTCGCGTTCGGGCCCGACGGATACCTGTACGTCGGGATGGGGGACGGCGGCGGCGGCCTGGAGAATCCCGCCCAGGACATGGGCTCGCTCCTCGGGAAGATGCTTCGGCTCGACGTCAGGCGGCCTGGCTCGGCTCCGGAGATCGTCGGGCTCGGGCTCAGGAACCCGTGGCGGTACTCGTTCGACCGTCGGTCGGGCGACCTGTACATCGGCGACGTCGGGCAGAACGAGATCGAGGAGATCGACTTCACCCCCCGGAACAGCCCGGGCCTCGAGAACTACGGCTGGAGCGTCTACGAGGGGACGCGCCGGTACGAAGCCGAGCCGCTCGGGCCGGGAGCCCTCGTCCGGCCCGTGCACGAGTACACGCACTCCGACGGCTGCTCCGTGACGGGTGGGATCGTCTACCGGGGCAAGGCAAAGCCGGCGCTGCGGGGCCTGTACGTGTTCGGCGACTACTGCAGCGGGAGGGTGTGGTCGCTGCGAGTCGTGAACGGCAAGGCGGTCGGCGTACGGAGGGAGCCCTTCCAGGTCGCGAGCCTCACGTCCTTCGGAGAGGACGCCGCAGGCGAGCTGTACGCGACGTCCCACGACGGGATCGTCTACCGCCTGAGCTAGCGCTGCACCGCGCGGCTCCGTTGCCGGCGCCGGCGCCGGCGCTGGGGCCACCCCGCGCCTCCTCCCGCTTCGAGCGTAGCCCGGAAGAGCGCGCAGGTGGTTGACGCGAGCGTGTCGAGAGAGCGCCGGCGAGACCCGGGCGCGTGTGCGCGCCACCCCCGGCTCCTCCCGGACGGAGCCGTCCGGGGAGCTGACCGCTAGCCCGCCCGCCGTCGCACGCGCGGCGGCGCCTGTCCCAGGGCCGCGTAGGCGAGCGCGTTCATCGACTCGGTGAGCTCCCGGATCTCGCGCGCGACGAGGGCGAGCCCTTCCTGCTTCTCCGTCACCCGGTTGAGGCGCTCGAGCTCGTCGGCTATCCGGTCGAGGCGCTCGAGCAGGGCGTCGAGCTGGCGGTCTCCTACGTCCTTGGGCTCCACCCGCCCGATTGTACGAATGCGCCGACTCCCGCCGCGACGTCAGGGCGACCCGGCCGCCTCGCGCAGCTCGTCGCGCGTGCGGACGACGAGCGTGTCGCCACCCAGGCGGGAGAGCAGGCGCTCGAGCGCGCCGGTGCCGGTCTCGACCTCCCGGACTCTCCGCTCCGCGCCGAGCTGTGCGAGCGCGACCCTCGCGAGCGGCTCCGGCGCGTCCGTGAAGACCCCGAGGGCTCGACCCTGGCCTGCGAGGGCGCGGAGGGCTGCGCTCGCGGCGGCGTCCCGGCGCAGGTACGCCGGCGCGCGGTCCTCGCTGAAGCGCTCGAGGAGCGTGCGCCAGTTCCCGGCGCCCTCTCGATCGAGGGCCGCCGCCGCCTCTCCCCGGTCGACCGGAAGCGACTCCGGATCGAGGCCGAGGATCGAGCCGGCAGACGCGACCCAGTCGTCCCAGAGGCGGCGCGTGTCTCCGAGCGCGTCGAGGTCGATTGCGACAGGTCGCTCGCCGCTCATGCGAGCCTCCGCGTCCGGAGCGACTGCCACACGAGCACGCCGCAGACGATCCCGACGACGTCGATCGCCACGTCGAGCGGCCGTCCCGCGCGGCCGGGCACGAACGCCTGGTGGAGCTCGTCCGTCGCCGCATAGAGCGTTCCGAGCAGGACTGCGAGCCCTGTCTTTCCCGTCGCCCGTGCGAGGAGCGCGCCGAGCACCGCGTACTCGGCGACGTGCGCGAGCTTCCGGAGCACGAGATCCCATCCGCCGAGCCCGGTCCCGAGGTCCGGCACGGACGAGAAGGCGAAGATGAGGGCCGCCCACGCGACGACGGGGAGCCACATGCGGATGAGCGATCCCGGCACCGTCCGATGATAGGCTCGCCGTCCGAACCAGGAGCACGGTGAGGGAACCCGGTGCGAGTCCGGGACGGTCCCGCCGCTGTGAGGGGAGATGCTCCCCCGCCACGAAGCCACTGGCGCGAGCCGGGAAGGCGGCGAGGGAGGGAGCCCCGAGTCAGAAGACCTGTCGCGCTCCTCACGACCGATACCCCTCGCGGAAGGGAGGATCAAGGTGCTTCGCTCGACAGCTCTCCTCGCCGGCTCGGTGGCGGCGGCGGCCGCGCTGCTCGCGGCCGCGGTCGCGGACGGCGGCACACGCTCCGGCCCGTTTCCGGTCACCGTCGTCGCCTCGAACGGCAAGGTCACGGTCTCGAAGAAGCCGAGGCGCATCGTCTCGCTCTCGCCGACGGCGACCGAGACGCTCTTCGCGATCGGCGCGGGGCGCCAGGTCGTCGCGGTCGACGACCAGTCCGACTTCCCGAAGAGCGCTCCTCGCAGCTCGCTCTCGGGCTTCACTCCGAACGTCGAGGCGATCGCGTCCTACCGCCCGGACCTCGTCGTCATCGCCTACGACCCGAAGGGGCTCTCCGGCGCGCTCGCACGGCTCGGCATCACGGTGATCCACCACGACGGCGCGAAGACCTTCGCCGGCGCGTACCGGCAGATCCGCCAGCTCGGCCGCGTCACCGATCGCGAGCGGGAGGCCGTCCGGCTCGTCGCCCGCATGAAGGCGCGGATCGCGAAGATCGTGCGGGCGAGGAAGTCGGACAGGAAGCTCGCCGTCTACCACGAGCTCACGCCCGACCTCTACTCGGCGACCTCGAAGACCTTCGTCGGCAAGGTCTACGAGGCGCTCGGCCTGCGCAACATCGCCGATGCCGCCGACTCCGTCGGGTCCGGCTACCCGCAGCTCTCGTCCGAGTACGTCGTCTCGCAGAGCCCCGACCTCGTCGTCCTCGCAGACACGGTGTGCTGCGGCCAGTCCGCGCGGACGGTCGCGGCCCGACCCGGATGGGATCGCATCAACGCGGTGCGCTCGGGGTCGGTCGTCCGCATCGACGACTCCATCGCGTCGCGGTGGGGGCCCCGCCTCGTGAACTTCTTCCGCGCCGTCTCGTCCGCCCTCGCACGGCTGGAGCGATAGCGTGACCGTCGCGGCCGAGCGCGTCACGGAGGTTCGGGCCCGCGGCCTTTCCCCGCTCTGGGCCGCAGGGGCGGCGGTGTTCCTCCTCTGCTCGCTCGCGATCGGAGTCCTCGCAGGGCCGGTCGACCTCGGAGCCGGCGCCGTCCTCGAGTCCGTGGCCGCGCGCCTCCACCTTCCCGGCTTCTCGAGCTCGCTGTCCCCGACCGAGGAGGCCATCCTCTGGGAGATCCGGATGCCGCGCGTGATCCTCGCGGCGCTCGTCGGCGCGATGCTCTCCCTCGCGGGGGCGACGTACCAGGGCGTGTTCCGGAACCCGCTCGCCGACCCGTACCTCCTCGGCGTGGCGGCCGGGGCGGGGCTCGGCGCGACGATCGCGATCGCGTACCTCCCGGACGGGCTTCTCGGCCAGAGGGCGCGTCCCGCCGCCGCCTTCGTCGGCGGCATCGTCGCGGTGCTCCTCACCTATGCCGTCGGGCGATCCGCCAGGCGCGAGCGCGACGCCGCGACGCTCGTCCTCGCCGGCGTGACGGTCGCCGCGTTCTTCACCGCGTGGCAGACGTTCGTCCAGCAGCAGAACTCGGAGACGCTGCAGCAGGTCTACTCGTGGATCCTGGGGAACATCCCGTCGAGCGGCTGGGCGGACGTCGTCCTCATCCTCCCGTACGTGGTCGTCGCGACGGTCGTGATCCTTTCGCTGCGTCGGGTCGTCGACGTCCTGAGCCTGGGCGACGACGAGGCCGCCGCCCTCGGGGTCGACGTCCGGCGCGTCCGGCTCGCGCTCGTCGTCGCGGCGACGCTCGGGACGGCGGCGGCCGTCGCCGTCAGCGGCCTCATCGGCTTCGTCGGGATCATCGTCCCGCACGCGATCAGGCTCGTCGCCGGCGTCGGCTACCGCACGCTGCTGCCGCTGTCGGTCGTCGCCGGTGCGGGCTTCCTCGTCCTCGCGGACGTGATCGCGCGGACGGCCCTCTCGCCCGCCGAGATCCCGCTCGGCGTGGTGACCGCGTTCTTCGGGGCTCCCTTCTTCGCGCTCGTGCTCCGGATGACCCGAGGCGGAGCGGGATGACCGCGATCGACCTGCACGGCGTCTCGGTCTCCCTCGGCGGGAGGTTCGTCGTCAGCGGGGTGGACGCGTCGGTCGCATCCGGCGAGTGGCTCGCGCTCATCGGGCCGAACGGCGCGGGGAAGACGACCCTCCTCCGGGCCGTCGCAGGCCTCCTCCGGCACACGGGAACGATCGCCCTGGGCGGGCGTCCGGCCTCCGGGCTCCGGAGAGCCGAGCTCGCGCGCCTGCTGGCGGTCGTCCCCCAGGAGCCGTTCACGCCGCCCTGGATGACCGTCGCCGAGTACGTCCTCCTCGGGCGCACGCCGCACATCGGGGCCCTCGCGCGCGAGGGGGCGCTCGATCGCGAGGCCGCCGCGGGAGCGCTGGCCCGCCTCCACCTGCTCCCCTACCGGGACCGGCCGCTCGGAACGCTCTCCGGCGGAGAGAAGCAGCGCGTCGTCGTCGCACGCGCCCTCGCGCAGGAGGCGCGGATCGTGCTCCTCGACGAGCCGACGGCGTCGCTCGACATCGGGCATCAGCAGCAGGCGCTCGAGCTCCTCGACCTGCTCCGCCACGAGTCCGGCCTGACGCTCGTCACGGCGATGCACGACCTCACCCTCGCGGCGCAGTACGCCGACCGCATGATCCTGCTCGACGGGGGCCGGGTCGCCGCGGACGGCGCGCCGTCGGACGTCCTCACCGAGGCGCTCGTGGCCGGCCACTACGGGGCCGAGATCGACGTCGTCTCGGTCGGCGACCGCATCGCGGTCGTCCCGCGCAGGGAGCGGGGCCAGGCGCCTCGCGCCTGACCCCGCTCGATCTCTCAGGCGGCCGTCTGCCCTGCGCGCCTCGTGAGGAGGATGCTCGTGACGAGCATCCAGGCCAGGAAGACGCCGAGGCCGATGAAGGCGCCGCCTCCCGAGGGCGACCAGAAGCCGTCACTGGCCCACGCGGTCGAGTTGATGATCGCCCACAGTGCGGCGGCGCCGGTGATCCAGCCCCACCAGCGCGGGAACATGCCGGTCCGGAACGTGGCTCCGCACACCGCTGCGAGCAACCCGGCACCGATCAGGTTCGTGAACACGTCGAAGACGAGGGTGAGGTGGTAGAGGGGCAAGACGACATCCGCTCCCTCGTCGGCGATGCTGTAGGCGAGCCCGGCCCGTGCCAGGGCCGACAGCGCACCGATGGCGAACACGAGGAGGAAGCTCGCGAAGGCGGCGGCCGCGAGTCGAGGCTCCCCGGCATCGCGCATCGTCGTGACGAGCGCGGCGATGAACCACACGAACGCCAGGACCGCCAGCCCCTGGATGAACGTCACCCAGAGCACCGCGTCACGGTTGTCGCTGAAGAACTCGGCGACCGTCGCCGCGTCGTCGCCGACCGTCGGCGGGCTCCCGTAGATGACCGCCGAGACGAGGAAGAGGGCGACGCCGACGATCCCGCCCGCGGCTGCGAACCGATCCCATCTGGCCTTGTCCATTCGGACCCTCCTGGTGTGGATGTCGGCACGATTGTGCGTTTTGCGACGGACGGAGCACGACGAGCCGTGCCGCTAGCATCGGCCGGTGGCCGTCGCCAGCCCCGAGAGCTACCTCGCCGACCTGAACGAGGCGCAGCGCGAGGCCGTCCTCGCGACCGAGGGGCCCCTCCTCGTCGTCGCCGGCGCGGGCTCGGGGAAGACCCGCGTTCTCACCTACCGCGTCGCCCACCTCATCCGTGCCTGCGGCGTGAAGCCGAGCGAGATCCTCGCGATCACGTTCACGAACAAGGCCGCGGGGGAGATGCGCGAGCGGCTGGAGCGCATGCTCGGCGGGACGGCACGCGCGATCTGGATCCTCACCTTCCACGCCGCGTGCGGCCGCATGCTCCGGCGGGAGGCCGAGCGACTGGGCTACCGCTCGACGTTCACGATCTACGACGACCAGGACCAGGTGCGCCTCGTCAAGGCGTGCCTCGAGGAGCTCGGCAAGGACCCGAAGCGCTTCTCTCCGCGCGGGATCCATGCGCAGATCTCGCGCGCGAAGAACGAGCTCGTGACGCCGGAGGAGTACTCGCAACGGGTCGCCTCGTTCTGGGACCAGACCGTCGCGGAGGCGTACGAGCTCTACCAGCGACGCCTGCACGCGTCGAACGCCGTCGACTTCGACGACCTGCTCATGCTCACCGTCCAGGTCTTCGAGCGCTTCCCGGAGGCGCTCGAGCGCTGGCGCACGGCGTTCCGCTACGTGCTCGTCGACGAGTACCAGGACACGAACCACGCGCAGTACCGGCTGCTCCAGCTCCTCGGGGGCGAGCACGGGAACGTCTGCGTCGTCGGTGACCCGGATCAGTCGATCTACGCGTTCCGGGGAGCGGACATCCGCAACATCATGGAGTTCGAGCGCGACTTCCCCGGGACGCAGGTCATCGCGCTCGAGCAGAACTACCGCTCGACGAACAACGTCCTCCGCGCCGCGAACTCCCTCATCGAGCAGAACCGGGAGCGCAAGCCGAAGCGCCTCTTCTCGGAGCTCGGCGAGGGGGATCCCGTGCGCGTCGTCGAGGTCGAGGACGAGCACGCCGAGGCCCGGTTCGTCGCCGCCGAGATCGCGTCGGCCATCGGCGCGGGGCGCTCGGCGAGCGAGATCGCGGCCTTCTACCGGACGAACGCGCAGTCCCGCGTCCTCGAGGACGTGCTCGTCCGGCAGGACGTCCCGTACCAGGTGATCGGGGGGCCGAGGTTCTACGAGCGTGCCGAGATCCGCGACGCGACCGCCTACCTCAGCGTCCTCGTGAACCCCCGGGACGCGACCTCGCTCCTGCGGATCGCGAACCGGCCGCGCCGAGGCATCGGAGACACGTCGCTGCAGCGGCTCGTCACGCACGCGGAGAACACGGGCCGCTCGCTCTTCGAGGCGATGGCGGACCCGCAGGCCGCGGGCGTCACGCCTGCGTCGTGCCGGGCGATCACGGCGTTCCACTCGACGATGGAGTCGCTCATGGCGCTCGCGCACGACCTCCCGATCGACGAGCTGCTCGAGCGCGTGCTCGACAAGGCGGGAACGCTCGCGGCGCTCGAGGCCGAGCGCACGATCGAGGCGCGCGGGCGGATCGAGAACCTCCAGGAGCTCGTCGGCGTCGCCCGCGAGCACCGACTCGCGAATCCGGAGTCGACGCTCGACGGCTTCCTCCAGGAGATCTCCCTCGTCTCGGATCAGGACACGATCTCGGACGACCACGGCCTCGTGACGCTCATGACGCTGCACAACGCGAAGGGCCTCGAGTTCCCCGTCGTGTTCATGATCGGGATGGAGGAGGGGATCTTCCCGCACTCGCGCTCGATCGAGGAGCAGGGAGTCGAGGAGGAGAGGAGACTCTGCTACGTCGGCATGACACGGGCGATGGAGCGGCTCATACTCACCCACACGATGTCTCGAACGCTCTACGGGCGTCGGGAGCACAACCTCGCCTCCCGCTTCCTCGACGAGCTGCCGTCGGAGGTGGAGCGCGAGCGCCTCCGGCCCTCCTCGTGGAGCGGGTACGGCTCGCCGGCGAGCGCCGCGCCGGAGCCGAGGCCCGGGATCGCGCTCTCGACGGGCGACGTCGTGCGCCACGGGTCGCTCGGCGAGGGGATCGTCACGGGGATCGAGCCGGGCGGGGTCGTCGTCGTGCGGTTCGCCGGAGACGGCAGCGAGCGGCGTCTGATGGTCGAGTATGCGCCGCTGGAGAAGGTCGGATGACGTTCACGGTCAGGCCCTGCGCCAACCTCGACGAGTTCGGGAGAGCGGTTCTCGGCGTCGGCCAGTACTTCGGGATGGAGCTGGACGAGGAGCGCATGGAGCGCTTCTCCCGGAACCTGCCTCTCGGGCGGATGCATGCGGCGTTCGAGGGAAGCCGGATCGTCGGCGGGGCGGGTGCGTTCCCGTTCGAGATGACCCTTCCGGGCGGCACCGTTCGGACGGCGGGAGTGACCGTCGTCGGCACGTACCCGACGCATCGGCGTCGCGGCGTTCTCCGGGCGCTCATGCGCGCGCAGCTCGACGACGTGCGCGAGCGCGGGGAGTCGGTCGCTGCTCTCTGGGCCTCGGAGGACACGATCTACGGCCGCTTCGGCTACGGGATGGCCTCGTTCGTCGGTGACGCATCGATACCCGCCGAGTACTCGGAGTTCACGCACGCGCTCCCGCGCCCGGGATCGCTGCGCCTCGTCGAGCAGGACGAGGCGCTCGCCGTCTTTCCGCGCATCTGGGACCGGGTGCGCCGCCGGACGCCGGGAA
>JBFFGH010000049.1:0-15011 GCA_041557575.1 Gaiellaceae bacterium
GAAGCGCTTCGCGATCGGGACGCCGCGGTCGCGGTCGTCCTCGCGGCGCGTGGGACGCAGGACCTCAAGGGGGAGGAGTTCCTCGCGCGCGTGCACGAGCTCCACCCGCACGCGAAGCGGGCGCTCCTCATCCCCTGGGGCGGCTGGGCCGACGAGGAGACGGCCGATGCGATCCGGACCGCCATGGCCCTCGGGACCATCGACTACTACACCCTCGAGCCCTGGAGCACGCCGGACGAGCTCTTCCACCGGCTCATCACGGAGTTCCTGCAGGAGTGGCGGAGACAGAATGCTCCCGGGCGGCGCGAGATCACCGTCGTCGCCGATCCCTGGTCGCCGCGCGGCTACGAGCTCCGGAACCTGCTCGCGCGAAACGGTGTCCCGCACGCGTTCCACACGTGCGAGTCGCCCGAGGGGGTCGAGCTGCTGCAAGCCTGCGGCCAGGAGGGCTCCGACGTCCCGGTCGTGCTCCTGCCCGACGGGAGCGTTCTCGTCGATCCGGAGGCGGCCGACCTCGCCCGGCTCGGGACGCGGATGCGAACCGAGCTGGAGGACGAGGGCGCCTTCGACGTCGTGATCGTCGGTGGCGGGCCGGCCGGCCTGGCGGCCGCCGTGTACGCGTCGTCCGAGGGGCTGCGTGCGCTCGTCGTGGAGCGCGAGTCGATGGGCGGCCAGGCGGGCACGAGCACGCGCATCCGCAACTACCTCGGCTTCTCGCGCGGCCTGAGCGGCGCCGAGCTCGCGCAGCGGGCGTACCAGCAGGCGTGGGTGTTCGGGGCGACGTTCCTCCTCACGCGGGAGGTGACGGGACTCCGGAGCCATGACGGGATGCACGTCATCACGCTGGACGGCGGGGTCGAGGTCGATACCTCGAGCGTCGTCCTCGCGATGGGGGTCTCGTACCGGCGGCTCGGGATCCCGAGGCTCGAGGAGCTCGAAGGCTCGGGGGTGTTCTACGGCTCGTCGCCCTCGGAGGCACGGCAGTTCACGGGTGGAAGCGCGTTCGTGGTCGGAGGCGCGAACTCGGCAGGCCAGGCGGCCGTCCACCTCGCGCGCTACGCGGGCAAGGTCACGCTGCTCGTTCGCGGCCGGTCGCTCGCCGCGAGCATGTCGCAGTACCTGATCGACGAGATCGAGGGCAAGGAGAACATCGAGGTGCTGCTGTCCACGGAGGTCGTCGACGTCGCGGGGGACGAGCGGTTGGAGCGGCTCACGCTCCGCACCGGCGACGAGCTCACGGAGGTCCCGGCGGACGCCCTGTTCATCCTCATCGGGGCCGAGCCGCGGACGGAGTGGCTGCCCGACGAGATCGAGCGCGACGATCGCGGCTTCGTCGTCACCGGGCCCGACTACGGGACGAGCGTGCCGGGCGTGTTCGCGATCGGCGACGTGAGGGCCGGCTCGGTGAAGAGGGTCGCCTCTGCGGTCGGGGAGGGCTCGGTCGTGATCCAGCACGTGCACCGCTACCTCGAGGAGGCCGCCGCGCGAGCCTAGCTCCCGCGCGCAAGCGGCTCGTCCTTTCGACCCCAGGGAGGCGCCGGGAGGGGGTCTGGACGCGGTCGTCGTCCTGGGCGCGGCATAGGAGCCGCGTGAGCGGCGCACGGAGCATCGGGCCGCCCCAGGCAAGCCCGACGCCCGGTCTCGTTCTCGTCAGTTCGGGATGTCGTCGCAGGCGGACGAGCTCTCGAGCGCGTCCCTGAGCTCGTCCTCGGCACCGGCGTCCCGGATCGTCGAGTACGTGTCAGAGAACGCCGTCGTCATGGCCGTGATCGAGGACGAGACGTCCTTCAGCGCGCCCGGCAGCTCGGTGATGCCGGAGGTCTCGTCGAGCGTGGCCTGGATCGAGTCCAGCTCCGTCTCGAGCGTCGAGCCGAGATCGTCGATCGAGGCCTCGATCTCCTCTCCGGACTGGGTGTCCGGCGCTCCGAGCGCCCTGATCTCCTCGATGAGCTCATCCGTTGCGCTGTTCGCGTCGTCCGCCGCCGCCTGGAGGTTCTCCCTCGAGAGCGAGGACAGGCTCGTGAACCGGCCGCTGATGTCCTCGATGGCGCTCTGCCAGGTGCTGACGGCCGTGCAGAAGCCGTCCGCCCACTCGCTGGCGGGCGTGGCCTCGGTCGTCGTCTCGGCGTCGTCGCCCCCTCCGCAGCCGGCTGCGGCAATCGCGAGCAGCGCGACGCCGATGGCTACGAGCAGCTTCCTTCTCATGGCCTGGACGCTACCGTGCGCGGGCCGCGACGAGTGCGAGAACCGGAACCGCGCTCCAGCATGCGAGCTCGCGCACCTGTGTGACGGCTCGCGGCGCCTCGTTGCTCGTGACGAGGCCCACCCTCGTGCCGGAGCCGGCGAGCGCCGCCCGCACGAGCGCCTGCGCCCGTCGGCCGTGCCAGCTCGACGTGACGACGACGACATCGTCCACCGCGAGCATGCGTGCGACGCGCGAGACTCCGATGGCGTTCCCGGTCGTCGTGCCGGCACCGCGGTCGACGACGAGCTTCCGTACGGGGCGCGTCCACGCCTGCGCCATGAGCTCGGCCTCGGGCGCGGCGGAACCACGCCGCGCCCAGCCCGAGAAGAGGACCGCGTCCTCCGGCCGGACGATCTCTGCAGCTCGCTCGAGGCGGGCGGCGCAGGTCGGGTGCAGACCGTTGCCCGTGCCGTCCGAGTAGCCGAGCACGGCGATGAGCCGGCTCACGAGCGCCTCCTCGCATGCCGGCGCCAGAGGCCGTAGACGAGCAGCGTGCTCGTGACGGTCAGGACGAGCCTGACCGCCTTGCCGCCGCGGAGCTTCGACTCGCCACCGGCGCGCTCCCGCATGTGCACCGGTACCTCGACGACCTCGAGGCCGGCCTCCCGGAGCCGCAGGAGCGACTCGACCTCGGGAGCGCCGCTCGTGTACGGGACGCCGAGCGTCGCCAGCGCCTCGTGGCTCGTCGCGTACATCCCGCTGGTCGCGTCGAGGAACGGTCGCCCGAGCGCGGCGCGCATCGCGCGTCTCAGGATGCCGGTGCCGAGCTTCCGGGCAGGCGACGGCTCGTACCGGTACGGCGCGTAGCCGTCACCCGAGGCGAAGCGCGAGCCGACGGCGACATCGGCCTCTCCGGACCGGACGATCGCGAGGAGCCGCGCGAGCTCGTCGACCGGGTGCTGCCCGTCCGCGTCGACCCGGCCGACGATCTCGTAGCCGTGCTCGTGGCCGTACGCGTAGCCCGCGGCGATTCCGTGCTGCAGCCCGCGGTTCTCACCGAAGGACAGGACCTCGGCGCCGTGCTCGCGCGCGACCGACGCGGTCCCGTCCGTCGACCCGTCGTCGACGACGAGGACGTCCACGTCCGGAAGCTCTGCCCGAAGCTCGTCGAGCACGGCCGGCAGGTTCTCCTCCTCGTTCCATGCGGGGATGAAGACGAGCGTGCGGCCCATGGCCCCATCGTAGGCGCCGGCGGCGCCCCGGCCTCAGACGACGTTGCGCTCCGGGCGTGGGGAGGAGCGCGCGAAGCGCTCGACCGCGAGCGGCGAGACGTCGACGAACGGCTCCCGCCCGAGGACGAGGTCGCGGACGATCTCCCCGACCGCCGGCCCCTGCAGGAAGCCGTGGCCCGAGAAGCCGGTCGCATAGAGGAAGCGGGCGACGTCCGGGGACTCGCCGACGAGGGCGTTGTGGTCGGGGGTCACCTCGTAGCAGCCCTTCCAGCCACCCGCGATCCCGGCGTCGAGGAGCAGCGGGAGGCGCCGCTCGGCGACCTCCATGACGTGCTCGAGCCAGCGTGGGTCGGTCGGCGCGTCGAAGCCCGGGGGCTGGTGCGGATCCGCCATCCCGAACAGCAGCCCGGGGCCCTCGCGGTGGAAGTAGAAGCCGGTCGAGAAGTCGATCGTGAGGGGGATGCGGTCGGGAAGCCCTGCGAGCGGAGCGGTGAACCCGACCTCGCGAAGCACGGGCTGCACAGGCAGCTCGATCCCGGCCTGCGCCGCGATCTCCGCCGACCATGCCCCCCCTGCGCACACGACGACCTTCGTCTCGATGCGGCCGAGCTCGGTCGTCACTCCGCGCACCTCTCCGTCGCTCGTCTCGATCCCGGTCACCGCGCAGTGAGTCCGAACGCTCGCTCCGAGGGCCCTCGCTCCGGACGCGTAGCCGAGCACCACGGTCTCGGGGCTCGCGTGGCCGTCGAGCGGGCAGAACGTGGCGGCGAGAACGCCTTCGGTCCCCGCGATCGGACAGAGCGCGGCAGCCTCCTCGGGCGCCAGCAGGCGGCTCGGGACGCCGAGCTCGTTCTGGAGGGCGACGCGCTCCTCGAAGGCCATGACGTCCTCCTCGCGATCGAGCAGGAACAGGTAGCCCACCTGGTGGAGGTCGATCTCGGCTCCGGGCCGCTCGCGGAACCGCTCGAACGCGGCGATGGAGCGCAGGCCGATCGCGATGTTGAGCGGGTCGGAGAACTGCGCGCGGATCCCCCCGGCTGCCCGGCTCGTCGAGCCGCTCGCGAGCTCGGCGCGCTCGACGAGGCAGACGTCGGCGCCCTCCTCGGCCAGGTGGAAGGCGACGCTCGCTCCCATGACGCCGCCGCCGATGACGACGACGTCGGCGCTGCCCGGGACCTCGCTCACCCCCGGACGACGTTCCGGACGACGAAGCCCACGTTCGCGGGCCTCTCGGCGAGGCGGCGCATGAGGTAGGGGTACCAGTCCGGCCCGAAGGGGGTTGCGACGAGCACCTTGTAGCCCTCGGCCGCGATCGACCGCTGGAGCCCGGAGCGCACGCCGTAGAGCATCTGGAACTCGAAGCGGTCGCGCGCGACCCCCTCTCGCTCGGCGAACGCCCGCACGTGACCGATGATCGCCTCGTCGTGGGTCGCGATGGCGACGTAGGCGCCCTCACGGAGCCCTCGCTCGACGAGCGCGACGTACGCGCGGTCGACGTCGCTCTTGTCGGGGTACGCGATCGCGGCGGGCTCGAGGTACGCGCCCTTCACGATCCGGAGGTTGGGCGAGAGCGGGAGGAGCCGCTCGAGATCCTCGGGAGTCCGACGGAGGTAGGACTGGAGCGCGGTGCCGACGTTGTCGTACCCGGCCGCACGGAGCCGCTCGTAGATCCGGAGCGTGGGCTCGACGAGCTCCGACTGCTCCATGTCGATGCGGATGAAGGAGCCGAGCTCGCCGGCGCGCGCGACGAGCCGCTCGACGTTCGCGTATGCGGCCTCCTCGTCGAACGAGAGCCCGAGGTGGGTGAGCTTCAGGGCGACGTTCGCGCGCAGCTCCTCCGCGACCAGTCGCGCCAGGACGACCTCGTACTCCGCGGTGACCGCAGCCGCTCCCGCGGCGTCCGGGATCGCCTCGCCGAGCACCGTCGTGTTCGCGTGCAGACCGTCCTCGTTCAGCCGTCTCAGCACCGCGACGCACTCGTCCAGGGTCTCGCCTGCCACGAAGCGCGCAGCCCCGAATCGCATCCCGTGCGCCTGGACGAAGCGCTGGAGCCGCTCGCTGTCCGCCGCGCGCAGGATCGCAGTACGCGAGAGGGAGGAGACGGCCACGGGCTCGCAGCCTAACGCCGCCGGGCCGGGGAGGGCTTGCTCCTAGTAGAGGGTGACGGTGAGCGTGCTTCCGACCTCGACGAGCGCGCAGTGCCCGGCGAAGGCGGGGCCCGGGTTGACGATGCGCGACCGGCCGATCGCGTCCTCGCCCCGCGCCTCGTGGATGTGGCCGCAGAGCACGAGGTCGGGCTGGGCCCCCTCGATGAAGGCCCGGAGGGAGGGGCTCCCGACGGAGACGCCCGAGCGGAGGCGGTCGCACGCGGTTCCGTGGGGCGGCGCGTGCGGGCAGAAGATGCGGATGCGGCTGCCCTCGACGTGGCCGTGGCCGGCTTCCGCTTGCACACCGAGCTCCTCGTCGGGCAGCTCGTGCGGGGTCTCGAGGGGCGAGAGCGGGGCCGAGGAGACGCCGTGGAAGCCGACGTCGTCGAGCACCACGCCGCGCGCGTTCAGCGAGACCCCGAGCTCCACGAGGCGGGCGTCGATCGCGGGCGAGTCCATGTTCCCCGCGACCGCGAAGAGCGTCGGCGCGAGCGGACGCCAGGACTCGACCGCGCGCTCCGCGTCGTCCGGCGAGCCGGCGTTCGTGAGGTCGCCGCCGACGACGAGGACGTCCACCGGACCGGTCTCCGCGAGCGCCGCCGGGACGGCCTCGAAGCGCTCGTGGACATCCACGACGTAGGCGATCCGCACGAGGGGAGCCTTACAGGTCGATGCCGGGCTCGGGGCGTGCCGGGCTCGCCTCGCCGCACTCGAACGAGTCGCGCTCGACCGACGAGCGCGTGCGGCGACGAGGGAGAGGTGAGGGCTCGAGGCCGCGCCGCGACAGCTCGTCGGCGACCACACGAGCCCCGAGCGCGGCGAGCTCGCGGTAGAAGGGCGCTTCCACGGCCTCCCTCTCGACGTCTGCGAAGAACGTCGGCAGCCACCGTCCCGCGTGATCGACGAGGAACGTGTCGCCGATCTCTCCGACGAGGCTGCTCTCCTCCTCGTCGTTCTCGAGCGCGACGAGGTGCCGGAGCTCGAGGAACGACAGGAACTCGAGCTCGCAGCCGACGAAGTCCGGCCGCTCGACGCTCGGGCCGCCGGCCTCCGCGCCGAACGCGCGGTAGAAGGCGGCGGCGTCTGCCATCTGGCGCCCCTGCCGGATCGGGTCGATCTCGTAGCTCCCCTCGTAGGGCGGCACGAGGACGTTTCCGCGGAAGAGCCGCGCGAACTGCGTGGAGAGCTCGTCGAGCTCGGACTCGCGCAGCGCGCCCAGAACGCGCTCCACCTCGGGCCGGGCCTCCGCCTCGGCGAGCCCTTCCGCGAGCACCTCGACCTCGGCGGCCGTCTCCTCGGTCGGTGACGAGAAGCCGAGCGAGAGGAGCCGCCAGAGTGCCGCGAGCGCGACGCCGCCCTGGGTGGCCGTCGTCATTCCCGGGCCTCGAGGACGAGCGTCTGCCAGTCGCCGATCTGCTTGCGGGATCCCCGGTTCTCCTCCGAGCCGAGCCAGACCGCGAACGAGACCGGCCAGGAGGTTCCCGGCGCGAGCGCCTCGCCGACGCCCTCGCGTGCGGACGGAACGCTGACGACGACCTTCCAGCGTCCGTCCTCGTTGACCCCGCGACCGGACGCGGCCTGGTTCGGGGCATGCGTGGACGAGCCGAAGCCCTCGGCGATGACCTCCTCCACCGGCGTCGAGCGGACGTTCTGGGAGAGGGGGTTCCCGGCCTCGCGCCCGACCCAGTAGAGCTGCGCCGTCTCGGGAGGAAGGATGTCGTCGGGCATCACGTCGTGGACGACCTCCGGGTAGATCTGATCGACGCCGGTGTTCCCGCCCGAGTCGATGTCGCGCTGCCAGGTCGCGCGCCACTGGAGGATGTGCACCGGCGTCCCCGGAGCGCCCATCGTGAGCGGTGGCGGCTTCGCGCCGCCCGTCGTCGGGAGCTGCACCGCGACGGCATCGTGGTAGCGGCGGATCCCGTCCAGGTCGTCGACGGAGTCGTCGTCCCACTCGAGCAGGAGTGCGACCTCGGTGCCGTTGTGGAGCGCCCGCACCTCGATCTCGTCCACACCGGCCTGTTCGAGGTACGGCTGGGCGATCTGCTGGGCGACCAGGGGCACGAGCACGGGCTGCGCGTCGCCCCACGTGCCGGACTTCGGATCCGTCGTCGGGATCTCGCCGTCGACGAACGCGGCGACGATCGGCTCCCCGGTGACCGGCCTCTCCTTGTCGCTCACGGCGTTCGCGAGCGCGATCACCCCCGCGGTTCCGGCGACGGCGCCGCCGACGGCGGCCCCTCCGTAGAGGATCACCTCCTTGCGCGTGATCGTCGGGTCGGCCATCAGCTCCTCACGTGTTGTGGCGGTATCCGGTCGCGGGCTCGCCGGCGATCTCCGTGGCGAACTCGAAGGGGCGGACGAACGTGGGCTCGCGCAGAGGAACGGCCACGATCTCCTCGCCGCCCTCGTCGTACGCCCGGGCGATGCCGTCCTTCACGTCCCAGCTGTCCATGATCCGCTCGGTCGCTCCGAAGAGCATGAGGAGCCCGAGGAGCTCGGGGTCGTCCTTCGCGTTGCGGTACGCGGCGACGGCCTTCTCGACTCCCGGGCCGAACATCTGGGTCAGGTACTTCGTCGGGACGTGGATCGGGGGGATGTAGTAGACGTTCGGCTCGAGCCCGAGCTGTGGGTAGAGCGGCAGGGCGATCTTCCGGATGTGGACGAGGTAGTCCGCCGGCTTGCGCGGGTCGGCCTCGTCCGGGGCGGAGAGGAAGTTCGTCAGGCGGAGGCGACCGATGCATGCAGTGGTGCACTGCGTCTGCAGGCCCTCCTCGATCTTCGGGTAGCAGCCGATGCACTTCTCCGAGACGCGCGTCTCGAGGTTGAACATCGTCTTCTTGTACGGGCACGCAGTCAGGCACTCCTGGTACCCGCGGCAGCGCTGCTGATCCACGAGGACGATCCCGTCCTCGGGCCGCTTGTAGATCGCCTCCCGGGGGCAGGCGGCGACGCAGGTCGGGTACGTGCAGTGGTTGCAGATCCGCTGCAGGTAGTACATCCACATCATCGAGTGCGGGTTGTCCGGGATGTACGTCGTGTCCTGAGCGTTGCCCGTCGGCTCGTCCTCGCCGATGTTCGGGTGTGACCAGTCCTCCTCCGCGGGCGTCCAGCCGAGGACCCGCTCTCCCTGGGGAGCCGCCTCGAAGACCGTCTGCCCGTCGTAGACGCCGTCCGTCCACGACTGCTCGCCGAGGAGCGCGAGCATGTTGACGTCCCAGCCCATCGGGTAGAAGCCGTACGGCTTCGTCTCGATGTTGTTCCAGAGCATGTACTCCTGGCCCTTGCCCCAGGTCCACGTGCTCTTGCAGGCGATCGTGCAGCTCTGGCAGGCGATGCACTTGTTCGTGTCCATGAGCATCGTGAACTGCTTCGTCGGGCGGTCGGCGACGTACGGGTACTCCATGTCCCGCCCGAGCTGCCAGTTCTGCACCTTCGCCATCGCCTACGCGCCCTTCTTCCTCGTGACGAAGTCGCCCGCGAGGTACGCCTTCATCGCCTCGGAGGGCTGGTCCGGGCGGAGCCCGAGCGCGAGCGGCCTCCACTCGCCCTGGCCCTCGTCACCGCCGTCCTCTGCCTTCTCGATCTTGACGAAGCCCTCCTTCGGGGCTCCGGAGGGCGAGTGGACGTCGGCTTCGAAGCCCTTGCCGATCGTCTGCCCGAAGTAGGCCTTGCGGGTCATCGACTCCGTCATCTGCGTCGGGCGCAGATATGCCCGCGTGCCCGACTGGTGGCTCCCGTGGCGGAACAGGGCGACGTAGTTCGTGGCGGGGTTCTTGGCGGGCCCGCCCTCGACGTCCTTCTGCGCCTGCACCGTCCCCGGGGTCGCCGCGTACATGTTGAACCAGGTGCGGATGACGCCCTTCGGCATACCCGAGTAGATGCGAACCCGCATCATCACCCGGGCCACCTCGTAGAACTCGTCGTCGCTCGAGGCGCCGCGGTACGGGCGGTCCTCGGGGTCGGCGTCGAGCCAGATGTAGTCGCCGTCCTTCACGCCGAGCTCGCGCGCGTCGAGCGGGTTGAGCTCCGCGTACGCCTCGCCCGTCCAGGGCGTCCGCGAGTCGCGGCGGTACGGGTCGCCGAACGGGCCGAACAGCATCGCGATCCAGTCCGAGTCGACCGCGGTCGAGTGCGCGCCCCACCGGTACTTCGGGGTCTGGAAGACGAACCGGTACCCAGGGTCCTTCTCGGTCAGCGGGTGCTTCGTGAGCTTGAGCTCCTGCCACGTCCTGACCACGTTCCTGTACTGGCGCGTCTCCACGTCGTTCTGCGACTCCGGGACGCCGTAGTCCTCGGGCGTCCTCGGGTTGATGGACGGATGCTGCTTGTTCGAGAGGATCGCGTTCGGCTCGTAGAAGGTCGCGTCCACCGGCTCGCGCCACACGGGCAGCGACTCGCCGGCTGCCTGCCACTCGGGCTCGGGGCGGTAGAACTCGAGCCGCCCGGTCGCCGTGTACCAGGGCTTGTCCTCCTGGCGCTGCTCCCACCCGCCGCTCCGCGGGTACGTGCGCGCGTTCATCAGCAGAGGGATGCCCTTCTTCGAGCTCGAGTGGAGGTCGTCGTAGAGGATGCCGCGCGTCGCGTTCGAGCCGGAGAGGATCCGCTGCAGGTACGGCGTGGGGTCGCCGTCGAGGACGCCCTGCCAGTAGTCCTTCATCCTGGGCTCGCCCACGAGCTCGCCGAGCGCCACGGCGACGCCGGCGAGGATCTGGTAGTCCGAGCGCGTGTCGTGGATGCGCGCGAGCGGCGTCTTCGGGAACGCGAGCAGGAACGGGTTCGTGCAGCTCGCCGTCATGTCGGGGAGCTTGAACTCCGCCCACGAGTCGGCCGGGAAGACCATGTCCGAGTACTCGCACGAGCTCGTCCAGTGCCACTCGTTGCAGAAGACCGCGTCCTGTTTCGGGAGCGTGTTCTTGACGACGTCGTACGACCACTTCGCGTTCCCGAGCAGCGAGTTCGAGTTCCCGAACCAGATCAGCTTCGTCGGCGTCGGCATGTGCGACGCGCCGGTGATGACCTCGTTGGGGGAGACGAGCGGACGGTCGCCGTAGTTCCAGTAGTGCGCGGACTCGGACTTGAAGTAGCGCTTGATGCGGGCGGGAACGGTCAGGTCGCCCTCGATGTCGAAGGGGTCCTCGGCGATCCACTGCCCCATCGCCTGGAACAGCGAGCCGCGGTAGTTCCCCGCGTAGCTGCCGACGTTCCCGGAGAAGTGGCCGATGTTGTCGGTGAGCGCCGCGACGAGGAACTGGACGCGGCCGAAGAGGTCCGCGTTGAAGTAGTGGTTCGGCCCCATGCCGGCGGCCAGGAGCGCGTTGCCCTTGTTCGCGGCGAGCTGCCTGGCCAGGCTCTGGATCGCCTCCGGGGCGACGTTGCAGATCTCCGAGGTGGTCTGGAGGTCGAAGCTCTCGTCGAGGTACTCCTGGAGCAGGCTGAAGACCGTCCGAGCCTTCACCGTGCTCCCGTCGGCGAGCTTCACGTCGAACGTGCCGAGGAGGGCCGGGTCGCCCGTGAACCGGGCTCCGACCTCGTCCCGTGACGCCGCGACCGGCCCGCCCTTCTTCCGATCCCAGAACACGAAGTCGCCCCACTCGTCGCGCAGCTCCGTCGACACGACCTGCTTCCCGGCGGTGAACGGCGGAGCCGGCGGTGCCGCGAGCTCCTCCCCGGTCTTCTCGACGATGTAGTTGGACAGCGTCGCCTGCTCGTACCCCTCGAACACGTCCTTCGCGCCCAGCCGCTCGCCCGTGTCGAGGCGCACGAGCAGCGGGAGGTCGGTGCGCTGGAGCACGGCGTCGCGGTCGTAGAGCTTCTTCGTGATGAGCTCGCGCGCGACGCCGAGCAGGAAGGCCGCGTCCGTGCCCGGCCTGAGGATGACGAACTCGTCCGCCTTGTTCGCCGTCGGCATGTAGTCGGCCGAGATCACGACGACGCGCGTGCCCTTGAGGCGGGCGTCGCCGATCCAGTGCCCGTCGGGCATCTTCGTGCAGATCCAGTTCATCCCGATGAGCACGAGGAGCTTCGAGTACTCGGCGGAGAAGAGGTCGAAGTCCACGGTCTGGCTGCCGGACACCATCGGGTGCCCCGGCGGCAGGTCCGTGTGCCAGGCGTAGTTGTCGAAGGCGCGGCTGCCGAGGATCTCCTCCTGCGGCACGTCGGGACGCAGCTTGCGGTCGAGCAGCGCGAGCATGTTCGCGAAGCGGTAGAAGCCGAACACGCGGCCGGCTCCGAGGAGCGGCATGCCGCCGCGCATCTTGATCGCCTGGACGCCGGCGCCGTGCATCGCCTCGACCATCTCCGGCTGGTAGCCCTGGTCGAGGAGCTTCTGCGAGCCGTCGTCGCCGCTGTAGGTCTCCGCGACGTTCTGCATCGTCTTCGCCGCGATCGAGAGCGCTTCGTCCCAGGAGATCGCGAGCCACTCGTCGTAGCCGCGCTTCGACCTGTCGGACTTCGGAGTGCCGTCGTCGCTGCGCGGGAACCCGTCGTCGACCCACTCCTTGAAGCCCTTGCGGATCATGGGCTCCTTGACGCGGCGGTCGCCGTAGATGCGGCGCCCGAGGATGAGCCCTTTCTGGCAGATGCGCGGATCCCAGCGATACGACGCCCGGTTTCCGTACAGGTCCTTCGCCTTCCCGTACCCGTACGTCGGTGAGATGCGGACGATGACCCCGTTCTTCACGTGCGCCTTGAGCAGGCAGTTGTGCGTGTCGTTCGGCGCGCACGTGAAGACGAACGTGCCGTCCTCGGCGAACTGGTCGCGGTAGATCCGCTCCCAGCCACGGTCCGGCATCTGTGCGAGGGGGTTCTGGATCCGCACCGCGCTCGCTTCCGACTGGGCGGATGCGCTGGAGAGGAAACGGGCGGGGAGGAAGAGGTCGGCTGCCGTCGCTCCTGAGCCCAGGACGAGAGCGCGTTTCAGCAGCTCTCTACGCGACAGATCGTGCACTGCGCACGATCCTTCCCGCTTGCAGATGCAGGGTCATCCGTAGTTTTCCGAACGATCGACCCCCTCACGCCCGCAGTCCGGTTCAGTTGAGCGACGGATCCGGAGGCATCGCGGCGAGCACGCCGAAGGGGCCTCCCTTCCGCCGGAGCACTGAGCTCCAGAGATCCTCGGGATCCGCGGTGAACACGTCCTCGGGCAGCGCGGGCTCGACGATCCACGAGCCCTCCTCCAGCTCGTCGTCGAGCTGCCCCGGCCCCCAGCCGGCGTAGCCCGCGAACACACGTGCGTGCCTGAGCTCGCCGAGTGCCAGAGGGTCGATCTCGCTCGGCAGGAAGCCGACGGAGTCGAGCACGAGGGTGGCGGCCTGCTCCGGCTCGGCGAAGTCCGCGAGGACGACGATCGCCGACGGCTGGACGGGGCCCCCGACGTGCACCGGGCCCATGGCGTCGGCGAGCTCCGCCAGCTCGGGCACCGCCTCGCTCACCTGGGTCTCGGATGCGCGGTTGAGCACGACGCCCAGAGCCCCTTCGTCCGAGTGCTCGCCCACGAGGACGACGGTCCGCCAGAAGTTCGGGTCGATCAGGGCCGGCCCCGCGATCAGCAGCTGCCCTTTGAGGGAGTCCACGCGCATATCATCGCCTCCGTGGAGCGTCTCGGGCGTGAGGTGAGGCTGGCGGCTCGCCCGCGCGGGCTGCCCGCCCCGAGCGACTTCGAGATCGCGGAGGTCACGGTGCCGGATCCCGGGGACGGGGAGGCGCTGGTTCGGAACGCGTACATCTCGGTCGATCCGTACATGCGGGCACGGATGAACGAGTCCGGTTCGTATGCGGGCTCCTACGTCGTGGGCGAGCCGATGTTCGGAGGCGCGGTGGGCCGCGTCGTGGCGTCCGGCGACGCGGGGCTCGAGGAGGGCGACTGGGTGCTCCACATGCTCGGCTGGCGCGAGTGGGCGCTGCTCGACGGCGCCGCGATGTGGAAGCTCGACCCGACCGTCGCACCGGTCTCGACCGCCCTCGGCGTACTGGGCATGCCCGGCTTCACGGCCTGGTACGGGCTCTCCGAGCTCGGGTCTCCCCGGGACGGCGAGACCGTCTTCGTGTCGGGCGCCGCCGGCGCCGTCGGCAGCGCGGCGGGCCAGATGGCGAAGATCGCCGGCTGCCGGGTCATCGGCAGCGCGGGGTCGCAGGAGAAGCTCGACTGGCTCCGCGAGCTCGGCTTCGACGAGGCGTTCTCGTACCGCGAGATCGGCGCCCGGGACGCGCTGCGCGAGCTCGCACCGGACGGCATCGACGTCTACTTCGACAACGTCGGCGGCGAGACGCTCGAGGCTGCGATCGGCGCCCTGCGCAACGACGGGCGGATCGTCGCGTGCGGGTCGATCTCCTCGTACAACGACACCGAGCCGAGACCCGGGCCGAGGAACATGTTCATGGTGGTGACGAAGCGGCTGCGCATCCAGGGCTTCATCATCAGCGACCACTACGACCGGTTCCGCGAGTTCCACGAGCAGGCCGTCGCATGGGTGCGGGACGGTCGCCTCCGCCACCGCGAGACCGTCGTCGAGGGAATCGAGAACGCCCCGGCCGCATTCGTCGGGCTTCTCCAGGGGGAGAACATCGGGAAGATGCTCGTCCGCGTGGGCCCGGAGGAGTGATGCTTCGCTGCAGGGTGCTCGGGCACCGCCTGCCGCGACGAAAGCGCCCCTTCTTCCTCACGGAGCGCTACCAGCGGTGCGAGCGCTGCGGCAAGCGCATCCGGCTCGACCAGCGCTGACGCGCGCGGCCCGCTCCGATCACCGCGTTCCCCGGACGGCACCGGCGCCGTCGAGGAAGTTCGCGAGCATCGAGTGCCCGTGCGGCGTGAGCACGCTCTCCGGATGGAACTGCACGCCTTCGATCGGCAGCGCGGCGTGGCGGACGGCCATCACCTCGCCGTCGGCGGTTCGGGCGGTCACCTCGAGCGAGTCGGGCACGCGGGTCGCGGCGAGGGAGTGGTAGCGGCCGACGTCGATCTCGACCGGCAGCCCCGCGAAGATCCCCTGCCCGTCGTGCGAGATGCGGCTCGCCTTCCCGTGCAGGAGGGTGCGCGCCGGGCCGACCTCACCGCCGAACCCCTCGACGATCGCCTGATGGCCGAGGCACACCCCGAGCGTCGGCGTCGTCGGCCCCAGCGCGAGGATCAGCTCGATCGACCGCCCGGCCTCGGCAGGCCTTCCGGGACCCGGCGAGACGACCAGGCGCTCGGGCGCGAGCGAGCGTGCCTCCCCGGCGGTGACGGCGTCGCTCTGCCGGACGACCACCTCCGCGCCCAGCTCCTCGAGCAGGTGGACGAGGTTGTACGTGAAGGAGTCGTAGTTGTCGACGACGAGCACGCGCACGTCGCCGAGTGTGCCAGCACGGACGAGCTACGCTGCACGCGTGACGCGTTCGGTCATCGTCTCCGCCGTGCGGACGCCGTTCGGGCGTCTCGGCGGCGGTCTCTCGGAGTACCCGGCGACC
>JBFFGH010000050.1:0-14897 GCA_041557575.1 Gaiellaceae bacterium
GCCCGTGCGAGCGGAGCTCCTCGCAGCGAGCGTCGAGATCGTCCACTGCGATGGCGATGTGATCCTCGTTGGGCGGGCCGTCGGCCATCCCGGCGCCCCGGTCGTGGACGAGGATCTTCACGTCACCGGCGTCGAAGACCGCCCCACCAGGCCAGTCCGCGACCGGAGCCGTGCCGAGAAGGAGGCCGTAGAGGCGGAGGGATCCCTCGACGTCGTCCGTGAAGAGCGCGACCTCGCGGACGGCGCTCACGTGGCGATCTCGAACTCGCGCAGGACGTCGTTGAGCGAGGTCTTGAGATCGGTGGAGGCGCTTCGCTGCCCCACGATGAGCGCGCACGGGATCTCGAAGCGGCCGGCCGGATACTCCTTGGGACGCGTGCCGGGGAGGACGACCGAGCGCGCGGGCACGTAGCCGCGGTGCTCGACGGGCTCGGGCCCCGTCACGTCGATGACCGGGATCGACGCCGAGAGGACGACGTTCGGCGCGATCACGGCTCCCTCGCCGACGACGACGCCCTCCACGACGATCGCCCGCGAGCCGAGGAACGCGCCGTCCTCGACGATCACCGGCTGCGCCTGCGGCGGCTCCAGGACGCCGCCGATGCCGACGCCCCCCGAGAGGTGGACGTCGGCGCCGATCTGCGCGCACGAGCCGACGGTGGCCCAGGTGTCGACCATCGTTCGCGGGCCGACCCAGGCGCCGATGTTGACGTAGCCGGGCATGAGCACGACGCCTTCCGAGAGGAACGACCCGTACCGCGCGACACCAGGGGGCACGACGCGAACGCCGCGGGCCGCGTAGTCGGCCTTCACCGGGATCTTGTCGAGGAAGTGGAGCCCGCCGACCTCCATCGGCTCGACCTTGCGCAGTCGGAAGTACAGGAGGATCGCCTTCTTCACCCACTCGTTCACGGTCCAGCCCGACTCCGTGGGCTCCGCGACCCGGACCTCGCCACGGTCGAGCAGGGCGATCGCCTCCTCGATCGGCTCGCTCTCGAGCGCGTCGGACTCCCACAGCTCGTCGATGCGCGCAGAGAGCTCCATCAGGCGGCATCTTCGCGCATCGGGGCGCCGAGGAAGCGCCGGAGCGTCTCGTACGCGCTCACGAGCGCGGAGACCTCGACTCGCTCGTCCTGGCGGTGGGCGTACGCCGTGTGCCCGGGGCCGAAGTTGACCGCGTCGATGCCGTGCGCGGTGAAGTCGGCGACGTTCGTCCAGGCCTGCTTCGCCTC
The DNA here is from genome assembly GCA_041557575.1 of Gaiellaceae bacterium. Taxonomy (GTDB): domain Bacteria; phylum Actinomycetota; class Thermoleophilia; order Gaiellales; family Gaiellaceae; genus GMQP-bins7. The sequence continues at coordinate 1,233 of JBFFGH010000050.1, forward strand.
GAGCCCGAGATCGCCCGCCTCGCGGAGGGCCTGCACGAGCGCAGAGTCCGTGACGACACGTCCTGCCGGAGCGTGGCTCACGACCTCGAGCGTCGCGTCCTCCGGCACGAGGGAGCGAAGGTGAGCTTCCGCCCCGTCGGGATCCCGGTCGGGGGCGTAGCGGAGGTTGAGCGTCGCCGTCGCCTCGGCCGGGATCACGTTGTCCGCGATGCCGGACACGAGACGGGTCACCGTTGCGACCTCCCGGAACTCGAGCCCGCCCACGACGGCGACACGCGGCTCGGCGTCGAACAGCGGGAGGAGGCCGCGAGCGGCCCTCTCGAGAGCGCTGTCGGCGAGCCAGGGGCGCGCCGAGTGCCCGCTGCGGCCGTGGAAGGTCAGCCGCGCGACGACGTTTCCGAGGCATCCTGCCTGGATCCGGAGATCGGTCGGCTCGAGCAGGATCGCGAGCGCGGTCTCCCGGAGAGCGCTCGAGCCGGCGAAGAGCGCGGGGAGGGGGTTGGAGTCGGCGGGGAGCTCCTCGCGCCCGAAGAGCAGCAATCCGAGGTCGTACGGCCCGGCGAGAGGCTCGACGTCCGTAGCGAGCTCGAGTGCGACGGCGAGCCCGCCCTTCATGTCGCTGGCTCCGAGCCCGTGAACCGCGCCTCCCTCGAGCCTCCCGGGGAGATTGTCCTGTGGCGGCACCGTGTCGTAGTGCCCGGCGAGCACGACGAGCGGCACGTCCGGCCGTCGTTCCGCGACGAAGAAGTACGCCTCGTCGACGGCGTGCTCGAGGGTGAGACCCGGCGGGACGAGTCGGAGGAGGTGCTCGCGGATGTCCGCTTCGGCACCGCTCGGCGACGGGATGTCCACGAGCTCGAGCGTTCGCGCTGCGAGTCTCTGCCCGAGGTCGTCCACGGCGCGAACCCTAGCCACGCGCGCCTCCGTGAGCCTCGGACGAGCAGACGCCGGACGGCTCGTCGCCGGCTCGGTGTGGTGACGGGCGAGCCCGCTCGCTGCATAATCCCCGCGTGACCGCGCGTCAGCCCGATCCCGCACCCGGGGCGGAGCCGGAGCGCGGCTTCGTCGTCGGCGTGTTCCCGAAAGGAGCCGACGGCGAGGGCGAGCTCGCCGAGCTTCGCGAGCTCGCACGGACCGCCGGGGTTCGTCCGGTAGGCGAGCTCGTGCAGTACCGAACGCACCCCGACCGTCGGACGTTCGTCGGGAAGGGGAAGCTCGAGGAGCTGAAGCGGGCCTACGGCGACGCGGGCGCCGAGGTCCTCCTGGTCGACGACGAGTTGGCCCCCACGCAGCAGCGGGCGCTCGAGGACGCTCTCGGCTCCCGCGTCGTCGACCGCACGCAGCTCATCCTCGACATCTTCGCCCAGCACGCCCGCAGCGCGGAGGGGAAGGCCCAGGTGGAGCTGGCGCAGCTCGAGTACAACCTCCCGCGCATGCGCGGCCTGTGGCAGCACCTCGAGCGACTGGGAGGCGGTGTGGGAACGAGAGGGCCCGGCGAGAGCCAGCTGGAGACGGACCGCCGACTCGCCCGGAGGCGGATCTCTCTCGTGAAGCGCCAGCTGGCGTCCCTCGGCGCTCAGCGCGCGACACGGCGCAAGGAGCGACGGCGCACGCAGGTTCCCACGATTGCGCTCGCGGGCTACACGAACGTCGGGAAGTCGACGCTGCTCAATGCGCTGACCGGCGCCCGCGCCTCCGTCGACGACCGCCTCTTCGAGACGCTCGACCCGACGACGCGTGCCTTCGAGCACGACGGAAAGCGCTACCTCGTGACGGACACGGTCGGGTTCATTCGCCGGCTGCCGACGCAGCTCGTCGAGGGCTTCGCAGCGACGCTCGAGGAGACGCTCGTCGCCGACCTCGTCCTGCACATCGCGGACGCCTCGCTTCCGGACGAGCGCCTGCACCAGACGATCGCCGCCGTGAACGACGTCCTCGCGGAGATCGGCGCCGACGACATCCCCGTCGAGCTCGTGCTGAACAAGGTCGATCTCGTCGGCCCAGTCGGGCGCCGGCGCGTGGCGCATGCCTACCCGCGCGCTCTGCAGGTCTCGGCGAGCACCGGGGAGGGCTTGGAAGCGCTCAAGGCGCGCGTCGCGGAGCTCTTCTCGGACCGCTTCGAGGACGTCCGGATGCTCGTGCCGTATAGCGAAGGTCGCGCGCTCGCGGACCTCTACGAGCTCGGTACCCCGATCGCAGAGAGGCGCGACACGGCGGACGGAGTGCACGTTCGCGCGCGACTCCCACGCCAGGAGGTGGCGCGCTTCGCGCGATACCTCGTCGCGGGCGAGAGCGAGCTGGAGGCATCGACGCGGTGATCGAGGTCGCGGTGCGACGGCTGCGCGACGACGCCGTGCTTCCGGTGCAGGCGTACCCGGGAGACGCCGGCCTCGATCTCGTCGCCTGCGAGGCCGCCCACCTCGCGCCCGGGCAGCGCGCGGTCGTGCCGACGGGGATCGCCGTCGAGATCCCCGAGGGGTACGCCGGGTTCGTGCAGCCACGATCGGGTCTCGCGGCCCGCCACGGCATCGCCATCGTCAACTCCCCGGGCCTCATCGACTCGGGCTACCGCGGGGAGATTCGCGTGGTGATCCTGAACACCGACCGTGACGACGAGTTCGTCGTCGAGCCGGGAATGCGCATCGCCCAACTGGTCATCGCTCCCGTCGCCGGGGTCAGGCTCGTCGAGGTCGACGAGCTCGCCGGTAGCGAGCGCGGCAGCCGCGGCTTCGGTTCGTCCGCGCACTGACCGTGGAGCCACGGATCCGTGTGTCCGCGATCCTCCGCTGGAGGGGCCGCATCCTGCTCATCCGACACCAGAAGGGCTCGCGTGAGATCTGGCTCCTTCCAGGTGGTGGCGTGCAGACCGGAGAGAGCCTCATACGGGCGCTCCGCCGCGAGCTCTGGGAAGAGACCGGGCTGTTCCCGGAGAGCGCGGAAGTGCCGCTGGAGGGCCCGGTGGCGATCGTCGAGTCGATCTCGCCCGGAGCGGATCCGTACCGGAAGCACGTCGTGCACGTGATGTTCGCCGCCGACGTCTCCGGGTCGCTCGAGGACGTCAGCTCCCAGGACGACGCGGTACGCGGGCACCGCGCATTCCTCGTCTCCGAGCTGGACGGGATCGACATGCATCCGCCGATCCAGCGGTTCCTGCAGCGCTGGAGACCAGGCGATCCGGCTGTCTACCTCGGCGAGATGTGGGCGCGCTGACCGCGCACAAAGTGACTCTTCCGACACCACTCGTGAACCACCCGTAACGGCCTGCTCGTTACGCTGGAGGCGGGTGGTGGGCCGGGGTGCCCCACAGGACCCGGGATTCAGCGACGGCCGCCGCGCCTCTTCGCCCGGTCGGCCGACACCCGGAACGCCTCGGCCTCCAGCTCGTCGGGCAGTCGTGCGAGCTCGGGAGGCTCGCTCGTCGACGCGTGCGCCAATGCTCGCCGGAGCAGCCAGTCGGCGAGCCAGGCGTTTCGCGGCAGCAGCGGGCCATGGAGGTACGTGCCGATGGCGCTCCCCAGCCGACACCCTTCGTACCCCGACTCGCCGTCGTTCCCGAACCCGTGCACCACGCGCCCGAGCGGCGTGGCACCCTCGTCGAGGAGAGTCCGCCCGGCATGGTTCTCGAAGCCCGCAACGAGACGCGGCTCACCGGGCTCGAGCTCGCACCGGAGGAGAACGTCGCCGATCATGCGGGTCTCGCCGGCGATCGTCTCGTGGGGGAAGAGCCCGGCGCCTTCGAGGAAGGTGCCGTCTCGCGCCCGGTAGCCCCGACCGAGGAGCTGATACCCGCCACAGACCGCGAGCATGGCCACGCCCTTCGCCTGCGCCTCGTGGAGCGATCCCGCCTTCTCGACGAGATCCGGGGCGACGAGCGCCTGCTCTCGGTCCTGCCCGCCACCGATGTAGAGGAGGTCGTACGCATCGGGATCGAGCGGCTCGGTGAGCCCGATCGGCTCCACCAGGAGGTCGTGGCCTCGGAGAGAGGCTCGGCGGGCCAGGACCGCCATGTTCCCGCGATCCGCGTAGATGTTCAGGTAGTCCGGGTAGAGATGCCCGACACGGATCCTCATGCCTTGCCCTCCTCCCAGTACGGGCGAACGGCCCCGCGCTCGGAGAGGATCCCGCGAAGCGCGAGCATCGCCGTGTAGGTCGGCAGGACGACGAGCTCGCTGCCGGCGTCGAGCAGCGCGAGCCCACGGTCGAGCGCCTGCTCGAGCGACGGGACGACCTCGAGCCGCTCCTCGTCCAGCCCTCCGTAGAGCAGCCGCAGGCCGAGCTCCGCAGCCCGGTCGCCGCTTGCGACGACGCGCCCGGCCCGGGCCAGGAGCGGCTCGAAGTCGACGTCCCAGATCCAGGAGACGTCCTGGCCGTCCGCGATGGCGTCGTTGAGCGCGATCACGAGCAGGGGCGGAACACCTGTCTCGAGCGTTCGCACGACTTCGTTCGCCCCGGCGGGGTTCTTGATGAGGAGAAGGACGATCGTCTTGCCGCCTGCGGGAATCCGCTCGAACCGGCCGAACGCCGCATTGAAGCGCTCGAGGCCGGCCCGGACATCGTGGAGCGACGCGCCCACGGCGAGAGCCAACGCAGTCGCGGCGACTGCGTTGTAGACGTTGTAGAGGCCGGGCAGCGCGAGCCGCACGCGGATCTCTCCCTCCGGCGCGACGAGGCGGAACCGCGACGCGAGGAGCCCCTCCAGCTCGATGTCGCGCGCAGCGACGTCGAGCTCCGGTCGACGGTGTCCGCAGGAGGGGCAGTGATAGTCGCCGAGGTGGCCGACGTATGCGGCCGCGAACGAGTAGGGGGTGCCACAGCGCACGCAGTACTTCGAGTCTGCGGCGTGCTGGAGACCCGGGCGCGCATGCCTCGGATCGTCGAGCCCGAACCGCACCGTCCGGACGCGGTCGGCCGCGAGCTCTGCAACGACCGGGTCGTCTGCGTTCACGACCAGCGTCGTCTCGCCGGGCAGCTTTGCCACGGCCTCCCGCCACCGCTCGGCCACGATCTCGAGCTCGCCGTACCGGTCGAGCTGATCGCGGAAGAGATTGGCGAGCAGGACTGCCGTCGGCCGCGTTCTCGCGAGTGCTTCCGGGAGAGCCCCTTCGTCGACTTCGAAGAGCCCGAGATCCGCCTTCCTCGAGGCGATGAGGGCGGACGCGATCCCCGACAGGAGGTTCGCGCCTGACCGATTCCACGCGAGAGCGTGCTTCTCCCCGAGGATCTCGGCGACCATCGAGGTCGTGGTCGTCTTCCCGTTCGTCGCGGACACGAGCGCGACACCGGACCCGAGCCTCGCGGCGAGCGTGTCCACGGCCCCCGGGTCGACCTTCCACACGAGCTTGCCGGGAAGCGTGGTGCCGCCTCCTCGTCCGACGGCGCGAGACAGCGCACCGACTGCACGGGCGACCGAGGTCTCGAGCTCGAGTCGAAGATCCATGGGCGGCGAGCGTAGCGGGTGGGGAGGAGGTGCTCGCGTGCTCTGAGGTACTTGCAGAACTGTCAGAACGCTCTAAGCTGACTGCAAGAGATGGCTCGATCACGCTCGAAGAGGCGCTCAGCCGTTCGCATCGACGAGGCGGAGCTCGCGGCATTTCGCGCCGGACTGCGCCGGCGCTACACCGACGACGAGATCCTCGCCGAGCTGCGGGCGGCAGCCGAGCGCCTCGGTCGCTCTCCCACGATGCGGGAGTTCGCGAAGGATCCTGAGGCGCGCGTGCACCCGCAGACGGTGATCGAGCACTTCGGGACGTGGAATGCGGCAAAGCGGGCCGCCGGGCTCTTCCCGCGCCGGTTTCTGACGCGGGAGGAGCTGCTGCAGCAGCTGCGCCAGCTCGGTGACGAGCTCGGGCGCGTCCCAACGGCACGCGACCTCGCCGAGCGGCGGCGAGCCCTGCCGTCGTCCTCGCTCTACGCCCAGACGTTCGGCTCCCTCGCCAATGCGCTCCGCGAGGCGGGCTTCGAGGTTCTGCAAGGAGAGGAGCGGCTCGAGCGCGCGATCACGCAGGGCTCGGCGCTCGCTCGCTCGCTCGCTCGCCTCCCGAAGATGGCCGACTGGGCGAAGGCGCGCGAGCAGGACGAGAGCCTCCTCTCCGAGTGGCAGGTCTACCGGCTCCTCGACGTGCCGCGGGGCGCGTGGACGGCATTTCAGTACCTCGTCCGTGAGCGCCTGCGCGAGGAAGGGGTCGACGTGCGCCCGGACGGATCGCTCGACATTTCGGGCCCGAGCTAGGCGCGACCTGCCTGCTCTCCCGGCTCGGGGCTCTCCGGCCTAGCCGAGCGCGGCCGCGAGCGCAGCGAGCCGTGTGAGGCACGTCACGGCTTCGCCTGGCGCGCGAACCGGGGAGTGCGCCGCGTTCGCCCGGTCTGCGGGCGCCGGGCGGAAGCGACTCTCGTGGACGACGTGCCCGGCTCTGATCCGGAGGTAGCGTCCCTCGGGAACCTCCCGTAGCGTGAGCTGCTCGCCGAGGATCGCCTCGGCGATGGTGAGCGCCCGCCGGGTCGATGCGAAGAGCAAGCTCGAGTCGGATTGCCCTATCCAGAGCGGCCGTGCATTCCCGCGCGCCAGATAGAGCGTCGAGCTCTCGCGCTCGTCCATCCACGCGGCGGCCATCGTTCCGCGGAGCTCGGAGAGCGCGCGCGGATCGTGGAGGCGATGCTCCATGAGAGCGAAGATCACCTCGGAGTCGACGGTCATCTCGGGCTCGGCGCGGTCGAGGCCGTAGCGGGCGAAGACGGCGTCGTCGTTCTCGATGACGCCGTTGTGGACGCCGACGACTGCGCCGTGCCGGATCGGATGGTTGTTGGCGCCGATCTCCGGGTGACCCTTCGTGAAGTCGCGTACGTGGAGGAGGGCGGCCGACGCGGTCGGGGAGAGGGCGAGCTCGTCGAGAAGCACGCTCGCTCCGCCGCGGAGCTTGGTGATACGGATCGGGGTATCCGGAGCGCGGTGCGCGTAGCCCACGGCGTCTGCTCCGCGCTCGGCGATCCCGGCGAGCAGCGCCTGCGCGGCGAGGGTTCGTTCGACGGTCGAGCCAGGGCCGAGGCTGAAGCCTGCTATGCCGCACATGGACGGGTCTCGGCCTTCCTGGAACGTGGCACCGCGGGTGTAGACGATGGGTCGAGCATCGGGTTTGTGAAGATAGTGTTCGGCTTCTCCGCGGAGCCGAAGATCCCTCTCGGAAGCTGTCATCCCTCAAGTGGGGCAACCGTGCAGCCGATACCCCACCCGTGGAAGGGAACCTTGCGGAGCACCTCTTCGACTCGACCGAGGACGAGACCCACTCGACGGCAGACGACAGCCCGTCGCGCGAGCGGCCGGATCTCACCGGCCCGAGCGCGGACGACCCGCTGAAGCTCTACGTCCGCCAGATCGGAGACGGCCGCCTGCTCACTCCGGCCGAGGAGCGGGAGCTCGCACGCCGCAAGGACCTCGGTGACGAGGACGCGAAGCGAAAGCTGATCGAGTCGAATCTCCGCCTCGTCATGTCGATCACGCGGAACTACACGCGCGCCGACGTCCCACTCCTCGACCTCATCCAGGAGGGGAACATGGGTCTCATCCGCGCGGTCGAGAAGTTCGACCACACGCTCGGCTTCAAGCTCTCCACCTATGCGACGTGGTGGATCAGGCAGTCGATCTCGCGAGCGCTCGCGGAGCAGGGGCGCACGATCCGCCTCCCCGTCCACGTCGCCGACCAGGTCCGCAAGGTCACGAAGACCCGCCGACTGCTCGGCCAGAAGCTGAACAGGGATCCATCCGTCGAGGAGATCGCGACGGAGATCGAGATCACCCCGGAGCGCGTCCAGGAGCTGCTCGACCTCGTGCTCGATCCCGTCAGCCTGGAGACCCCCATCGGCGACGGCGACTCGAGCGTTGCCGATCTCATTCCCGACCTCAATGCAGACCAGCCCGAGGAGGAGACCTCCGATCGCGCGCGCTCGTCGGAGCTCTTCGATGCGCTCGCCAGGCTGCAGCCCCGGCAGCGCCGGGTGATCATCGAGCGGTTCGGGCTCGACGGTGTGCGACCTCGCACCCTCGAGGAGGTCGGAGCGAACCTCGGGATCACGCGCGAGCGCGTTCGCCAGCTCGAGGCCCGCGCTCTCCGCGAGCTACGCGCCATCGCCCCGAGCCTCGAGCTTTACCTCCGGACGTAGCGAAGCCGACTCGTCGAGCCGGGCTCAGCTCGTCTCGACGGACTGCATCTCGCGCAGGCCCGCGAGACGCCGCAGCGACTCGAGCTCGATCTGGCGGACGCGCTCGCGGGTCAGGCCGAGCCGGCGGCCGATCTCCTCGAGCGTCTGTGGCTCCGCCCCCGTGAGCCCGTAGCGCATCACGACGACGTCGCGCTCCCGGGGTGGGAGAGAGGCGAGCGCACTGCGCAGGGCCTCGCTGCGAAGGTGGAGCTCGACCGTCTCCTCCGGGAGAGGCTCGTCACCTGCGACGAAGTCGCCGAAGACCGCGTCCTCGCTGTCGCCGACGGGCGCGTCGAGCGACGTCGACGCACGCGCCGCAGCCCGCACCTCGAGCACCTGCTGGATCGTCAGCGAGGCCTCGTCCGCGATCTCGTCGAGCGCCGGCTCTCGCCCGAGCTGTGTCCAGAGGAGACGCTCCGCGCGGTTGATCTTCTGAAGGCGCTCGACGATGTGCACGGGCATTCGGATCGTGCGTGCCTTGTCGGCGAGCGCGCGGGCGACGGCCTGCCGTATCCACCACGTCGCGTACGTCGAGAACTTGAAGCCTCGGCGCCAGTCGAACTTCTCGACCGCGCGGATGAGGCCGAGCGTTCCCTCCTGGATGAGGTCGAGGAACGGCAAGCCCTGATTCCGGTAGTTCTTCGCGATCGAGACCACGAGCCGGAGGTTCGACTGAATCATCCGCTCCTTCGCCTCCGCGTCGCCGCGTTCGATCCGCTTCGCCAGCTCGACCTCCTGTGCTGCGGTGAGGAGTTGATGCTTTCCCGCCTCCCGCAAGAAGAGCTGAAGCGCATCCGTCGTCGTCTCCACGGGCGCGGTCATCGCGACCACGACCTCGGAGTGCACCGGTGCCTCCACGATCTCGATGCTTCGCTGATCGAGCTCCCGGAGGAGGGTGTCCTGCTCGAGCTCGCTCAGGTCGTACGTCTCCGCGATCTCGGCGAGATCGGACGCCCGGATGTTGCCGGCCTGCTCGGCCTGCTCGAGGAGCACCCTGATCTCCTCGGCCGCGAGGATGTGCTCGATGTCGACTTGTGTCACGCGCAGCGGGGGACGCGGTTGTGCGATTCCTGACGAGTCTCTCGCAGTGGCGGGCTCGTGTCTAGGGGTGCGGCACGATTTCCCTCGTCGGAGTCACGCGCTCGGTGAGACCTGAGCTCAGGCCGTCGCGACCAGGAAGACGACGGCGAGGATCGCGAAGACCGCGATCGCGAAGAAGAACACACGGAAGCTCGTCGCGAACATCTCGGCAACCCCCTCAGGTCTCGAGTAGAAGAGGACAAAGCATCGCTCCTCCTGTTCCGGATCGTGCACGACGGCGTGCTCGCCGCGTGCATCCGCTATCGGCGTCCGGACACCACTCCCCATGGTACGCCGCTCCAGGCCGCACCTCCAGAGAACCTCCGCGTGCGGAGGAGCTCGGACTCGAGCGACTCGTGCCCGAAACGGCTCGCGCGTGCGTGACGACGGAGGCCTCGGCGCCCGGCTGCTCAGAGCATGCGTACGCGTACCGGCCTATTGGCCTCAGAACGGATCGACTTTCACGTGCTCGCGCCCGGCCTCGGCAGACCAGCCCGCGCCCGGTGCCGGTATCGACAGGCTTCGAGGCCAGCTCGGCGGACGACCACTCGTATCCCGAGGAGCTCCTTCTCTCCGATGCGGGTAGAGCAGCATCCGGATCAGGAGCAAGCCGCCCGGCGGAGCATCGTCTCTCGTCGGTTCCATCTCCCTCTCCCCGTGCATGACATCGATGGTGACCCAGGCATCCCGCGCGGGCATCCGTAGGAAACCCGGAAATCGGGTTCGTCAGTGGGATCCCCGATGTCGCCGCTCGAGGCTGCCCGCGCCTCGGTGTGAGCCGCGAGACGGTTCGGCACCGGATCCGTACCGGCCGGCTGAACGCGGTAGTTCGGGGTGATGGACCGGGGGGTGGGATCGCCTTGTGAGCCACGCCACGAAGGCAGATCCGAAAGAGGCCTTCACGAAGGCCGAACTGCTCTGTGGAGCCATTTCGCAATCGATGTCACCGTTCGAGAGCTACGTCTCGAGCCACCTGCTCCGGTGACGCGCGCACGAGTGCTCGAATGCGGTACGGGCCGGCCGCTCGTGCTCGTGCACGGAGGCGCGGCGGTCGAGGGCTTCCTCGCCGAGATCGAGAGCTGAGTGCACGTCGTTGCCCGGTGCGGGTCTATAGCGGGGAGTTCCCAGACGAACGCACGATAACGTGCGTTATGTCAACTTGAATCACGCGAATCACCGGTGCGAGCCATCCCCTGCTCCGCCGAGCTCACCACGTCCGACGCGCGCGCAAGCGACACTGCGGCGGCATATCTTTCATCGAAGATGCGCACGCGCGAGACAGAGCGCGGCGGCCGGGCACGATTCCGCCTCTTCGGAACGACGGCCGCAGCCATCATCGCGCTCTTCGCGCTCTCTGGCTGTGGCGGCGGCTCGGACGACCTCACCGTGGACTCGAGCGGCCCTGTCTCCGGCGTCGCTGTCACCCAGAGCAACGGCCAGCTCGTCGTTCGCTGGGAGCAGACGGCGGACAGCTCGGAGTGCCGGCTCGACTACGTGCTCGCCTCGGGTGAGAACGGCTCGCGGAGCTTCGGCGCGATCACTGCGGTACCGATCGTCGAGCAGGTCTTCGACGTCCCCGGCGAGGTCGTCTCCGCCTCGCTCGCGTGCTCCTAGCTTCCGTCGCACACCTCGTCTGCGGCCGGGTGCCGCCGGCGCCTACGCCGCGGCGTCCGCACAGCGCTCGAGCGGAGCCCGGCTCGGGCGGCCCGCCGGCCGAGGTCGAACGCTGAGACCGCGGTGCGCTACGTGACGCCGACGTCCGCCGTGACGGTGAATCCCCTGCCGCAGCGGCCGCACATGAGCTCCACCCCCACCTCGCCGGCGACCTTTCCTCCGCAGTGCGGGCAGAACCGAACTGCGGCAGACGTCGATTCGGCCACAGCCAGGGTGCTGCGGTCGAGCCAGTGCAGTACCGGAACGGTGACGGCGACGGCCGCGAAGGCGATGAGTGCGACGCCCATCACGCGCGTGAGAATCGAGCCCCCACCCTCGACCCAGATCCGAACGACGACCATCGCGGCCCCGAAGACGAGGAGCCCGAGGGCGAAGCTCAGGACCCAGCGGTGCGATGAGGCGAGACGCGCGAGCGTCAGGAACGCGCCGAGGGCGAGGGCGACCGCGATCGCCCATCCCGAGCCCCAGAACTTGCCGATCGTCTCCTCCGACGGCCGTGTCCAGATCAGAGCGCAGGCGACGACCGCCCCGATGGCGACGAAGGCCAGCGAGGAGCTGAGCACGCGCTGGTGAGCGAGCGCTATGCCCTCTCGCGCCCACTCGAGGGCGACGACGCTTGCGAGAGTGCACGCGATGGCGACGGCGAAGGTCGAGAAGAGCAGGTTTCGCAGCGTCTCGCTCCCCGGCTCGGCCCAGATACCGACGACGAGGCCCGCGAAGGCCGCAACGCCGAGCAGCGCACCCGCAGTGGGGACGTGCCACAGGAGCCGCCGCTCCCAGGCGGGCTCGCAGCAGAGTGCCAGCAGCACCGCTCCGGTGACGCAGAGCGACGTCAGGAGCATCCTCTTCTGCGTGTCGCCGAAGTCGGGTGTCACGACGGCGTAGATGCCGAGGACCGCGTTCACCGTGACCGACGCGAAGAACACGCCTAGACCGAGCCGACGCACGTTGTGCGCGATGGTTCTCGGTCCGGAGCGTCGCGGCGTCGGTTTCGGCTCGAAGCGACGGACTGCCAGGGACACGGGACTCACCTCCTCACCGTCATCGTCGCGCTTCGATCCTGCTGCGTGCATCCGTGAGAACCACGCATCGCGCCGGACACCGTGGGCGGCTGACTAGAAGGTGGCAGCCCTCACCCCGCTCAGGATCACCAGGAGCACGACTGCCGCCGCCGCGAGGCGGTACACGACGAACACGCCGTACGTGTGGGTGCGGACGTAGCCGAGCAGCCACTCGATCGCCAGGAGACCACTCCCGAGCGCGGCGAGCGTCCCGACGAGGAAGGGCCCCTCCCACCCCGACGGGAGGTCGCCGAGGAGAACGTCCTTGACGAGCTTCAGAGCGACCGCGCCGAGCACTGTCGGGAGGAGCAGGAGGAACGAGAACCGAGCTGCGCTGTCGCGGTCGAGCTTCATGAATCGCCCGGCGGTGATCGTTATCCCGGAGCGAGACACCCCGGGAGCGAGGGCGAGAGCCTGTGCGAAGCCCATGACGAGTGCCTGCCCGAGCCCGAGATCCCCCATCGACCTCGTCTGCGCCGAGCGGTCGGCCCACCAGAGCAGGAGCGCTCCGACGGCGAGGAACGCGAGGATCTGCCAGGGCTCTCCGAGGTGCGCGGCAATGGCGTCTTCGCCGGCCAGTCCGACGAGCCCCGCCGGGATCGTCGCGACGAGGACGAACCATGCGACCTTCTCGTCGGCCGTCTCGATGCGCCGCCTCCCGAGGGATCCGACCCAGGCGTTGACGAGCCTCACGGCGTCCGACCAGAAGTACGCGCCGACTGCGATGAGCGTCCCGAGATGCAGCGACACGTCGAACGTCTGGTTGAACGAATCGTGCTCCTTGAGGTACGTCCAGTCCGCACCCCACGGCACGAGGATCAGGTGACCCGACGAGGAGATCGGAAGGAGCTCCGTGAGCCCCTGGACGATCCCGAGCGCGAACGCCTGGCCGTTCGTGAGGGCGCTCGGGTCGTCCCCCACCCCGAGCAGCGTGAGCAGCAGCGCCGCGCCGAGTGCCGTGCCGGAGACCCCGTAGACGATGGAGCGGCGCACGGCGGGATCCTACGTTCACGACCGGCCACGCCGGCCTCCGATCAAATAGTCCGCAAATTGCGAACTTGTCGTGCGAATGGCCCTTGACCCTCACTGCCTCCTGCCCTAGTTTCCTCCTTGCACCGAGCACGGAGCGCGAGTAGGTCGAAGCCCAGCTCGAAGGCTGTACGCGGAAGCGGAAGGTCAGCGGGCTGAGTGGACGAAAGCGCCACCGGCTCGGTGAATTTTTTTGCCCTGATTCCCGTCCCGCAGCCGCTGTAGGATCCCGTCGATGCACCTCCGGGCCCCGAGCGTCGATCAAGGCGTCCATGCATTCGTCTGGACGGTCGTGTTCTTCCTGTACATGTTCCTCGGGGCCGTTCTCATCGACGTCCCCCGCGGAGTTGCGTTCGTCGTCTCGGCGGTAGCGGCCGGCGGGATCTTCCTGTTCGTCCGCAAGCGGGGCGGCGACTACCCCGGGCCTCGCTAGCCGGGCCTCAGCGCGTCGCGTCGACGCGGCGCTCGCTGAGTGCCGCCACGAGGCGGTCTGCCAGCTCGCGTCCGAGGGCCGCCTCGAGGCGCGTAATTATCTCGCTCCTGCATACGGATAGGTTCCTGCAAGGCCATATTGATAGCTTTTCGACCTGTCGGCTGCTTGTTTGCATCCTTCTCTTGTGCAGGGCAA
>JBFFGH010000051.1:0-14789 GCA_041557575.1 Gaiellaceae bacterium
CGGGCCCTCGCTCTCGATGCGGCCTGCGTCGTCGTCAACCTGCTGCTGCTCCCCGATCGTCACGACCTCTACCGGCAGTGCATCCGCAACGTCTCGGCGCTCAGGGCGGCGTGCGAGCCGGTGGGGATGCCGCTCATGGTCGAGCCGCTCGCGATGAAGCCGGGCGGCGGGCGCTACGGCGTCGACGGCGATCCCGACAAGATCGTCCCGCTCGTCCGGCAGGCCGTCGAGCTGGGGGCCGACGTCGTGAAGGCGGATCCGACCGACGACCTCGACGACTACCCGCGCGTCATCGAGGCGGCCGGGGGGCGGCCCGTGCTCACCCGCGGCGGCGGCCGGGTGCCCGACGACGAGGTGCTGCGGCGCACCGAGGGCCTCATGAGACAGGGGGCCGCGGGGATCGTCTACGGGCGGAACGTCATCCAGCACGAGAGCCCCGCGGCGATGACCCGGGCGCTCATGGCCGTCGTCCACGACGGCGCGTCGGCTGAGCAGGCGCTCGAGCTGCTCCGTGGCTGAGACCATCCGCTTCGGGCTCATCGGCGGCGGGCTCATGGGCCGCGAGTTCGCGAGCGCGGCCGCGCGCTGGCTCCACCTCGCCGAGGCGGACGCGAGGCCGGAGATCGTCGCCGTCTGCGACACGAATCCCGAGATCCTCGCGTGGTACGAGCGGCTCGCCCCCGCGCCGCGCGCGTACGCGGACTACCGCGAGCTGCTCGCCGACGACGACGTCGAGGCGGTCTACGTCGCCGTCCCGCACTCGCTGCACGAGGAGATCTACGTCGCGTGCCTCGACGCCGGCAAGCACCTGCTCGGCGAGAAGCCGTTCGGGATCGACCTCGCCGCGAACGAGGCGATCAACGCCGCGATCGCGGCACGCCCGGAGCTCCTCGTCCGCTGCTCCTCCGAGTTCCCGTTCTTCCCCGGCGGGCAGGAGGCCGCCCGCTGGATCGCCGAGCGGCGGTACGGCCGCGTCCTCGAGGTGCGCTCGCTCTTCCTGCACTCGAGCGACCTCGACCCGGAGAAGCCGATCAACTGGAAGCGGCGCGCCGAGCTGAACGGCGAGTACGGATGCATGGGCGACCTCGGGCTCCATGCCGTCCACCTGCCGTTCCGTGCCGGCTGGTTCCCGCACGACGTCCGCGCCGTGCTCTCGGACGTCGTGCCCACGCGCCCCGACGGGGCCGGCGGGGTCGCGGCGTGCGACACGTGGGACAACGCCGTGCTGCTCTGCGAGGCCGAGGACGACGGGCACCCGTTCCCGCTGCGCATCGAGACGAAGCGCATCGCCCCGGGGGAGATGAACACGTGGGTGATCGAGATCGACGGCACCGAGGGCTCGATCGCGTACACGACGAAGCAGCCGAAGACGCTGCGCATGATGGCCTACGAGCGGGGCGCGCCGCAGACCTGGCAGGTGCACGACCTCGGCTCCCAGTCCGCGTACCCGACGATCACCGGCGCGATCTTCGAGTTCGGGTTCTCCGACGCCGTCCTCCAGATGTGGGCCGCCTTCCTCGACGAGCTCGCGAACGGACGCGAGGGCATGCGCCAGCCCTTCCACTGCGCCACGCCCGAGGAGGCGGCCTGGTCGCACCGGCTCTTCACCGCCGCGCTCGAGTCGCAGGGCGCGCGCTCGGTCGTCAAGCTAGGCACATGAACCTCTCCCAGGCACGCACGATCGTGGATCACGTCGTCGAGAACGCCGCGGCACCGGTCTCCGTCTTCGTCGCGGACGACCACGGGGAGCTCGTCGCGGCGGCGACGATGGACGGCGCTGCACCCGATACGCGGCTCAACGCGCAGAGGAAGGCCTACACGGCTGCGCGGAGCGACGCCCGCTCGACGGCCGAGCTCGCGGAGAAGGCGCTCGCGGACGCGGCAGAGCGCGCGAGCTTCGACCCGTTCTTCACGTTCTTCAAGGGAGGCGTCGCGGCATTCGAAGGCGAGCGCCGTGTCGGTGCGGTCGGTGTCAGCGGGCTTCCCGGCCCCGAGGACGACGCCCTCGCGCGGCGGGCGATCGACGCCGCGGGCCTCTCGGCCTGATCGCAGCTCAGGCGGCGGATGCGTCGAGCGGGATGGGCTCGATCCGCCGGCCCTCGATCCGCCAGGCCGCGAGCTCACCGGTCCGCAGCGTGTAGATCAGGTACGGGCGGCCCGCCCACAGCCCGATGTTCTCGACGTCGGTGCGCGACGGCCTCGGCGGCGAGGAGATGTGGGAGTGGAAGACGGCGAGCTCGTAGCCCTCGTCCTCGAGGAACCACGTGTCGGGGGCGACGTCGAGCTCGAACCGGTACGGGGACGCCGCCGCGTTCCGGCCGGGCACGTAGCGCTCGGCGACGCCGTCCCTGAGAACGACGAGCCCGCAGGCCTCGTTCGGCGCCTCGGCGTGCGAGTGCTCCTCGAGCTTCCGGCGCACCGGAAGAGGCACTACCACCAGACGGACCGTCCCATCTCGGACTCGACGTCGTCCGCGTCCCAGAAGCCGGCCGAGAGGTACTTCCAGCCGCCGTCGGCGAGGACGCAGGCGACGACGCCCTCTTCGAGCTCGTCCGCCAGGCGCAGCGCGGCGTGGATCACGGCTCCGGAGGAGACGCCGCCGAACACCCCTTCCTCGCCGAGGAGCAGCCGGAGCCCGGCGACGGACTCCTCGTTCGTGACGAGGATCTTCCGGTCGAGCTTCGAGATGTCGAGGATCGGAGGCACGTACCCGTCCGCGAGCGAGCGCAGGCCCATGACCTCGTCTCCGGGGAGCGGCTCGGCTGCGGCCACGACGACGTCCGGGAACGCCTCGCGGAGCCGCTCGCCGGCGCCCATGAGCGTCCCGCCGGTGCCGAGCCCCGCGACGAAGACGTCGACGTGCCCGAGCGCGGCGACGATCTCCGCTCCGGTTCCCTCGTAGTGGGCGCGCGGGTTCGCCTCGTTCGCGTACTGGAACGGCATGAAGAAGGACGCATCGCCCTCCGCCAGCTCGAGCGCCAGGCGCACCGCGCCGTTGGAGCCTTCCTCGCCCGGCGACTCGACGATCTCGGCGCCGTACAGGCGCAGCAGCCGACGGCGCTCCTCGGTGACGCTCGCCGGCAGCACGCACGTGAGGGGGTAGCCGCGGAGCTTGGCGGCGAGCGCAAGCGCGATCCCCGTGTTCCCGCTCGTCGGCTCGAGCAGGTGCCGTCCGGGCGCGAGCTCTCCCGAGGCCTCCGCCGCGTCGAGCATCGCCTTTGCGACGCGGTCCTTGATCGAGCCGGTCGGGTTCTGGCCTTCGAGCTTGGCGTAGATGCGGACGGAGGGCTTCGGAGAGATCCGCGGGAGCTCGACCATCGGCGTCGACCCGACGAGGTCGAGCAGCGACGCTGCGAGGGCTCTAGCTTCCACCCGCCATTGCGGGCAGGAGGACGACCTGGGTCCCTTCGGCGACCGGCGTGTCGATGCCGTCACGCGTGCGGATGTCCTCTCCGCCGACGTACACGTTCACGTAGGGGGCGAGCACTCCATCCTCGAAGAGGAGGGAGCCGAGCGCGGGGAAGCGCGCGACGACGGATTCGATCACGTCGGCCACCGTTCCGCCGTGTGCGCTGATCTCGCGGGCGCCTCCGACCTCGGCGCGGAGCGCTGGGGGTATGCGGACCGCGACCATCAGATCTCCACCGGCGTCGAGCAGAACTCGACGTAGTCCACGTACTCGGTGATCGTGGGGCTGTCGCCGCAGACCGGGCAGCCGGGATTGCGGCGCACCGACACCTCGTCGAGCGTCGTGCCGAGCGCGTCGAACAGGAGCAGGCGCCCGGCGAGCGACTCGCCGCGATCGAGCACGAGCTTCAGTGCCTCGCTCGCCTGAAGCGAGCCGATGATTCCGGGGAGGACGCCGAGGACGCCTCCCTCCGCGCAGCTCGGGGCGAGCTCGGGCGGCGGGGGCTGGGGGAAGAGGCAGCGGTAGCAAGGGCCTTCTCCCGGCTTGAACACGGTCACCTGCCCCTCGAAGCGGAAGATCGACCCGTGCACGACCGGGATCCCGTGCCAGACGGACGCGTCGTTCACGAGGTAGCGGGTCGGGAAGTTGTCGGCGCCGTCCACGATCACGTCCCAGCCGTCGGCGAGGATCCGCTCGACGTTCTCCGAGGTGAGGCGCTCCTGGTACCCGATCACGCGTACATCGGGGTTCAACGCCTCGAGCGTGCGCTTCGCGGAGATCACCTTCGGCTCCCCGAGCCGGTCCGTGGAGTGGACGATCTGGCGCTGGAGGTTGGACTCGTCCACGACGTCGTCGTCCACGATCCCGAGGGTTCCGACGCCTGCGGCTGCGAGGTAGAGCGACGCCGGCGAGCCGAGGCCACCGGCGCCGACGAGGAGGACGCGCGCGTCGAGCAGGCGCTGCTGGCCGTCCTCGCCGACCTCGGGGATGAGGAGGTGCCGGCTGTAGCGCGAGCGTTGCTCGGGCGTGAAGACGCGGGGGATGGTCGTCTCGAACCCGTTTCGCTTCCAGTCCGTGAAGCCGCCGGCGACGTTGACGACGTCCCCGTAGCCCATCTCGCCGAGCACCTTCGTCGCGAACGCCGACCGCGCCCCGACGGAGCAGTAGACGACGAGGGGGCGGCTCTTGTCCGGGACCAGGCCCTCGATGCGGGACTCGAGCCGGCCGCGCGGCACGTGGATCGCCCCCGGGATGTGGCCTTCCTCCCACTCGTCCGTCTCGCGGACGTCCACGAACAGCGGAGCCTCGGGAGAGCGCAGGCGCTCGTTCGCCTGGATGGTCGAGATCTCGTCGATCTCGGCCCGCACGCGCGCCAGCAGCTCCCGGTGACTTGCCATTACTTTCCGAACTATAGCGGTGACGTCCCGGCTATCGTCCTACGGTGACCCCGCGGCGTCGGATCCTCCTGCTCGTCGCGGCCGTGTGCATCGCCGCAGTCGCCGCGGTTGCGGTCGTCGCCCTCGCCTCCGACGGCGGCACGACCTCCGAGCCGGCGACGACCCAGTCCGGGTTCCGGGAAGGGCGACCCCCGTTGTCGTTGGCGCTCGGGTTCCGCAAGGACGCCGAGGCACGCGACCTCGCGCGAGCCGCGGCGCTCTACGCGAGCGGGGACACGGGCGGCGCGGCCGAGGTCTTCGCGAAGCACGACTCGCTCGAGGCGAAGGTCGGTGCGGCATTCACGTCGTGGCCCAACGGGGCGCTCGATCGCCTCGAGCAGCTCGCGAAGCTCTACCCGGACGTCCCGGTCGTCCAGTTCCACCTCGGCCTCGCCCGTCTGTGGGCGAACACCGGCGATCCGACGGCGGCCTGGCGGGCCGCCGTCGAGGCGGCTCCGGACACGCCGTACGCAGTCGTCGCCGGGAACCTCCTCCACCCGGGTGCTCCGCGCGGCCTTCCGGCGTTCATACCGTCGTTCACGGCCTCAACGGCGATCACGCGCCTTCCACCCGAGCGCCAGCTCGAGGCTCTTCGCCGGCGCGCCGAGGGCGGCGGCCTGCGCGATCTCCTGCTCTACGGCGTGGGGCTCCAGCGCGTGGGCCAGCCGGTGTCCGCCGCACGCGTCTTCGACCGGGCCGCGAAGGAGCACCCCGACGACGTCGAGGCGCTCGTGGCCGCCGCGGTCGGGCAGTACGACAAGGACGCGCCCGAGCGGGCGTTCGGCCTCCTCGGACCTCTGACCCGGTCGTACGGGGGCGAGCCGACGGTTCGGTTCCACCTCGGCGTCCTCTCCCTGTGGACCGGGCGCCTCGAGGAAGCCCAGCGCCAGCTCCGGCTCGCGGCGAAGGCGAAGCCCGGATCGCCGCTCGCGCAGGAGGCGAAGCGCTACCTCGAGACGATTCGAAAGGCCCGCTCGTAGCCCCTCTTTGACGACCGCCTGCGCTGTGACTACCGTGTGAGCGCCGTCGAGGAAGGGGGGCTGGCCTGGCCACACGAGATCCCGAAGGCGCGACCACGCGGACCCCGGTTCCCGATGTCCTGGCGACCACCGAGGTTCAGCGGCTCCTCGAGAGCGGCTACCGGACGGGCAGCCTCGACGCCGAAGAGGTGGCGCTCGCGCTCGACGAGCTGAACCTCGATACCGGCCAGCTCGACGAGTTCTACGCCGCGCTCGACGATGCCCAGATCTCGGTCGTCCACGCCTCGCAGGACGACCAGGGCGTCGAGGTCGAGGTCGAGGTCGACGCGGCGCCCGAGATCTCCACGGACTCGCTCCAGCTCTTCCTGAAGGACATCGGCCGCGTCCCTCTCCTCACTGCGGCGCAGGAGGTCGAGCTCGCGAAGCGCATCGAGCGCGGCGACCACTCCGCGAAGCAGGCCATGGTGGAGGCGAACCTCCGCCTCGTCGTCTCGATCGCGAAGCGGTATCGCAACCAGGGCCTCCCGTTCCTCGACCTGATCCAGGAGGGGACGATCGGGCTCGTGCGCGCGGCCGAGAAGTTCGACTACCGAAAGGGCTTCAAGTTCTCCACGTACGCGACGTGGTGGATCCGCCAGGCGGTCGCCCGCGCGATCGCCGACAAGGGGCGGACGATCCGGATGCCGGTGCACGTCGTCGAGAAGCTCAACCGGATCACGCGCTCCGAGCGCAAGCTCCGCGCGGAGCTCAGCCGAGAGCCGCTGATCGAGGAGATCGCGCGCGACCTCGAGATGACCGTGGACGAGGTCGAGCAGATCCGGCGCAGCGCGCAGGTGCCCGTATCGCTCGAGAAGCCGGTCGGCGACGACGAGGAGTCCGAGTTCGGCCACTTCATCGCCGACGAGTCGACACCGCTCCCCGACGAGCTCGCGGAGACGACGATGCAGCGCGAGGCGCTCCGGAACATCCTCTCCGCGCTCTCCGATCGCGAGCGGCAGGTTCTCGAGCTCCGCTACGGCCTCGACGGCCAGCAGCCGCGAACGCTCGACGAGGTGGGCCGTACCTTCAACGTCACGCGGGAGCGGATCCGCCAGATCGAGCACCAGGGGCTGAAGAAGCTGCGCGCGCTCGCGGACGCCCAGCACGTCAAGGACGTGGCCTAGCGCGCGCGAGCGCGCGTTCGTCCACATAGACTCCGCGGCCGTGCCGCCGACACGCGAAGAGCTTCGCGCCGAGCTCGCCGAGTTCGTCGCCATCCCCTCCGTGAGCGCGGATCCGGCGCACGAGGGAGACGTCGAGGCAGCCGCGGCCTGGGTCGTCGAGAAGATCCGCCGGGGCGGCGGGACGGCCGATGCTCTCCCATGGAAGGGCGGCCGGCCGCTCGTGATCGGGGAGATCCGTGCGTCGGAGAACGCGGACGCGGCGCCGACCGTGCTCTGCTACGCGCACTTCGACGTACAGCCGCCGGACCCGCTCGGCCTCTGGAAGTCGCCCCCGTACGAGCTGACGCACCGTGACGGGCGGCTGTACGGGAGGGGCGTCGCCGACGACAAGATCAACCTCTTCGTGGCCGTCGAGGCGGCCGCTCGGCTCGCCGCGGCCGGCAGGCTCCCCGTCAACGTTCGCCTTGCGTTCGACGGCGAGGAGGAGATCGGCGGCGTCTCGATCGTCGAGTGGCTCGAGCAGGACGATCGGGGTGCCGATGCGGCGCTCATCCTCGACGGCGCGATGGTCACGAGCGACCTGCCCCAGTTCGCCGTCGGCGTTCGCGGGATGCTCTACTTCCACCTCGCCGTCCGGACGGGCACGAGCGACATGCACTCCGGGATGTTCGGGGGCGCGGCGCTGAACGCGATGCACGCGCTCATGGCGGCCCTGAGCCGCGTGCTTCCCGGCCCTGAAGGGCGGGTTCCCGACGAGCTCCGAGCGGGGATCACGCCACCCTCCGAAGAGGAGCTCGCGACCTGGGCGCAGCTCCCGTCGGGTGCGGGGCAGCTCTCTGCGCAGGGCGCGGCTCCGATCGTTCCGGGCACCGAGGACGAGTTCTACGTCCGCACGTTCGCGGAGACCTCGCTGGACGTGAACGGGATCGCCGGCGGCTCGCCTGATCTGACGAAGACCGTGCTTCCGGTCGAGGCGCGCGCGAACGTGTCGATCCGGCTCGCTCCCGAGCAGGACCCCGACGAGGTTCGGGCGGCGTTCGAGCGCCTCCTGCGGGAAGGGCTTCCGGAAGGCGCGGAGCTCGAGATCGAGGTGCGGAACAGCGCACACCCCGCCTCGACTCCGCGGGATGCGAGGTCTCTCCTGCTCGTCGCGGACGCCTTCGAGCGCGTGATCGGCGCGCGCCCGCTGCTCGTTCGCTCGGGAGGGACGCTTCCGATCTACGCCGGCCTCGTGCGACGGGGCCTGCCGACGCTCGCGACCGGCTTCGGCATCGAGAGCGAGGCGAACGTCCATGCGCCGAACGAGAACGTCCCCGAGGACGCGATCTCCGTCGGTGTGGAGACGATGAGCGAGGTCTTCCTCGCGCTGGGGGAGCTTGGCGACTAGAGCTCTCTTCGCCTGCCCGCTCGCCGAAGAGCTCGCCGGCGACGTGCTCGAGCGGTTCCTTCGCTATGCCCGCGTCGACACGCAGGGGGCGCATCGGACGGTGGCACGGCCGAGCACGGACAAGCAGCTCGACCTCTCGCGGTTGCTCGTCGACGAGCTCCGGGAGATCGGGCTCGAGGACGCGCACCTGAACGAGGGCTTCTCCGTGTTCGCGACGCTCCCCGGCACCGCCGAGGGGCCGGTTCTCGGCCTCATCGCCCACGTGGACACGACGCCCGATGTCGTCGGTGCAGGCGTCACGCCGATCGTGCACGAGGCCTGGAGCGGCGAGCAGATCGTGCTCCCGGGCGATCCGAGGCAGGTGCTCGACCCGGCCGAGCTCCCGCAGCTCGCGGAGCGCGTCGGCCACGACATCGTGACGAGCGACGGCAGGACGCTGCTCGGCGCGGACGACAAGGCCGGGATCGCGGAGATCATGGCCGCGGTCGCCTATCTCGCCGGGAACGGCGGGCGTCCCCGAACGACGCTGAAGGTCGCGTTCACGGTCGACGAGGAGGTCGGGCGCGGGGCGGAGGGCTTCGATCTCGAGGGCTTCGGCGCCGATGTCGCGTACACGCTGGACGGGGCCGGTCTCGGCGACCTCGAGGTCGAGACCTTCTCGGCGAAGTCGCTGCGCATCTCGATCCACGGCCACTCGGTGCATCCGGGGAGCGCGAAGGGAAGGATGGTCAACGCCGTCAAGATCGCCTCCGACCTCGTCGCGTCGCTCCCGCGCGACGGGCTCTCGCCGGAGACGACGGAGGGGCGGGAGGGCTTCGTCCACCCGCATCGGATCTCGGGCAACGTCGAGGAGGCGATCGTCGACTTCATCGTGCGCGATCACGACGACGACCTGCTCGAGCAGCACGTGGCGGTCGTGCTCGACCGCGTCGAGCAGGTTCTCGCGAGCGAGCCGCGGGCGACTGCGGACGTCGAGATCCGCGACAGCTACCGCAACATGCGAAGCGTCATCGAGGCGAACCCGCGCGTCGTCGACGCGGCGCTGGAAGCGATTCGCCGGGTCGGTGTCGAGCCGTCGCTCGCGATCACGCGGGGCGGCACGGACGGTGCCGAGCTCTCCGCCCTCGGGCTCCCGACGCCGAACCTCTTCACGGGGGGGCAGCAGTACCACTCGGTCAGGGAGTGGGCGAGCGTTCAGGACATGGCGGCGGCGGCCGCGACGATCGTCGAGCTCGCGGGAGTCTGGGCAGAGCGCTGACCGGCTCGACGTCCGATAGTCGGCGCGCCGTGGTCGTCACGGGTGCCTCGTCGGGGATCGGGCTGGCGTGTGCGACGCGCCTCGCCGGGAACGGGTGGCGCGTGTACGGGGGAGTGCGCGGCGAGGCAGATGCGGACGCGCTGCGCGAGATCGGCATCGAGCCGCTCGCGCTCGACGTCACCGACCTCGCGCAGATCGCGGCCGCCGCGGAGCGTGTCGGAGCCGAGCTGCACGGGCTCGTGGACAACGCCGGGATCGCGATCGCCGCGCCGCTCGAGCTCGTCCCGCTCGACGAGCTTCGCCGCCAGCTCGAGGTGAACGTCATCGGTCAGGTCGCGGTCGCGCAGGCGTTCCTGCCGGCGCTTCGGCGCTCGCGCGGCCGCATCGTCCTGATGGGGTCGATCGGAGGGAGGAGCGCGCTTCCGTTCCTCGGCCCGTACGCGGCGTCGAAGCACGCGCTCGAGGCGATCGCGGACGTGCTCCGGCTCGAGCTCGCTCCGTTCGGGATCGCCGTCTCGATCGTCGAGCCGGCGAGCATTCGAACGGGGATCTGGGAGAAGGGAGCGGCTCGCGCCGACGAGCTGAGCCGCGACTTTGCGCCGGGCACTGCCGGCCTGTACGCCAGTCGGATAGAGCGCTTCCGGCAGGTCGCCCTCTCGCGAGGCCCCGGCGCCGATCCTGCGATCGTCGCCGCCGTGGTCGAGCACGCGCTCACCGCCGCGCGGCCGAAGGCGCGCTACGTCGTGGGGCGGGACGCCCGGATCAGGGCGTGGATCGAGCGGCTTCCCACGCGGCTGCGCGATCGAGTGCTCGCGAAGGCCCTGACCGGCTAGCGCGGGCGAGGCAGCCGTCGCGCGTCGTCTTCTCTAGGCGTTGTGCACGCCGCAGCCGAGCCAGTCGTGGCCGAAGCGCCGCATCTCGGTGATGATCGGAAGCAGCGCCTGGCCCTTCTCGGTCAGCGTGTACTCGACGCGCGGTGGTGACTCCGGGTAGCTCGAGCGGAGGACGATGCCCTCCGCCTCGAGCCAGCGAAGCCGCTCCGCGAGCGTCCGGGGGCTGATGCCCTCACACGAGCGCTCGAGCTCCGTGAACCGGCGAGGGCCCTCGGAGAGGTCGTGGACGATGAGCGCCGTCCACTTCGAGCCGACGATCTCGGCCGCGCCCGCCACCGAGCACGTCGGTGCCGAATGCACGGGGAGCATCGTGCGCCTGGTCACGAGCTGATTGTACGAGTGGGCTACCAGGGTGGCGCGTTGTGCACCCAGCGGCCGCCCACCATCGTCGCGACGACCTCGACCGACTCGAGCTCCTCCGGAGGGCACTCGAGCGGATCTCGCGACAGCACGACGAGGTCCGCGAGGTAGCCCGGCCTGAGCCTGCCGCGCCGGCGTTCGTCGCCGGTGAGCCAGGCCGGGTTCACGGTCGTCGCCAGCAGCGCCTCCTCGACGGTCAGGCACTGCTCCGGCCGCCAGGCCGGGCGCGTGTCGATCGTGCGGAGGACACCTGCACGGATGCCGGCCAGGGGGTCGAGCTCCTCGACCGGGGCATCGGAGCCGTTCGCGACGAGGGCGCCGGAGTCCCAGAGCGAGCGGAAGGAGTACGCGCCCTCGAGCCGGTCTCCCCAGTAGCGCTCGGCGAGGTCGCGATCGGAAGGCGCATGGCTGAACTGGACCGAGCACGCGACTCCGAGGGCGGCGAACCGCGCGACGTCGTCCGGGGCGAGGCACTGCGCGTGCTCGACACGGTGGCGGAGGCCGAGCGGCGCCCACTCCTCGCGGGTGGCCTCGAAGGCATCGAGCGCCTCGCGGTTCGCCCGGTCGCCGATCGCGTGGACGCTCACCGGCCACCCGATCCGGGCGCCGGCCCGGACGATCTCCGCCAGCTGCTCGCCGCTCGTGATGACGACGCCCGAGCCGTCGAGCATCCAGGCGGTCTGCGAGCCGAGCGTGCCGTCCATGAAGGCCTTGACGTAGCCGACGCGGAGAAAGTCGTCGCCGATCCCCGAGCGCAGGCCGAGCTGCTCGAGCGCCGGAAGGCTCTCGTGCGGCACGGACTGCCAGACGCGCAGCGTGAGCCCTTCGCGCGCCGCGAGGCGCTGGAAGATCCGCGGTGCTCCGAGCCACCCGTCCTTGTCGTGGATCGCGGTCACGCCCCGGCTCGCTGCGATCCGCAGGCCCTCGCGCGTCGCGTCCACCCACTCGTCCTCGTGAACCGCGGCGAAGCGCGCACGGAACTCCCAGGCGGACTCCTCCCGCAGGACACCGGTGGGCTCGCCCGCCTCGTCCCGCTCGACGACGCCTCCTTCCACCTCGAGGTCGCCGTGGGCCATCGCGAGCGCCGCGGAGTTGAGCCAGAGCGAGTGGTAGTCCTTCGCCCACAGTGCCGCGGGCGCGTCGCCCGTCACCTCGTCGAGGGCCTCCTTCGTCGGCTGCGCCTCCCACTCCGCCGAGCGCCAGCCGGTGCCCCGGATCCAGGAGCCGTGGCGGGGATGGGCCCGCACGCGGTCGAGCGCTTCCGCGAGGCTCGCGACACCGTCCAGTCTCACGTCCTTCTGCGCGAGCGACCAGGTCGGGAAGTGGACGTGGGAGTCGGTGAAGCCCGGCACG
The DNA here is from genome assembly GCA_041557575.1 of Gaiellaceae bacterium. GTDB lineage: Bacteria > Actinomycetota > Thermoleophilia > Gaiellales > Gaiellaceae > GMQP-bins7. Next base: position 12,240 of record JBFFGH010000051.1, read on the forward strand.
ACGCAGCGCCCCTCGAGATCGACGACGTCCGGGGAGGGGAGCGCGGTCTCGTGCGCCCCGACGCCGCCGGCCACGAGGTCTCCGGCGATCGCGAGCGCCCGCGCGAGCGGGAGCGACGGGTCCAGGGTGCGGATGACGCCGTTCTCGAGGATCATTGTCGGCGACTGTAGCCACGGGAGAGGAGATCGAGATGGTCGAGCACGTCGCGGTGAACGTCGGCGACTGGGACGATGCGAAGCGCTTCTACGAGGCCGTGCTCGGGCCGCTCGGGTACCGGGTCCTCTACGAGGAGGAAGGCGCTCTCGCCTACTACGCGGACGAGCGGTCGCTCGACTTCGGGATCGGCCGGCGCGATCCGGTCGGCGGAGCGCACGTGGCCTTCGCCGTCCCTGACCAAGAGAGCGTCGACCGCTTCTACGAGGCAGGGCTCGCGGCCGGCGGAAGCGACAACGGCCCGCCCGGGCTTCGCCCGAAGTACGGGCCGGGCTACTACGCCGCCTTCGTCTTCGACCCCGACGGGAACAACATCGAGGCCGTGTGCCACGCCCACGCGTGACGAGGCGGACGCCTGCGCGGCCGGCGGGATGCTCAGGTCGACCCGGAAGACGTTGTCGGGGTCGTACGTCTCCTTCACGAGAGCGACTCCGATAGCGCGAGCGCGCGCGCTCAGCAGTTCTAGACTGCCCTCGTGCCCTGGGAGCCTCTGAGCGACGAGCAGCTCGAGATCCGCGAGCTCGTCCGGACGATCGCGCGCGAGCGGATCGCCCCGCGCGCGGCGGAGATCGACGAGTCCCACGAGTTCCCCTGGGACGTCGTCGAGCTCTATCGCGAGCACGGGCTCTTCGGCCTCTTCTTCGAGGAGGAGCACGGCGGCCTCGGCACCGGAGCGCTCCTCTCGCTCGTCGCGATCGAGGAGGTCTCGAAGGTCTGCGCCACGAGCGGGCTCATCCTGGCGGTGCAGGAGCTCGGGTCGCTCGCGCTCAAGCTCGCGGGGAGCGAGGAGCAGAAGGGCCGCTTCCTGCCCGGCCTCGCCTCGGGGGAGGTGCTCGCCGCCTACGCGCTGACCGAGGCCGGCTCCGGGTCGGACTCGGCCGCCATGAGGACGACTGCACTGCGCGACGGCGACGCGTACGTCCTCGACGGCTCGAAGCGCTTCATCACGAACGCCGAGGTGGCGGGGCTCTACACGGTGTTCGCCAAGACCGATCCGGAGGGCGGCCACGCCGGCATCTCCGCGTTCGTGGTCGAGGCCGGGACACCGGGCTTCGAGGTCTCGCGCCTCGAGCCGAAGATGGGGATCGCCGGCTCGACGACGGGTGAGCTCCTGTTCGAGGGGGCCCGGGTGCCGGCTGCGAATCTCATCGGCGAGGAGGGGGACGGATTCCACATCGCGATGCGCGTGCTCGACCGGTCGCGGCCGGGCGTCGCGGCCCAGGGGCTCGGGATTGCCCAGGGCGCGACCGACTACGCGCTCGAGTACGCGAGGACCCGCGAGACCATGGGGAAGCCGATCGCGCAGCACCAGCTCATCGCCGCGAAGCTCGCCGACATGGAGACGCGCTGCGAGGCAGCACGCGGGCTCCTCTACCGCTTCGGCCGCATGGTCGACGAGGGCGCGCCGGACGCCGAGCTGACGAAGGCCTCGGCGATGGCGAAGCTCTTCTGCACCGACGCCGCCATGGACGTGACCACCGAGGCCGTGCAGGTGCTGGGCGGGTACGGGTACATCAAGGAGTACCCCGTGGAGCGCATGATGCGCGACGCGAAGATCACGCAGATCTACGAGGGGACGAACGAGATCCAGCGGATCGTGATCGCGCGCGAGATGCTGAAGGAGACGCGCGCCTTCCTCCTCGCCGGCGTCGCGTAGCGCGCCCCCGGCCGGGACGCCGTGGCATAGTCGAGGTGTGGAGTTCCACCTCGGCCGCACGATCGACCACGTCCACCTGCGGGTTGCAGACCTGGATGCGAGCCGGCGGTTCTACGAGGCGGTGCTCGGCGCGCTCGGGCTCGAGATGCACGCCGGCGACGGCTACTTCTCGGCCGACGAGCTCTGGGTGACCGCCGACGGGCCGCCGACCACGGGCCTGCACCTCGCCTTCCAGGCGGCCGACGAAGAGGCGGTTCGACGGTTCCACGACGCGGCGGTCTCTTCCGGGGGGACCGACAACGGCCCTCCCGGGGAGCGTTCCTATCACCCCGGGTACTACGCCGCGTACGCGCTCGATCCGGACGGGAACAACGTCGAGGCCGTGTCCCACGGGCCCGTTCTTCGCTCGGCCGACTCCGTGGCCGTCTCGCCGGCCGACTGAGCGCGTTTGCAATCCCGCCACCGGGGGCGTGTAATCGAGTACAAGCGAAGAAAGGGGACGAGATGCCCACGTATGTGAGCCTCATCAACTGGACGGAGAAAGGTGTCGCGGCCTTCGCGGACACCGTGGACCGCGCCGACATGGCCAACCAGCTCATGGCGAAGTTCGGCGGATCCCTGAAGGAGATCTACTGGACCGTCGGCCCGTACGACCTCGTCGCGGTCTCCGAGGCGCCCGA
>JBFFGH010000052.1:0-14674 GCA_041557575.1 Gaiellaceae bacterium
GGGCGGGGGGGGGGGGTAGGAGCTGCTCGAGGTCGGGCCGGCCGAGACGCCGCCCCAGGCCTCCCGCCACGAGGATCGTCTGGCGGTCGTGCGGCACGCCGGAGCGGGACAGCTCGTCGAGCACCGAGCCGAGCGCCTCCGGCCGTGGATCGCTCGCGCTCCCGGGCACCGGGAGGGCCGGCGGGTCGACCACGACCGTCACGCGCTCGCCGGGTCGAACGAGTTCCGCGAGCGGTGGGCCTGCGATCGGGAACCGGAGCGCGTCCCGCACAGCCGGAGCCGTGTCGACGGACCGTGCTGCCGGCGGAGGAGGCCGGAGGACGACATCCTCGTCCTCGAGCGGGACGAGGACGAAGCGGGAGGCGGAGAGGAGCGGGACGCCGCGCATGGCCCTATCCAACCCGAGGCCGAGGACGAGCGGGGGCAGTCCCCCGCCGCGCGGGCGCGGGCGATACGGTTGACGCGTGGCTCCGAAGACACTGACCGGAGAGGAGCTCGATCTCGACGACGCGCCGGCGCGCGACGCCGAGCTCTTCCTCGTCGACGGCAACAACCTCGCGTACCGCGCCTTCTTCGCGCTTCCCGAGGAGCTCCAGACGACGGACGGGCAGCCGACGAATGCGCTGCTCGGGTTCGCGAACATGCTCTTCAAGCTGCTCGCGGACTACCGCCCGCGCGGGGTCGCCGTCGCCTGGGACACGAAGCCCGTGCATCGCACGGAGATCTCCGCGGAGTACAAGGCCGAGCGGAGGCCGATGCCGGACCTCCTGCGGGAGCAGTTCCCTCACTTCCGGCCGATCGTCGAGGCGTTCGGCTACTCCAACCTCGAGTTCGAGGGCTGGGAGGCGGACGACGTGATCGCGACCCTCGCGACGCAGGCGAACGAGGCGGCGATCAGGACCTGCGTCGTCTCGACCGACCGTGACGCCTTCCAGCTCGTCACCGAGAACGTCTGCCTCATGATGACCCCGCGCGGCGTCGCGGACGTGCAGGTCTACACGCCCGAGCGCGTGGAGCTCCGCTACGGCGTCCGCCCGGACCAGGTTCCCGACTTCATCGGGCTGAAGGGCGACACGAGCGACAACATCCCCGGGATCCCCGGGATCGGCGACAAGACCGCCGGCCAGCTGATCGCGCAGTACGGCTCGCTCGAGAGCGTCATCGAGCACGCGTCGGAGCTCTCTCCCGCGCGCTCGAAGTCCGTCTCCGAGCACGCAGACCAGGCACGCGCGTCGAAGCTGCTCGCGACGATGCGTCGGGATCTCGATCTCGGAGTCGATCCCGGCGATCTCGTGTCCCGGCCGCCGGATCGCTCGCAGCTGAAGGAGATCTTCCGGCGCTTCGAGTTCCGCGCGCTCCTCGGGCGGGTGGACACGCTCGACGAAGCCCTCCCCGCGGCGGAGCCGGAACGTGCCGAGTCGGAGCGGGTGCCCTGGCGCGAGGGCGAGCTCGCGCCGCTCAAGGGCCTCGGCGGGCTCGCCGCCTCGGACGACCGCGTGGCCGTGGCGACCGGCGCCGAGGTCGTGCTCGCGAGCCGCGCGGGCAACTGGAGGGCGCTTCTCGGGTCGTCGGCCCGGCTCGCGGTGCACGACGCCAAGCCGCTCCGCCTCGGCGAGCCGGTCGCGGAGGACACGATGATCGCGGCGTACCTCGTCGACCCCGGCCGCGCCGAGTACGACCTCGACGATCTCGCGGCCGAGTACGGGGTCGAGCTCGAGCCCGATCCGGCCGCCGAGGAGGAGACGGCGACGCTCGTGCGACGCGCGGAGGCAGCCCGCCGCCTCGCGGGGCCGCTCGCCGAGAAGGTCGCGGAGAGGGGCTCGGAGCCCCTCTACCGGGAGATCGAGCTCCCGCTCACGGTCGTGCTGGCGGCGATGGAGGACGCCGGAGTCCGCATCGACACGTACCGGATGGGGGAGATCACGGCTCGCCTCGCCGACCGGATCGAGGAGCTCGAGGCCAGGGCCTACTCGGCGGCCGGGGAGGAGTTCGTCCTCGGCTCGCCGCAGCAGCTCGGGCGCATCCTCTTCGAGAAGCTCGGCCTCACGCCCGGGCGAAAGGGCAAGACGGGCTACTCGACGGACTCGAAGGTGCTGCGCGCGATTCGCTCCGAGCACGAGATCGTCCCCGTGATCGAGGAGTGGCGCGAGCTCACGAAGCTCGTCAACACCTACCTGGGGCCGCTTCCCGGGCTGATCGGGGAGGACGGGCGGCTCCACACGACGATCAACCAGACCGTCGCGGCGACCGGGCGCCTGTCCACGTCCAGCCCGAACCTGCAGGCCATCCCCATCAGGACCGACCTCGGCCGCGAGATCCGGTCGGCGTTCGTCGCCGAGCCGGGCCGGCGGCTGCTCTCCGCCGACTACTCGCAGATCGAGCTGCGGATCCTCGCCCACGTGTCGGGCGAGGAGAAGCTTCGCGAGGCGTTCGGGCGCGGTGAGGACATCCACACGGCGACCGCGGCGGAGGTGCTCGGGAAGGATCCGGCGACGCTGACGAAGGACGAGCGCAACGTCGCGAAGATGATCAACTTCGGGATCGTCTACGGGATCTCGGCCTTCGGCCTCGCCGAAAACCTCGACATCCCGAAGGAGGACGCGCAGGCCTACATCGACGCGTACCTCGCACGCTTCCCCGCCGTCCAGGAGTTCATCGCGCGGACGATCGCGCAGGCGTCCGAGGACGGCTACGCGACGAGCCTGCTCGGACGCCGCCGCCCGATCCCCGAGCTGCGCGCTTCGAACCGGCAGACGCGCGGGTTCGGAGAGCGCGTGGCGGTGAACTTCGTCATGCAGGGCTCGAACGCGGACGTCATCAAGGTCGCGATGGTGGCGATCCATCGCCGCCTGCGGGAGGAGGGGAGAGCCGCGCGGCTCGTTCTCCAGGTGCACGACGAGCTCCTGCTCGAGGTGCCCGAGACCGAGGTGTCCAAGGTTCGCGACCTCGTGCGGGAGGAGATGGTCGGCGCGTACCCGCTCGATCCCGCGCTGGCCGTGGACGTCGGCGTCGGCGACAACTGGGCCGAAGCGAAGGCCTGACCTCGCGGCGCTCGTTGTCTTAGGATCGACACTCCTTGCCAACCAGAGGGGAGAGGCAGATGGATCTCACGCGCAAGCTCGTGGTCGCGGCGGCGACTGCGGCTCTCGCTCTACCCGTAGCCGCCATGGCGGGTGGCGACCCGTCTCCGAAGGCGGAGCAGAACGCGCAGGTGACGAAGGTGCAGATCCTCGCGCTGAACGACTTCCACGGCCAGCTCGAGCCCGTTCCGTCGTCGAGCTCGGGCGGTCGGATCGGCGCGACTGCGGCCGGAGGAGTGGAGTATCTGGCCACCCACGTCCGTCAGCTTCGCGCGACGAACCCGAACACGGTGTTCGTCTCGGCCGGCGACATGATCGGCGCGACACCGCTGATCTCGGCGCTCTTCCACGACGAGCCGACGATCGAGGCGTTCAACGCCATGGGGCTCGACTACAACGGCGTCGGAAACCACGAGTTCGACGAGGGCGTCGACGAGCTGCTGCGCATGCAGAACGGCGGCTGTCATCCGATCGACGACTGCGCGGACGGCGACCCGTTCGCCGGAGCGAGCTTCAAGTACCTCGCCGCGAACGTGAAGTACAAGTCGAACGGCCAGACGATCTTCCCGCCGTACGCGATCCATCACTTCAACGGGATCAAGGTCGCGTTCGTCGGGATGACGCTCGAGGGGACTCCGTCGATCGTCACGCCCGCCGGGATCTCGCAGGTCGACTTCCTCGACGAGGCCGAGACGGTCAATGCGCTCGTGCCCGTTCTGAAGCGACAGAACGTCGAGACGATCATCGTCCTGCTGCACGAGGGCGGTTCGAGCAGCCTGCCGATCAGCGAGACGACCATCAACCAGTGCGGGACGCTCTCCGGCCCGCTCCCTCCGATCGTCGAGGCGATGGACGACGAGATCGACGTCGTCGTCACCGGTCACACCAACTGGGCCGTCAACTGCGTGGTCGACGGCAAGATCGTCACCGGCGCAGCTGCGACCGGTCGGCTGGTCACCGACATCGACCTCACGATCAGCCGCGCGACGAAGGACGTCGTGTCCGCGACGGTGAACAACCAGATCGTGACGCGCGATGTCCCGAAGGCGGCCGACCTCACGACGCTCGTCGAGAAGTACCGAACGTTGTCGGCACCGCTGGCGAATCGCGTCATCGGGTCCATCACGGCCGCGATCACCCGCTTGGGGAACGATGCAGGCGAGTCCGCGCTCGGCGACGTCATCGCCGATGCGCAACTCGACGCAACCGACGATGCAGGCTTCGGAGACGCCGTGGTTGCGTTCATGAACCCGGGCGGGATTCGGGCCGACCTGACCTTCCCGTCCAGCGCCGTGAATGAGGGCGACGGGAACGTCACCTACGGCGAGGCGTTCACCGTGCAGCCGTTCGGGAACAGCCTCGTGACGATGACGCTGACCGGAGCCCAGATCGACACGCTGCTCGAGCAGCAGTTCGTCGGCTGCGGCCAGACGTCGAATCGGATCCTTCAGGTCTCGACTGGCTTCTCGTACACCTGGAGTGCTTCGGGCGCTGCGTGCAGCAAGGTCGACCCCTCGACGATCAAGATCAACGGAGCGACGGTAAGCCCGTCGGGGAACTACCGTGTGACGGTCAATAGCTTCCTTGCGGACGGAGGGGACAACTTCGTCGTCCTCAAGGAGGGCACGAACCGGCTCGGTGGCGACGTCGACCTGGATGCGCTGGACAAGTACTTCCAGACGTACTCGCCGATCGCACCCGGCCCGCAGAACCGCATCACGAAGGCAACTTAGGCCCAAGACGAGCGGGCGGCCGCATGGCCGCCCGCTCGTCGTCCTCTGGCCACCGGTGCCCGGAGCGGCGGCCCAGCGCCCCTGTGCAGCGGTTTTCCCCCCTACGTGCCCCGGAACGCGGCTATACTCCGCGCTCCGCGTGACGAACGACACCGTAGAGACGCCACCGTCCATCGAGGACGGGGTCTGGATTCAAGGCCCCGACGGGGAGCTCGTCCCCGACTACGAGTCTTCCTTCCCGGAGATCAACGAAGGCGAGGTCGTACACGGCCTCGTCGTACGTGTCGACAAGGACGAGGTCCTCGTGGACATCGGCTACAAGTCCGAGGGCGTCATCCCGGTCGCAGAGCTCACGATCCGCCGCTCGGTGAACCCTGCCGACGAAGTGGCCGTCGGCGAGGAGATCGACGCGCTCGTCCTCACGAAGGAGGACGCGGAAGGCCGCCTGATCCTCTCCAAGAAGCGCGCTCGCTTCGAGCTCGCGTGGAAGAAGATCGAGGGCGCCTCCGAGTCGGGTGAGCCCGTCATCGGCAAGGTGATCGAGGTCGTCAAGGGCGGTCTCATCCTCGATCTCGGCGTTCGCGGGTTCCTGCCGGCCTCGCTCGTGGACATCCGGCGGGTGCAGGACCTCGACGAGTTCCTCGGCAAGGAGCTCCGGTGCAAGGTGATCGAGCTCAACCGCTCCCGGAACAACGTCGTCCTCTCGCGCCGCGCCGTCCTCGAGGACGAGCGCAAGGAGATGCGCCAGGCGATCCTCGACCGGCTGAGCCCCGGCGACGTGATCGAGGGCCAGATCTCGAACATCGTCGACTTCGGAGCCTTCGTGGACCTCGACGGCATGGACGGCCTGATCCACATCTCCGAGCTCTCCTGGAGTCACGTCAACCACCCGTCCGAGGTGCTCGAGATCGGGCAGACGGTCAAGGTGAAGGTGCTCGACATCGACCGGGACCGCCAGCGGATCTCGCTCGGCCTCAAGCAGACGCAGACCGACCCGTGGCAGCAGGTGGTCGAGCACTACCACGAGGACGACGTCGTCGAGGGGCGCGTCGCGAAGGTCGTGACCTTCGGCGCCTTCGTCGAGATCCTCCCCGGCGTCGAGGGCCTCGTGCACATCTCCGAGCTCGCCGCCCATCACGTCGAGAACCCGCGCGAGGTCGTCTCCCAGGGCGAGGCCGTCAACGTCCGCATCCTCGAGATCGACGGCGATCGCCGACGGCTCTCCCTGTCCCTGAAGCGCGTCGAGGAGGGCGAGCAGCCGGTCCCGCGCGCCGACGGAGGCGAGTCCGTGCACACGATGCCCGACCTCAAGCTCTCCGAGGAGGCGTTCCCGAGCGGTTCGTCGGCAGCCGTGGTCGCCGACGAGGTCGTCGAGGAGATCGAGATGGGCGAGGCGGCGGCGCCCGAGGCCGAAGCCGAGGCTGCCGTCGAGGCCGAGCTCGAGGCCGTACCGGCGTTGGAGGCCGAGGCCGCTGTCGAGGTCGAGGCCGCCGTCGAGGTCGAGGCCGCGGCGGAGCCCGAGCCCTCGGAGGAGCCCGGCGCCGAAGCCGCCGAAGTCGCCGACGCCACTCCCGAGACCGCCGACGCCGCTCCCGAGACCGCCGACGCCGACTGAAGCCTTGCGCCGCCCGATCGCGGTCGCCGTCACGGGCGGGATCGGCGCAGGCAAGTCGACCGCGCTCGAGTGCTTCCGCAGGCACGGGGCCGCGACCGTCTCGAGCGACGAGATCGTCCACCATCTGATCGCCAACGACCCGGAGGTGAAGCGCGAGCTCGTCGAGCACCTCGGCGAGGGCGTGCTCGGCGAGGACGGAGCCCCGGACCGGGATCGAATCGCGAGGCGCGTGTTCCGCGACCCGGAGGCGCTCGACTTCCTCGAGAAGCTCCTGCACCCGCTCGTGTCGCGCGAGTACATGAGCTGGCGCGAGCAGCTCGCCGAACTGCCCACTCCTCCGAAGGTCTGCGTCACCGAGGTGCCGCTTCTCTACGAGGTCGGCGCCGAGTCGCGCTTCGACAGGGTGGTGGTCGTCACCGCCCCGCGGAAGCTCCGCGAGGCGCGGAGCGGGGGGTGGAAGGACGATCGCGAGTCACGGCTGCTCCCGGACAAGGAGAAGGTCGCCAGGGCCGACTTCTCGTACGTCAACACGGGCACGCCCGACGAGCTCGACGCCTGGGTCGCGGGCGTCATGGCGACCCTGTCGGCAGAGCACGAGGCGGAGGATCCCTCCTAGACGCGGCGACGCGCGCGAGACGCTCGCCTCAGCCGGGTCCTCGCGCGTCCTTGCGGGAGGCGGCTGAGCCCGTCGGAGGCGCGACCGCCGCGCGGACGAAGTCGACGAGCGCCTCGATGTCCCGTACCGGCTCGCCGAAGCCCGTCTGCAGCACGACGCCGTCCGCGACGAGGCCGATGAAGCCGGCGACGCGCTCGGGCGGGTAGTCGTCCCTCAGCGTCCCCCGCTCCTGCTGCTCGCGGACGCGCTCCACGAGGAGCGGGGCGAGCTCTCGCTCCGTGCGCTCCTCGTGGCGACGCGCGAACTCGGCGTCCGTACGGACCTTGCGGGTCATCTCCAGGTAGACGCCGAGCCAGTCGGGGTCCTCCCGGACGACCTCTCTGAGCGCCGCCTCCCAGCCGTGCTCGAGCCAGAGCCCGATGAGGCGCTCGTTGTCGCGCCACGCGAGCTCGAGGAACAGGTCCTCCTTGGAGGGGAAGTAGTTGAAGATCGCGCCGCGAGAGAGCCCTGTCGCCTCCTCGAGCCTGGCGACCGTCGCCCCCTCGTAGCCGTTCTCCGCGAAGGCGCGGCGGGCGCCGGCGAGGATCTGCTCGCGCCGCTCGGCCTTCCGCTCTTCGGAGATCTTCGGCATGGCGATCTCGTACTTTACAAAACAGTACGGACGTTTTATTATCTACGCCATGAGTGAGATCGCCTCGACCCCGGTCAAGGCACGCGCGGTCGGTGCGCTCGTTCTGGCCGAGACGATCTCGATGGTCGGGACACGGATGACGTACCTGGCGCTGCCCTGGTTCGTCCTCGTCACGACGGGCTCGCCGGGGAAGATGTCGCTCGTCCTCGCCGCGGAGATCCTCCCGATGGCGGTCCTCGGCGTTCCCAGCGGGGCAGTGGTTCAGCGCCTCGGATCGCGGACGACGATGCTCGCCTCCGACCTCGCGCGCATGCCGATCCTCGCCTCGGTGCCGATCCTCCATGCGTCCGGGCATCTGACGTTCACGCTCCTGCTCGCGATCGTCGCCCTCCTCGGCTGCTTCGCGCCGCCGTACTTCGCGGCCCAGCGGACGATCCTGCCCGAGCTCGTCGGCGAGGACGAGCGACGCATGTCTCAGGCCAACAGCGCCATCGAGGGCGGCACCGCGTTCGCCGCGCTCATCGGCCCGGCGCTCGCAGGTGTCCTGATCCCCTTCCTCGGGGTCGCGAACGTGCTCTACCTCGACGCGGCCACGTACCTCGTCGCCTTCGTGCTCGTGCTCGCCTTCGTCCCCCGGCGGAAGGCGCTCGACCAGGGCGCGACCGGCGGGGTCCTCGCGGGCCTGAGGTTTCTCGTGCGCGACCGCCTGCTCGCGCCGATAGGCGCCACGATGGTCGTCTTCGGCCTGTTCACCGCCGGGCTCTCGGCCGGGCTGCCGGTCTACGCCTACGACCAGTTCGACGGCAACTCGCGCATCGCCGGCCTCTTCTACGCGGCCCTCGGTGCAGGCGCGATCGCGGGCACGGTGCTGGCCGTGCTCGTCGTCCGCAGAGTCGCGCCGCTCCGGCTCGCGGCGTACGGGATCCTCGCGTTCTCGCTCCCGCTGTGGGTGATGCCGCTGCTCCCGCCCTGGCCCGTCGTCTTCGTCGCCCTCTTCGTCGCGATGCTCTTCACGCCCCTCGTGAACGGCCCGATCATCGCCGTGATCACGGCGCGGACGCCCCGGGAGCTCCGGCCGAAGGTGATGACGGCGCTCATCTCGGCGAGCACGATCGCCGCGCCTCTCGGCTTCCTGGTCGCCGGCCAGGTTCTCGAGCACTGGGGCGTCGTCACCCTGTTCGCGGGGGTCGTCGCGGGTATCACGTGGATGGCGATCGTGTTCGCCGCGATCGTCTGGCGGCAGGGCGACCTCGAGCCGATCGCCGAGCCCGCAGCGGTCTGAGTCGCTCCGCGTGGCGGCTACGCTGGGCTCGTGCGTGAGCTCCGGACGACTGACGCCTACTCCCCGATGGGCGATCAGCCGCGCGCGATCGAGGAGATCGCGGCGTCCGTGCAGGCCGGGAACCGCTTCCAGACGATCCTCGGCGCCACGGGCACGGGGAAGACCGCGACGATGGCCTGGGCGATCGAGAAGCTTCAGCGCCCGGCGCTCATCATCGCGCACAACAAGACGCTCGCCGCGCAGCTCTGCAACGAGTTCCGGGAGTTCTTCCCCGAGAACGCCGTCGAGTACTTCGTCTCCTACTACGACTACTACCAGCCCGAGGCGTACATCCCGCAGGCGGACCTCTACATCGAGAAGGACTCGTCCCAGAACGACGACATCGCGCGGCTGCGGCTGTCTGCGACGTCCTCGCTGCTCACCCGTCGCGACGTGATCGTGGTGGCGTCCGTCTCGTGCATCTACGGCCTCGGCTCGCCGGAGGAGTGGCGCGACCGCGTGCTGATCCTCGAGGTGGGGGAGGAGCACGACCGCGACGAGGTGCTGCGGAAGCTGATCGACAGCCAGTACGTCCGCAACGACACGGTGCTCGGCCGCGGCCGCTTCCGCGTGAAGGGCGATCTCGTCGAGGTGCAGCCCGCGAACATCGAGACCGCGTACCGCATCTCGTTCTTCGGAGACGAGGTCGAGCAGATCACGCACTTCGACCCGCTGACCGGGGAGGTCTACGCGCGGCTCGACAACCTCGTGATCTGGCCGGCGACCGAGTACGTGACCTCGCGGCCCACGATCGAGCGCGCGATCGACGACCTGCGCGCCGAGCTCGAGCAGCAGGTCGCGCACTTCGAGTCGGAGGGGCGGATGCTCGAGGCGCACCGCATCCGCCAGCGCACCGAGTACGACCTCGAGATGATGAAGGAGCTCGGCTTCTGCAACGGGATCGAGAACTACTCGCGCGTCCTCGAGGGGCGCCCGTCGGGCTCGCATCCCTTCACCCTCGTCGACTACTTCCCGGACGACTTCGTCTGCTTCTTAGACGAGTCCCACCAGACGGTGCCGCAGCTCGGCGGGATGTACGAGGGCGACCGCTCCCGCAAGCAGACGCTCGTCGACTACGGCTTCCGCCTGCCCTCGGCGCTCGACAACCGGCCGCTCCGGTTCGACGAGTTCCTCGGGAAGGTGCGGCAGCTCGTGTTCGTGTCCGCGACGCCCGGCCCGTTCGAGCTCTCCCGCTCGAAGGTGATCGCCGAGCAGCTCATCCGCCCGACCGGGATCGTCGATCCCGAGGTCGAGCTCCGCCCGACGCGCAACCAGATCGACGACCTCCTGAACGAGATCCGGCACCGCGAGGAGGCGGGCGAGCGCGTCCTCGTCACGACGCTGACGAAGAAGATGGCGGAGGACCTGACCGACTACCTGCTCGAGGCGGGGGTCCGGGCGCGCTACCTCCACTCCGAGATCGACACGCTCGACCGGATCGCGATCATCCGCGAGCTCCGCCTCGGCGAGTTCGACGTCCTCGTGGGCGTCAACCTCCTGCGCGAGGGGCTCGACCTGCCGGAGGTGTCGCTCGTGGCAGTGCTCGACGCCGACAAGGAGGGCTTCCTCCGCGGCAAGACCGCGCTCATCCAGACCACCGGCCGCGCCGCCCGCAACACGGCGGGCAAGGTCCTGCTCTACGGCGACAAGCGCACCGAGGCGATCGTCGGAGCGATGGAGGAGACGAACCGCCGCCGCGCCTACCAGCTCGCCTACAACGAGGAGCACGGGATCACGCCGGAGACGATCGTGAAGGGCGTCTCCGACATCTCCGAGCTCCTGTCGCTCGAGTCCCCGCACGTGCCCTCGTCGCGCCGCCGCCGGGGGAAGGCGGAGGTCGAGGGGATGTCGCGCGAGGAGCTCGAGAAGCTCGTCGTCACGCTCGAGGAGGAGATGTACCTGGCCGCCGAGGAGCTGCGCTTCGAGTACGCGGCCAAGCTGCGGGACGAGGTCAAGGAGTTGCGCCGCGAGCTGACCGCGCTCGCAGAGGCCTGACCTCGTTCTCGAGGCTCCGGCGCATCTACCCGAGGATCGGGCGCGCTCCGCGGCTTCGAGCCGCCGTCGACCGACGACGAACGCCGCGGCGCGGTGCCTCAACATCCGGCGTTTGGTGTCGATACATCGTGGATGCCGAACCGCTCGATCCCGCTGCTCGCCGCGGCGGCTTTCGTCGCCGCGGTCCCTCCGGCGCTCCTGCACTTCGTCGGTGGTGAGACCGTCTACATCGACGGCTGGGTCCACTTCGGCGCAGTTGCCGTCGGCGCCGGGATCGCGACGGCTTCCGCCATCGCGCTGACCGTCGCCGGGGCGCGCCAGCAGGACGGTTACGCCGTCCTCGTCGGCTGCGCCTTCTCGGTCATGGCGGCTCTCCTCTGCCTGCACGGGCTCGCGACTCCGGGCGTCCTCGTGGAGAGGAACGGCGTCGTCGCCTTCACCGGCGGCGCCACGCTGCCCGTCGGCGGTGCGATCCTGGCCCTCGGGGCCTTGTCCGTGCTGCGGCGGCCAGCGGCGGTGCGCCCGCTCCTCTGGCTTCTCTTCGCCGGGATCCTCTTCACCTTCGGACTGGGCATCAGCGCGCTCGTGGATCCGTCGCTCCTTCCGCCCGTGCCCGAGCCGCGCAGCCGGGTGGCCTGGATCGTGCTCGTCGTCGGGCTCGCCTTCTACGCGGTGCTCTTCTGGAGGGCCCTGCGAACGTACCGGCTGACCCGACGGGGCGGCGATCTCCTCGTCGCCGTGGGGATCGTGTGGCTCGCGGCCGCCTTGCCCGCCGCCCTGCTCCTCGACTACCGGAACCTCGGCTGGTGGTTCGGGCACGCGTTCGAGATCGTCGGGATCGCCGCGGTCGGCTTCACCGTCGCGGTCGATCTGCGGCGCGGCCGGGCGCGCTCGCGCCCGCTCCTCGGAGACCTGCGAGGCGCGGACCTCGTTGCGGGGGAGGAGGCATTCCTCGGCTCCCACATCCGCGCCCTGCTCGTGGCGCTCGCACAGAAGGACGCATACACGGAGGAGCACACGCGTCGCGTCGCTCTCCGCGCAGTGCAGGTCGGCGACGAGCTCGGCCTCGCTCCGGAGCGCCTCCGCGACCTCGCCGTCGGCGGGCTTCTCCACGACATCGGGAAGCTCGGCGTCCCCGACGGGATCCTGAAGAAGCCCGGCTCACTGACGGACGAGGAGTTCGACGAGGTTCGGCGTCACGTCGAGACCGGCGTCGCTCTCCTCCACGAGCTCGGAGGCTTCTCGGCGATGGTGCATCGGCTCGTGCGGAGCCACCACGAGCGGCTCGACCGCTCGGGCTATCCCGACGCCGCCGGCCCGGACGACCTGCCGCTCGACGTCCGGATCCTCGCCGTGTGCGACGTGTACGACGCGCTCATCTCGACGAGGGTGTACCGGGAGGCGTGGCCGCACGAGCGAGCCCTCGCGCTCCTTCGCGAGGGGGCCGGCACGCAGTTCGACGCGCGCTGCGTGGACGCGCTCCGCGTCGTGCTCGCCCGCGAGCGCGGCGAGGCGCTTGCCGTAGCCGTCTAGGGGAGTCGCCTCGAACTCGCGGCGATCCGCTCCGACCCCGCGGCGATCCGCCCCGACCCTGCTCTAGTCGAGCGCCTCCAGCTTCGCGCGGAGGTAGCCGAGGTAGGGCTGGGGGTCGATCGGGCCGCCGGCGACGCGCTGCACGAGCTCGGCGGGCATGTACTTGCGGCCGTGCGCGTAGACGTTCTCGCGCAGCCACCCGTGGATCTCGCCGAACGCGCCGCGCTCGATCTGCTCGTCGACGTCCGGGATCGCCGATCGCAGCGACTCCCAGATCTGCACGGAGAGGACCGAGCCGAGGAGGTACGTCGGGAAGTAGCCGAAGAGGCCGGTCGCCCAGTGCATGTCCTGGAGCACTCCCATCCGGTCGTCGGGCACCGGGATCCCCATGAGCTCCTCGAAGCGGGCGTTCCACGCGTCCGGGAGGTCCTTCACGGCGAGCCGTCCGTTGACGAGCTCCTGCTCGAGCTCGAAGCGGAGGATGAGGTGGAGCCCGTACGTCGTCTCGTCGGCGTCCACGCGGATGAAGGTGCGCTGCGCGCGGTTGACCGCCTCGTGGAAGCGCTCGAGGGAGACGGCGCCCAGGCGCTCCGGGAACGCTTCCTGCACGCGCGGGTAGAACCAGCGCCAGAACGGCAGCGAGCGTCCGACGACGTTCTCCCAGAGCCGGCTCTGCGACTCGTGGAGCGCCGCCGAGACGCCCGAGCAGAGCGGCGTCCGCTCGAGGGTCGGGCTGACGCCCCACTCGTACAGCCCGTGCCCGCACTCGTGCATCGCGGTGAAGAGCGAGAGGGGGTCGTCCTCCGTGTAGCGCGTGGTCAGCCGGACGTCGCCGAGGCTGAAGGTCGTCTCGAACGGGTGGACCGTCGTGTCGAGCCGGAACTGGTCCCAGGTCACGCCGAAGGCCTCGACGATCTCGCGGGACAGCGCCTCCTGGGCGGCGATCGGGAACGGGCCGCGAAGGCACTCGTCCTCCTCGTCGACCGCGTACTCGGAGACGAGCTCGACGAGGGCCGGCTCGAGGACGGCGAAGACGGCGCGGATCTCGTCGGTCTTCATCCCGGGCTCGAAGTCGTCGAGGAGGACGTCGTACGGGTCGTCGTACGGCGCGAAGCACTCGACGTAGCGGAGGCGGAGCTCGAGAACGCGCTCGAGCCACGGCCGGAAGGCGGGGAAGTCGCACTCTGCGCGCGCCTTCACCCAGGCGTCGTACGCCTGCGCCGCGACCTCGGCGCTCTCGGCGACGAGCTCCGTCGGGACGCGGATCGCCTTCTCCCGGTCCCGCCGGGCGACGCGTATCAGGGAGGCGTCGTCGGAGTCGGGGGCGAGGGAGGCCTCGTAGGGGGCGAGCTCCTCGAAGAGCTCGCCGAGGCGCTCCGACGTCTGATGCGCGTGCGCGACCTCCTCCAGCGTCGCGAGCTGCGCCGCCCGGGCGGGCGCGCCGCCGGGAGGCATCCAGACGGTCATGTCCCACTCGAGCACGGCAGCGGCCTGCACGAGGTCGGTGAGCGTCGCGAGACGGCTCTTCAGCTCGGTGAGCGCCGCTTCCACTCGCGGGACTCTAGCCCGGCCTCCGGCTCGGCCCGACTCGAAGGGTGCCGTCACCGCCGGGCCGGGCTATAGACTCGAACCGTGGCCGAAGAGTCGACCGAGCTGTTCGACGACATCTACCTCGGCCTCCGGGCCGGCGGGGCAGCGCGCAAGCAGCGGCGCGGCGAGCCGCTCTCGGCCGAGGAGGAAGAGGCCATCGGGCGGTGGGAGCGGCTCTCGCTCTGGCGGAAGTTCGTCGCGATCGGGGCGTTCGCCGTCGGCACGTTCGGGCTCGGCTTCACGGTCGGCGGCCTCGTCTTCGGGCGCTCTCGCGCCGCGCGCCGCTAGGCGGCGCCTCGCACGAAAGAGCCTGTCGCGTTCGTATGCCGGACGTGCCGAAGCGGCGTGCGCGCATGCCCGCGCGCACGCCGCCCTTCGGCTCAGGCGTAGTCCGAGATCGCCCCCGCGTACTGGCCCATCATCGCCTGGAGACGCTCGCCGGTCGACGCCGCGACGACCCCGAGGCCGTCGACGACGAGACCCGCGCGGGCCATCATGTCCGCGAACTGCATGTCGACCCGGAGCACAGCGAGCTTCTCCGGATCCCCGCGCACGAGGAA
>JBFFGH010000053.1:0-14552 GCA_041557575.1 Gaiellaceae bacterium
AGGAGACCGCGGAATCACTGCTCCGGCAGTTGATGGAGACGGAAGAGGAATCCAATCGCAACGTGATCTTCATCCTGGCCGTGATGTTGGAGCGGCAGCGGATCCTGGTGGAGCGGGACGTCCACGAGCGGGTCGGGCGTGGCGAGGGGCTCTCGGCGCCGCTCCTCGGAGAGCTGACGGCCGACCTCTTCGCGGAGGGCTTCGGGCCGGACGTGGAGCTCGACCGCGATCGCGTCGGCATCACCTGGGCGCAGTTCTCGCACCTGTACTCGCCGTTCTACGTCTACCAGTACACGACGGGCATCTCCGGCGCGCACGTCCTCGGGCGCGCGGTCCTCGAGGGGGAGCCGGGCGCCGCCGAGCGCTACGTCGCCTTCCTCTCCGCCGGCGGCTCGCGGTACCCCATCGACGCGCTCCGGGACGCCGGCGTCGACCTCGCGTCGCCGGCACCCGTCGAAGCCGCCTTCGAGACCCTCTCGTCGTTCGTCGACGAGCTCGAAGCTCTCGCGTAGGCGCGGGCTCCGGCTCTAGTCCGGGGCGGCCAGCGCGGAGAGGCGGGCCTTGCGCTCCGAGCCGTCCGTGAACGACCGATCCGCCTCCTCGAGGAGCGGGACAGCGAGGCGGGCCTGGTCGCGGGCGTCGTCGGCTCGCCCCACGGCGTCGTACTCGAGCGCGAGCTCCTCGTGGTACCAGCCATCGGGGAGGCCGTTGTCGGCGGCCCAGGCGACGGCCTGCTCGACCAGCGGTACCGCCTCCTCCGGGCGGCCGAGCCCCCGGAGCGCCCTGCCGACGGCGTAGCGGGCGAGCGCGATCGGCTCCTCGTTCCCGGGCTCCCGTTCCCGGGCCTCGAGCGCCCGCTCGAACGCGTCGAGCGCCTGCTCGAGGTCGCCGGCCTCGTAGTGCTCCCAGCCGAGGTTGTTGAGGAGCGGGCCCACCCAGTACGAGGCCTCCTCGTGCCTCTCGGCGAGGTCGATCCCCCGCTGCGTCCACTCGACGAAGCCCTCTCGATCCGGTGCGACGAGCGCGGCCATGTGCGCCGCGTCGGCGGCGATGAACCAGTGCCCGAGATCCGTCGCCGTCGCGAACGCCGACTCGAAGTGGGGGAGGGCCCCCTCGCGATCGCCGCTCGAGCGCCTGAGCCGTCCGCGCTCGAGATCGACTCTCGCCTCCGCGATGCCGCCTTCCGGGGCGAGCGCCGCCGCCTCCTCGACGAGGCTCTCCCCGGACTCGAAGTCGCCGCGGAGGCCCTCGACGCGGGCGAGCTGCGTCAGCACCTCGGCGCGTCCCTCGTCGGCCGTCTCCTCGCCGAGCGCCGCTCTGAGTCGCCCCTCGGTCGCGTCGAGGTCGCCGAAGTCCCAGAGCGGGCGGAGACGGTCGCTCATCGGAGGGACTGTAGAAGTGGACGCCTGCTTCGGCTACTTTTCCTAGGCAATGCATAAGCAGAATCTCACCGCCGCCGAGGCCGCCCGCGCGCTCGGGATCTCGCTCGACACGCTCCGCCGCTGGGATCGCGCGGGGAAGATCCGTGTCGAGCGCGACACCGCGAACCGCCGCGTGGTGCCGCTCGCGGAGGTCGAGAGGCTCAAGGGCGAGGAGGGATCCGAGCACTTCTCGGCGCGGAACCGCTTCCGCGGCGTCGTGCGCTCCGTGCAGGTGGAGGGCCTGCTCGCGCAGGTCGAGATCGACGTCACCGAGCCCGCCCGCGTCGTGGCCATCATCACGCGCGAGTCCGCGGAGCAGCTCGGCCTCAAGCCGGGGATGAGCGCCGCCGGCGTCGTGAAGGCGACGAGCGTGATGGTCGATCGTTGACCGAGACCTCGTCCGAGCGGTCGAGCCTCCACCGCGAGCTCTCGGGCTCCGTCGCCGACCTCGGCGTGCTCGTCCCGATCGCGGTCGCCCTCATCGTGAAGAACGGGCTCTCGCCGACGGCGGTGCTCCTGCCGGCGGCTCTCCTCTACATCACGGTCGCCTTCGTCTACAGGCTGCCCGTCGCCGTCCAGCCGCTCAAGGCGGTCGGCGCGATCGCGATCGCGAAGGGGCTCGGTGCCGACGAGATCGCCGCAGCCGCGCTCGTTCTCGGAGTGACGTTCCTCGTCCTCGGAAGCACGGGCCTGATCGACCAGGTGGGGCGCGCGTTCCCGCGGGCGCTCATCCGGGGCGTCCAGCTCACGGTGGGCCTCCTCTTCCTGAAGGTCGCCTGGGGGCTCGTCGCGGATCCGCCGTCGTCGTTCGCCGAGCACGCCCTTGCACCCGGGTGGGCCGTCCCGCTCGGCGCCGCGATCGTGGTCGTCGCGGTGCTGCTGCGGCGCAGGCCGGTTGCGCTCGGGCTCGTCGGCGTCGGGGTCGTCGTCATGCTCGTCGACGCGGGTGGACTGCCCGAGCTGGGGCCGTCGGCGATCGCCCTGCCCTCGCTCTCGCAGGCGACCTTCGCGGCCGCGCTCACCGCGCTCGTCATCCCGCAACTGCCGCTGACGTTCGCGAACTCCTGCCTCGCGCCGGCGGATGCGGCGCGCACCTACTTCGGCGCCCGCGCCCGGAGGGTCACTCCGGGCCGACTCGCGACGACGCTCGGAGCGGCGAACCTCTTCTCCGGCTCGATCGCGGGCATGCCGGTCTGCCACGGTGCCGGCGGGATGACCGCCCACTACGCCTTCGGTGCGAGGACGGGGCGCGCTCCGCTCGCGATCGGGACTGTGCTCCTCGCCGTCGCGCTTCTCGTCGGCGCGGGCCTCGCGACGCTCCTGACGGCGTTTCCGCTCCCGATCCTCGCCGGCCTCCTCGCCACGGCCGGACTTCTCCACGTCGCTCTGCTGCGCGACCTCCGCGGCGCGCGCGAGTGGGCGATCGCCGCCGTCGTCGGGGCGATCGGGTTCCAGTGGAACCTCGCCATCGGCCTGGGAGTCGGGCTCGTCCTCTGGTGGGGCCAGGAGGTCGTGCGCCGGGTAGGCTCGCGCCCGTGGATCTCGAGGTCGACCCGCCGCTCGGCGAGCCAGCCGAGCGAGCCCTGATCGAGGCGCTCGAGCGCGCGGCTGCGCACGTCGACGTCGCTCCTGCTGCGTACCGGAGTGCGTGGCGTGCGGCCGGTCTGCAGGAGGCGGCCGAGCCCGAGGAGCCCGACGACTACGCGCTCCCGCCCCGGAGCACGCGCGGAGCGACCCGCGCGTAGTCGAGCCCGGACACCCACGTCACGACCAGCGCCGCGAGGAGCGCCCACCAGGCGACGCTCTCGCTCCACACACCGGCGGCGGCGAGCCCCGCGATCGTCACCGCGAGCGCCTGCGCCCAGGTCTTCCAGCGCCCGAGCTCCCGGGCGCCCAGGACGACGCCCCGCTCGATGGCAGCGAGCCGAAGCCCCGAGACGAGGATCTCCCGCGCGACGATCAGCGTGATCATCCAGGCCGGGGCGACGCCCTCCCCGACGAGCATCACGAGCGCTGCGAGGACGAGCACCTTGTCCGCCACCGGGTCGAGCAGCTTCCCGAGCGGGGAGCTGATGCCCTGCCGTCGTGCGAGCCAGCCGTCGATCTGGTCCGTGGCCATGGCGACGGCGAAGACGGCGGTCGCCCAGTAGGCGTGGTTCGGGAAGTCCCACGCGAAGAGCACCACCACGACCGGGACCGCGGCGATCCGCGCGACCGTCAGCTGGTCCGGAAGGCTCACCGTGGGGGAGAATACGCGTCCGATGGCTGCATTCACCAGGATCCTCGTTGCCAACCGCGGCGAGATCGCGGTCCGCATCTTCCGGACGCTTCGCGAGCTGGGCATCGAGGCCGTCGCCGTGTACTCGGAGGCCGACCGGGGGAGGCTCCACGTCGAGCTCGCCGACGATGCGTACCTCGTGGGCCCGGGGCCGTCCACGGAGTCCTACCTGCGGGGCGACCGCATCGTGGAGGCCGCGCTCCGGGCCGGGGCGGAGGCGATCCATCCGGGCTACGGCTTCCTCGCCGAGAACGCGGCGTTCGCGCGGATGGTCGAGGAGGCCGGTCTGACCTGGATCGGGCCGCCGCCCGAGGCGATCGAGGCGATGGGCTCGAAGATCGCCGCTCGCGAGCGGATGCGTGCGGCCGGCGTCCCCATCATCCCCGGGGCGACGACGGCCGCCGAGAGCGTGGACGACGTGCTCGCCGCTGCAGAGGAGGTGGGCTTCCCGATCGCGATCAAGGCGTCGGCGGGCGGCGGTGGGAAGGGGCTCCGGATCGCGGGCAGCGCCGAGGAGGTCGAGCGCGCGTTCGACACTGCCCGGCGTGAGGGAGAGGCGTACTTCGCGGACTCCACGGTCTACGTCGAGCGCTACCTGGACGACCCGAGGCACGTCGAGGTGCAGGTCCTCGCAGACGCGCACGGCAACGTCATCCACCTCGGCGAGCGCGACTGCACGATCCAGCGTCGCCACCAGAAGCTCGTCGAGGAGACGCCGTCTCCCGCCGTGGACGACGAGCTGCGCGCGAGGATCGGGGCGGTCGCGGTCGAGGCCGCTCGAGCCGTCGGCTACCGGTCGGCGGGCACGATCGAAGGCCTGCTCGCTCTCGACGGCTCGTACTACTTCCTCGAGATGAACACGCGCGTCCAGGTCGAGCACACGATCACCGAGGCGGTGACGGGGATCGACATCGTCCGTGAGCAGGTCCTGATCGCGGCCGGCGAGCCCCTCTCGATCGCCCAGGAGGACGTCGTCCTCCGCGGGCACGCGATCGAGTGCCGCGTGAACGCCGAGGACGTCACGCGCGGCTTCCTCCCCTCGCCGGGCCGGATCACCGCGTACCGGGAGCCCGGTGGGATCGGCGTTCGCGTCGATTCCGGAGTCCGGGCCGGGGACGAGATCTCCGGCCTCTACGACCCGCTGATCGCGAAGCTCGTCACGCACGACACGGACCGCGAGCGGGCGCGCTTGCGCATGCTCCGCGCGCTCGACGAGTTCGTGATCGACGGGCCCAGGACGCTGCTCGGGTTCCATCGCGCGCTGCTCTCGACACCGTGCTTCGTCGAGGGAGCCACCTGCAGTGGCGTCGTCGAGTCGGAGGAGCTCGCGCGCCGCGCCGAGGAGCTCGAGACGAAGAGCACGGCCTCGTCGGGCGCTCCGTCGAGCTCGGTGCGGGAGCAGGTGGTCGCGGTGGAGCTCGACGGGCGCCGCCACGAGGTACGCGTCCTCACCGCCGAGCCGCCGTGGGTCGAGCTCGCACGGCGCCATCACGACCGCAAGAAGGGCCTCCACGGGGGGGACGACGGCCACGTGCGGAGCCCGATGCAGGGAACCGTCCTCTCCGTCCGCGTGGCCGACGGCGACGAGATCGCCGCCGGTGACCTCATCTGCGTCGTCGAGGCGATGAAGATGGAGAACGAGATCCACTCGCAGCGGGACGGCGTGGTCTCGGAGGTCGCGATCGCTCCGGGCCAGCAGGTCACGCAGGATCAGGTCATCTGCTTCATCCACGAGACGTGACCGACGCCCGCTGCTCGGACCTCTCGCGCGCTGCAGGGGAGACGCTCGCCGCCACGGCGACCACGGCCGAGCACTGGCTGCTCGTGGAGGTGCGAGGAGGCTGGTCGCGCGACGTGGGGCGCTCCGAGGCGCTCCCCGGGCTCGCGCGCGAGGCGGTCTCGGACTGGCTCGGGAGCACCCCGGGGTCCCGGCTCCTGTTCCTGCGGCGTCCGTCGCGGACGGCGGGGCCCTCGCTCGCGTTCGTCGCCCGTGCGCCGGAGTCCGGCGGGACCGTGCGCCGCTTCGAGCTCGACACGCTCGAGGATCTCGGGCGCGTCGACCTAGAGCGGGGCGGCGACGCCTCGGGCCGGCCGCTCGTGCTCGTGTGCGGCCACGGGAGCCGCGACGCGTGCTGTGCGCTGCGCGGGACTGCGGTGTTCGGCGCGCTCGCTCCGGCACTCGCGGAGGAAGAGCTCTGGATCTCGTCCCACCACGGAGGTCACCGTTTCTCTGCGAACGTCCTCGTCCTGCCGGACGCGCTCCAGCTCGGGCGGGTCGAGCCCGAAGAGGCGACGCGGATCGTCTCCTCCGCGCTCTCCGGCACGATCGAGCTCGACCGCTACCGGGGCCGCACGTGCTACGAGGCCCGTGTGCAGGCCGCTGAGCACGCCGTCCGCGCGTCGACCGGGCTCGACGGCGTGGGCGATCTCCGCCTGCTCGGCGTGGCCGGGGAGGCGGTTCGCTTCGCGGACGCGTCCGGTGTCGAGCACGTCGCGGAGGTCGAGGAGGTGTCGGGGCCGAGCGTGCCCGTGAGCTGCGGTACCGATCCCGAGCCGCAGCCGACGTTCGTGGCGCGGCTCCGCTGACGGGGCGGCTGCTCTACGGCTTCAGCTCGTAGGTGGAGTCCGTGATCCACACGAACGTCTTGGGGTAGTCCTCCGGCGGCTTGCTCCCGACGGCGATCAGCGTGCCGAACACGACGCGCGCGAAGCTCCCGGCGACGAGTGCGCCCTGCGCCGAGATCTCGCCCTCCCACGAGCCACCGGGCTCGAGGGTCGTCGCGAGCTCGGGGACGTACGTCGTCGCCGCGCGGACCGGTGGCAGGGTGCCCTCGCGGTTTCGCCGGTCGAGCTCGTCGATCTCGCCCGTCTCGAAGAGCGCGAGCCCGAAGTTCCCGTCCGGGAGCGCTCCCGGCGACAGCTCCCAGGCGACGGTCGTGTCGTTCTCGATGCCCACGACG
This sequence comes from Gaiellaceae bacterium, assembly GCA_041557575.1. Taxonomy (GTDB): domain Bacteria; phylum Actinomycetota; class Thermoleophilia; order Gaiellales; family Gaiellaceae; genus GMQP-bins7. The sequence continues at coordinate 6,660 of JBFFGH010000053.1, forward strand.
GCGCTCCATCCCTCGTCCGTGACCTCGATCGAGTCGACGGTGAACACGAGCTGCTCGCCAGGCTTGCCGTTGACCTCCCTCCAGCCGAGCGTCTCCTTCTGCGGCCCGGCCGCGACGCTCGGCGAGGTGGGGCTGTCGGTGCCTTCGAGCCGCTCGAGATTCGAGGCGACCGCGAATCCGGCCAGCGTCGCGCCGGCGACGATGAGGACGATGATCGTCGTCCGGCTCATAGTGGGATGCTCGCATACCGGGACCCCGGTTTCGCGACGGCTGTAGACTCGCCGGCGCCTTGGATCTCTACGAGTACCAGGGGAAGGAGCTCTTCCGCCGCTTCGGGATCCCCGTATCCGAGGGGAGACTCGCGACCAGCCCCGCCGAGGCTCGCACGGCTGCACAGGAGCTCGGGGGCCCCGTCGTCGTCAAGGCGCAGGTGCTGACCGGAGGCCGCGGGAAGGCCGGCGGGATCAAGCTCGCGGAGACCGCGGCCGAGGCGGAGGCCCGGGCGCGGGAGATCCTGGGGATGGACATCCGCGGCCATGTCGTCGCGAGGCTGTGGATCGAGAAGGCGTCCGACATCGCGCGCGAGTACTACCTCTCGCTCACGTTCGACCGCAGCGCGAAGAAGCCGCTCTTCATGTTCACGACGCAAGGCGGGGTGGACATCGAGGAGGTCGCGAGCACGAGCCCCGAGGCGCTCGTCCGCCTCCACGTCGAGCCGCTCGCCGGCTTTCAGCCCTGGCATGCGCGACGGCTCGTCTACGAGGGAGGAGTGTCCGATCCGAGCGAGCGGAAGCAGATCGCGGCCATCGCGGGGAACCTCTACGAGGCGTTCGTCGGCTGCGAGGCGATGCTCTGCGAGATCAACCCGCTCATCGTCACGCCCGGGGGCGAGGTGCGGGCGCTCGACTCGAAGTTCACCGTCGACGACAACTCGCTGTACCGGCACCCCGACATCGCGGAGATGCGCGACGTCCGTGCGGCCGACCCGCTCGAGGCGCTCGCGCGCGAGAAGGGCGTCACGTACGTGAAGCTGGACGGCGAGGTCGGCGTGCTCGGGAACGGAGCCGGGCTGACGATGTCCACGGTCGACGTCGTGACCTTCGTGGGCGGACGCCCGGCGAACTTCTGCGACCTCGGTGGTGGGGGGGACGCCCAGGGTGTCGTCGACGCGCTCGAGGTGATCACCCGCGATCCCCAGGTACGCGCGATCTTCTTCAACATCTTCGGCGGGATCACGCGCTGCGACGAGGTCGCGCGCGGCATCCTGCAGGCGGTCGAGCAGATGGGCATCGCCGAGCCGATCGTCGTCCGCCTCGACGGCACGAACGCGGAGGAGGGGCGGGCCATCCTCCAGGGCTCGGGGATCTCGAACCTGCATTCGGAGGCGACGATGCTCGACGGGGCAAGACGCGCGGTGGAGCTCGCGGCCTGATGGCGATCCTCGTCGACACGGACACGCGGCTCGTCGTCCAGGGGCTCACGGGCTCCGAGGGCCGGTTCCACGGGCTGCGGAACCGCGCCTACGGCACGAACCTCGTCGCGGGCACGACGCCGGGGAAGGGCGGGCAGGACGTCGACGGCGTGCCGGTCTTCGACACCATCGCCGCCGCGGTCGAGGCGACCGGCGCCAACACGGCGATGAGCTTCGTCCCGGCGCCGTTCGCCGCGGACGCGATGTACGAGGCGATCGACGCGGGCATCGAGACGATCGTGTGCATCACGGAGGGCGTGCCGGCGCACGAGATGCTCCGGATCCACGCGTACATCCGCCCTCGCGGCATCACGCTCGTCGGCCCGAACTGCCCCGGCGTCCTCTCCCCCGGGAAGGCGAACGTCGGGATCATCCCCGCCGAGATCTTCAGCGAGGGCTCAGTGGGCCTCGTGTCGCGCTCGGGCACCCTCACCTACCAGATCGGGCACGAGCTCACCCAGCTCGGGCTGGGCAACTCGACGATCGTCGGCATCGGCGGCGACCCGATCGTCGGGACCTCGTTCATCGACGTCCTGGAGATGTTCGAGGCCGACCCGCAGACGGAGCAGGTCGTGATGGTCGGTGAGATCGGCGGTGACGAGGAGGAGAAGGCCGCCGCGTTCATCGAGTCCCGGATGTCGAAGCCCGTCGTCGCCTACATCGCCGGCTTCACCGCGCCGCCGGGGAAGACGATGGGCCATGCCGGCGCCATCATCTCCGGCTCGTCGGGCACGGCCCAGGGCAAGAAGGAGGCGCTCGAGGCCAAGGGCATCCGCGTCGGGACGACGCCGACCGAGACGGCGCAGCTCGTCGCCGAGATCGCGCGCTCCTGAACGCGGGCAAGGGATAGAGACCGGGCCCGTGCAGATCCGAAACCGCGAGCGCGACGCCGCTCCGTTCACCACGAAGGACGGCTCGACGATCCGCGAGTACCTGCACACGGATCTCCAGTCGCTCGCCGAGGCCTCGCTCGAGGCAGCCCAGGCGACCCAGCGCCACTACCACCGCCTGAGCGAGGAGATCTACCTCGTGCTCGAAGGGGACGGGCTGATGGAGCTCGGCGACGAGCGGCAGGAGGTCGGTGCCGGCGACGCCGTCCTCATCCCGCCCGGCGCCTGGCACCGGATCACCGCCGGCCCCGCGGGCGTCCGCTTTCTCTGCTGTTGCTCCCCGCCCTACGCGCACGAGGACACGTACTTCGCCTAGCGCCGGGCTCTTCGCGTAGTCTCGATCGCGATGGCAGAGCAGCCCATCTCCTTCGCGCGAGGTGCCCCGGGGCTCTCTCTGATTCCGGCGGACGAGCTCACCGACTGCGCGCACGCGGTCGCGAAGCGAGAGGGCGCCCACGTCTTCGCCTACGGCCCCGGCGGCGGCTACGCACCGCTCCGTGAGTGGATCGCCGAACGCCACGGCGTCGAGACCCGCCGGGTCGTGCTCACGGTCGGGGGTCTCCAGGGATTCTCGTTCTACGTCCACGAGCAGCTCGCGTACAAGCCGGGGAGGGTCATCGTCGAGGCGCCGACCTACGACCGCACGCTCACGATCCTCGCTCGCCACCGCGCCGAGGTCGTGGCGCTGCCGATGGACGACGAGGGCCTCCTCCCGGACGCCCTCGAGGCGGAGCTCGACAGGACGTCGGACGCGCCGTCCTTCCTCTACTCGATCCCCACCTTCCAGAACCCGAGCGGTCGGACACTGTCCACGGAGCGTCGCCGCCGCATCGTCGAGATCGTTCGCGACCGGTCGCTCCCCGTGCTCGAGGACGATCCCTACGGGCTCGTCCGCTTCGAGGGAGAGCCCGTGCCGAGCCTCTTCGAGCTCGAGGGCGGCTCCCTCGTGACGCACACCTCGTCCTTCTCGAAGACGGCTGCGCCCGGTCTTCGCACCGGCTACTTCGTCCTCCCGTCCGATCGTGCGGCGTCGTACGAGGAGCACGCGGTGTCCACGTACATCTCCCCGCCCTTCCTCGTCCAGGCCACGATCTCCGAGTTCCTCTCGCGCGGCCTCTTCGAGGGGAACCTCGCGCGCGTCGTCTCCGAGCTCCGCGCCCGGCGCGACGCGATGCTCGGCGCGCTCGAGCGGACGTTCCCGTCAGAGGCGACGTGGAACCGCCCTCTGGGCGGCTACTTCCTGTGGCTGGAGCTCGCAGGCGTCGACACCGGCGCTCTCGCAGAGCGTGCGGCGAGGGAGGTCGACGTCGCAATCGTCCCCGGCCGCGGCTTCTTCCTGCCCGGCTCCGACGGTGGTGGCTCGAGCGTGCGGCTCGCGTTCAGCTACGAGACGCCCGAGCGGATCGTCGAGGGCGTCGGTCGCCTCGCGTCACTTCTCGGTTGAACGCTCGAGGCTGCGGCGACGGCGAGCCCGCAGCTCGCTGAAGAGGAACCCGCCGGCGAACCCCATTCCCACGCAGAGGAGGATCAGGACGACCAGCGAGATCGTCGCGGAGAAGAAGACGAAGCTGATGTCGACCTGGTCGCGGTTGAAGAGGACGATGAGGATCGCGTAGCCCATGAGCGCCGCGAACGCGACGAGCTTCCACGGCACGCTCTCGTCCTTCTGAGATCCACGGGCCGGAGGGGAGAAGGGGTCGCGCTCACCCACGGTGGGGATCCTACGCCGCCTGGCTCACGGCCGCGTGCTCCGGCGTGCGCGGGACGAGCTGCGGCTGCCGCGGAGGGGTGAGCGAGCTGGCCTTCGTCGCCCTGAACGTCGGGCACGGGACGTTCCCCGGAAGTGCGCACAGCCCCTCACGCCGGAAGTAGCAGTCGTCGCAGGTGAGGTCTCGTCTCGTCTCGGGGGCCATGTCCGGGCGTGGTCGTCGTCTCGACCAGGTCGAGATTCTGTCGGGCCGACCGCTCCGCCACAACCCCACCCGGAGCGGAAGTCTCCGCAAATTGCGCGTGTTCTCAGTCGAGACGAAATGCCTGGAAAATCAGCATTTCAGACCGGACGTTGTCAGCTTGCGAAACGCCTGTTGAAAACTCTCCACAGGGAGGATGCGGACACCGTCCGCGTACTTCCGGGCCTCCTTCGCATTGCGGCCCGCGGGGACGACGAAGATATCCACATCGGCTCGGCGCACGCCGATCGTCTTCTGCTCGACCCCTCCGATCGAGACCACGGTGCCGTCGAGCGCGAGCTCTCCGGTGGCGGCGACGCGGCACCCGTCCGCCAGCCTGCGTCCGAGCTGCCTCGCGATCTCGAGGGCGAAGGGAAGGCCGGCCGACGGCCCGCCGACGTCTCCGAGGTCGATGTCGACGTCGAGCGGAAGCTCGATCTTCGCGTCCTGGTCGACGCTGATCCCGATGATGGGCCTCGAGGAGTCCGAGGGGCTCGCGACCGTCCGCACCGTGACGTCCGTCGACGCGCCGTCGCGGCGGATCGTCAGGCGGACCTCGTCGCCGGGCTCTCGCTTCCCGATCTCCGCCCGCAGCTCGTCGGGCGTCTTCACGGGAACGCCGTCGACGGCGACGATCACGTCTCCCGGGTCGAGCTTCGCCGCCGCCGGGACGTCCGAGTAGACGCCGATGACGAGCGCTCCCCGCGGCGTCTCGACGACGTCGTACCCGAGCGTCTGGAGAGCGACGGCGGACGCGATCTGCTCCGAGCGCTGCATGTCGACGTAGTTCTGCCGGTCGCGCTCCTCCTCGGACGTCCCGTGTGGGAGGAGATCCGACGCGGGCACCGTCGTGGATCCGTCGGGGCGCGTGAAGGGGAGGAGCTGCTCGAGGACGCGCAGCCTGCGGACGAACACGTCGACGAAGTAGACGGCGTCCTGCCCCACGGGCCTGCTGTCCTCGACCACGACCCTGTCCCCGAGGGGCCGCGCGGTGTTGGGCGTGAAGATGAAGTCGTCCGCCGGCAGCCACCAGAGGGTGAGCGTCACCGCGAGCCCGAGCAGGCCGAGGACGACCAGCGTTCCGGCGAAGCGTCTCATGCGTGCCTAGAGGCTACGTGCGAGGCCGCCGTCCACGGACGTCACCGTGCCGGTGACGTAGCTCGCTCGCTCGGAGCAGAGGAACGCGACGACGTCGCCGATCTCGCGCGTCGTGCCGAGTCGCCGGAGCGGGATCGTCGCGAGGTCGGCCTCGGTCGGCCCGTCCGGATAGACCTCGCGCACCCGGTCGGTGTCGATCCGGCCGGGTGCGATCGAGTTCACCGTGATCCCCTTCGGGCCGAGCTCCCGCGAGAGCGTCTTCGCCCACCCGATGACGCCGGGCCTCACCGCATTCGAGAGCGCGAGGTTGTCGATCGGCTCGCGAACCGAGCTGGACGTGATGTTGACGATCCGGCCCGCCGGGCTCAGCTCGAGGTACGGGAGGCAGAGCGCCGTGAGGCGGACGACCGAGACGAGCAGGAGCTCGGCGGCCGCCCGAACCCGTTCGGCGTCGAGCTCGACCGCGGTCGTCCGCGGCGGCCCGGCCGAGTTGTTGACGAGGATGTCGATCCCTCCGTGGGCGGTGACAGCCTCCTGCACGAGCCGCTCGAGGTCCTCCGCGCGGGTGACGTCTCCCACGACGGCGAGCCCGCCGAGCCGCTCTGCCTCGCGCTCGAGGACGTCGCGCCGTCGCGCGAACATGACGACGCTCGCGCCCTCCGCCGCCAGCGACTCGGCGACGCCCAGCCCGATCCCGGCCGACGCGCCGCAGACGATCGCGGTGCGACCGCTGAGACCGAGATCCACGCCTACTTCTTCTTCAGGACGCCGACCACCTCGCGGACCGCTGCCGCCGAGCTCTTCAGCATCTTGCGCTCGTCCGCCGTGAGCCGGAGCTTCACGACCTCCTCGACGCCGTTCGCGCCGAGCTTCGCGGGCACGCCCATGTACAGGCCGTTGATCCCGTACTCGCCCTCGAGGTACGCGGTGCACGGCAGGACGCGCTTCTCGTCGAGGCAGATCGAGTCCACGATCTGCGCCGCCGCCGCGCCGGGCGCGTACCAGGCGGACGTGCCGAGCAGGTTGACGATCTCGCCGCCGCCGAACTTCGTTCGCTCGACGAGCTTCGCGATCTTCGACTTCGGCATCAGCTCCGGCAGCGGGACGCCGCCGACCGTCGTGGCGGAGACGACCGGCACCATCTGGTCGCCGTGGCCGCCGAGCACGACCGCGGTGACGTCCTTGACCGACACGGCCAGCTCCTGCGAGATGAACGCCGAGAAGCGTGCGGTGTCGAGGATGCCGGCCATGCCGAGGACGCGGTTCTTCTTCCACCGGGAGACCGCCTTCGCGACATGGCACATCGCGTCGAGTGGGTTCGACACGACGACGAGGATCGCGCCCGGGGACATCTTCACGGCCTGCTTCGTCACCGAGCCGACGATCGCCTCGTTCGTCGTCACGAGGTCGTCGCGGCTCATGCCGGGAGAGCGTGGCTTGCCCGCCGTGATCACGATGACGTCCGAGCCCTGCGTCTCCTCGTAGCCGTTCGTGCCGGTGATCGTCGGCTCGTAGCCGAGCACCGATCCGGCCTGGTTCATGTCCAGCGCCTTCCCCTGCGGGAAGTTGGGGATGATGTCGACGAGCACGACGTCCGCGTAGTCGCGCCGCGCGATCTCCTGCGCGCACGTTGCGCCGACGTTCCCTGCTCCGATGACGGTGACCTTCTTGCGCATCTCTCTCCCTCTCTCCTTCGCTCTCGATGTCGTACGCGAATAGCCCTGTCCGTCGATCGTAACTCCGTCCCCTTCGACCGAGGCTCACCAACGTGAGCTCTCCGGCGATCGCAGCCCGAAGAGCGGCTCCCGCCACTCCCGGCCTCCGCGCTCCGCGAGCGGGTGCGATTCCCGCTCAGGTAGCGTCCCGCGGGATGAGCGAGTCGGACTTCACGCCCGGCCTCGAGGGCGTCGTCGCCGTCGAGACCGAGATCGCCGAGCCCGACCGCGAGGGTGGCGCGCTGCGCTACCGCGGTGTCGACATCGAAGAGCTCGTCGGCCGCGTGCCGTACGAGAAGGTCTGGGGGCTCCTCGTCGACGAGGCCCTCGAGCCCGGGATGCCCGATCCCGACGAGTACGAGCCTCACGGCCTGACCGGCGATGCCCCGGCTGACGCGCAGTCGGAGATCGCGCGCCTGTCGGGCGTCTGGGGCCTCGGCAAGCTCACGGAGATCGACGACGCGCAGGCGCGCGACGATCTCGCGCGGCTCTCCGCCCAGGTGATGGCGATCGTCGCCCGCTCGGCCAGAGTGGCCGACGGCAGCGTGGACGCCGTCCCGGACGAGGTGGTCGCCGCAGGGGCGACCGCGGCCGAGAAGTTCCTCCTGCGCTGGCGGGGCGAGGCGGAGCCGGCTCACGTCAAGGCCATCGACACGTACTGGATCTGCACCGCCGAGCACGGGCTCAACGCGTCGACGTTCACGGCCCGGATCGCCGCCTCGACCGGCGCCGACGCAGGGGCGGCGATGTCGGCTGCGATCGGGACGCTC